>JBBSTR010000096.1:0-8692 GCA_038235705.1 Mycobacteriales bacterium
GAGACCCCCACCAGCGGTCCGGCCCCAAGGATCCGCCGGGCCTGGGGCACCGGCAGGTCGTCCTGGCCCAGGTGCAGCACGTCGGCGCCGGAGACCAGCGCGAGGTCTGCCCGGTCGTTGACCGACCACAGCGCCCCGTGCCGTTCGGCAGCCGCAGCGAGCACCTCGCACAACGCCAGCTCGGCGCGGGCCTCGAGCCCCTTCTGTCGCAGCTGGACGATGTCGACACCGCCCGCCAGCACCCTTTCGAGGAAGTCCGCGAGGTCGGGGCGGTCCGGCGTGCAGAGGTAGAGCCGGGCGTCTGCCAGCCTGCGTCGAAGGTCAACCACCGGCCACCGCCCGCACCAGCTCGACCCGGTCCCCCTCGACGAGCACCACCTCGGTGACCTCGGCCCGCACCAGGGCCCGGCCGTTGTGCTCCACGACGACCGAGCCGACCTGGAGCCCGAAACGGCTGATCAGGGTGGGCATCGTGGTGCCTGCGTCCGTCTCGACGCCTCGACCGTTCACAGTGACCTGCACGACCCGAGAGCCTAAGGGCCTTCCCGAGGGTTGCGCTGTCGGCCGGTGGAGAACCGTTGACGCGCAGCTCACACGAGCGGCTCTACGGTGCTCTTGTGGTGCCGATGTTGGGTCTGATCCCGCGTCGGGCCTGCTGGTGCTCGGCGGCCTCCTCCAGGTGCTCTGCCGCCGGGCGCTCGCAGGTAGACCACAACGGGTTCTTCGGTAATCGGTACGCAGAACGACAGGGCTAGAAGCCGAGCGCCTGTGCACGGCGCTTGACCTCAGTCGCCCGGTTCTCCTGCAGCGCGTCGAGCGGGCTGCCGGGAAGGCTGTCGTCCTCGGTGGTCAGCCAGGCGAACGCCTCGTCGTCGCTGTACCTCGCGTCGCGCAGCAAGCGCAGCACCGCGGGCAGGTGCTTCACCGGCACGGCGCCGTCCAGCTCGCGCGCGGCGATCATCGGCACGTTGTCCTTCCGGACCGCCAGCAGCTGCCCGTCCTTGATCATCGTGCGGACGTGCACCTCATCGATGTCGAGTCGAGCAGCCAGCTCGGGGACGGTGAGCATCTCCATGCCGGTCAGCCTAGGCACCCCCTGCTCAAGCAGAACGGAGCGGCACGGACGGGTCGGCCAGTCGCAGCGGGTCCGGGCAGGCCCGCGCCGCGATCAGGCGTCGCCCCTGCGCGAGGTCACGGGGAGCGTCCACCGCGAGGACCGAGACGAGCCGACCCTGCCGCATCCAGCAGACCGACCACGACGGGCCGGTCGGGTCGCCGCGGTGGACGACCTGGTCGGCGCCCTCGGCGTGACCGCAGTGCTGGAGCCGGTGCCCGAGATGCTCGCTCCAGAAATACGGCACCGGGTCGTGGACGGGCCCGTCTTCCGCACCCAGGCGGCCGAGCAGCGTCGCTGCGGCGACGGTCGGCGCGTGCAGCGCGTCGTCCCAGTGCTCGACGCGCAGCCGGGTGCCGAAAAGACGGGACTCCCAGGCGGCGCAGTCTCCCACCGCGACGACGCCCGGGGCCGCCTTCAGGTGCGCGTCGACGAGCACTCCGCGATCGACGGGCACCGGTGAGCCCTCGAGCCAGTCGGTGTCCGGCCGGGCGCCGACCCCGACCACCACCACGTCGGCGATCAGGACCTCCCCCGGCACTCGGACCTCCCGGTCACCGACGGACAGCGCAGGGGTCTGCAGCCTCACCTCGATGCCGGCCGCGTGGTACCAGGGCAGCGTGAACCGACCGACCTCCCCCAGCGCGGCCAGCGGCGCGTCACCGGCCTCGAGCACCGTGACCCGGCAGCCCTTGGCCGCCGCCGTGGTCGCCACCTCGGCCCCGATCCAGCCGGCCCCGACCACCACCACGTGGGCGTCGGGAACCAGCCGGGCGCGCAACGCACGTGCGTCGTCGACCGTCCGGACCACGAGCCCCGCACCGATCCGCACCGGGGTGGCGCCGGTCGCGATCACGAGCCCGTCGTACGCCAGCTCGCCCTGGTCGGTCTCGAGCACCCCCTCGCGCAGCCCGGTCGCACACACGCCGAGCCGCAGGTCGACCCCGCTCAGGTCGACGTCGAGCGTCGTGTCGTCGACCCTGCCGGCGAGCAGCTGCTTGGACAGCGGCGGGCGGTCGTACGGACGGTGCGGCTCGGCCCCGAGCAGCACCAGCTCGCCGTCGTACCCCTGGACCCTCAGCTCGTACGCCGTGCGCGCCCCGGCCAGACCGGCCCCGACAACCACGATCCTGCGGTGATCATGACCGTCTGCACCCCCAGAACGGTCAGCCATGGTGCAGACGACCATGATCACGCGAGGAGCAGGGGCTCACGGTTCGACCAGGGTGAAGGCGTCCTTCCAGACCGGCTCGTAGCCGGCCGCCTCGATCATGGCGGCGACGTCGGCCGGGCTGCGCTCGTCGGAGATCGAGAACTGCTCCTGCGCCTGCCCCGGCGTGCCGTAGCCGCCCGGTTCGGTCGAGCTGCCGGCGCTCATCGTCGTCACCGCGATCCGGACCAGCCCGTCGCGCAGCGGGGCCGGCTCACGGGTCGACAGCACGATCCCGGCCTCCGGCGCGACCAGGCGCAGGGCAGAGAGCGCCTGCACGTACTCCGTGTCGGTCACCGGCACCAGCGGCTGGAAGCCCGAGGCCGACGGCTTGATCCGTGGCAGGGACACCGTCACCTCGGTACGCCAGTAGCGCTTCTGAAGCCACACGGCGTGCTCCGCCACGGCCCGGACGTCGGCCCGCCAGTCGGCAGAGAGCCCGAGCAGGGCACCGATCCCGAGCCGGCGCACCCCTGCCTCGGCGGCCCGCTCGGTCGAGGTGAGCCGACGGTCGTAGTCGCGCTTCCAGCCGGCCAGGTGGGTCTCTGCGTAGCGCTCCCGGTCGTAGGTCTCCTGGTAGTGCACGACACCTTCCAGGCCGGAGGCGACCATCCGCGCGTAGGTGTCGTCGCTCCAGGTCTGGGTCTCGACCGACAGCGACGGCACGAACGGCCGCAGCCGCTCCAGGCAGGCGACCAGGTAGTCGGCGGAGACCTCGAGCCGGTGCTCGCCGGCCACCAGCAGCAGGTGGCGAAAACCCCTTCCGACCAGGGTCCGTGCCTCGGTCTCGACCTCGTCGACGGTGAGCGTGCGGCGGGCGACGTCGAGGCCCTTGGCAAACCCGCAGTAGGTGCACGAGGACAGGCAGGCGTTCGAGACGTACAGCGGGGCGAAGAGCCGCACCGTACGACCGAAGCGCTGCAGGGTCGTCTCCCGGGCCCGCTGGGCCAGCTCCTCGATGCGGGGCAGTGCCGAGGCCTGGAGCAGGGTCGGCAGAGCTTCGAGAGAGGGCCGGGCCAGCGCAGCGTCGAGGTCACCGATGAGGGGCGGCGCGAGCTGGGCCAGGTGCTTCGCGAAACCGCCGGGCGGAGCGCTCACGTCAGGAAGCCCGTCAGCGGGCTGGAGGCGTGCGCGACCTCGCTCTGCGCGCCGCGACCGGCCAGATAGCCGAGCCGGCCGGCTTCGGTGGCGAGCGCGAAGGCCCGCGCCATCCGGACCGGGTCGCCGGCCACCGCGATCGCGGTGTTGACCAGCACGGCGTCAGCGCCGACCTCCATGGCCTCGGCCGCGTCGCTGGGCACCCCGAGCCCCGCGTCGACGACCACCGGGATCCCGGCCTGGGCGACGATGACCTCGATGGCGTCGCGCGTACGCAGCCCACGATTGCTCCCGATCCACGCCCCGAGCGGCATCACCGTGGCGCAACCGGCCTCCTCGAGGTGGCGGCACAGCACCGGGTCGGCCGAGCAGTAGGGCAGCACGGTGAACCCGTCGGCGACCAGCAGGACGGCCGCCTTCAGGGTCTCGATCGGGTCGGGGGCAAGCGTGCGCGGGTCCGGGGTCACCTCGAGCTTGACCAGCGGCGTGCCGGTGGCCGCCCGCCCGAGCCGTGCGAGCCGCAGCGCCTCGGCGGCGTCGACCGCTCCCGAGGTGTTCGGCAGCAGCGTCATCCCCGGCGGGATCGCGTCCAGCAGCGGGTCGCCCGGGTCGTCGAGGTCGACACGGCGCAACGCGACGGTGACCAGGTCGGCGCCGCTGGCGAGCAGTGCCTCGCGCATCACCGCGTGGGAGGAGAACTTCCCGGTGCCGATCATCAGGCGGCTGTCGAAGGTGCGGCCGTCGACCGTGAACGGGTCGGACGTCGACCTCAGCAGGTCGGACAGAATGTTGTGCGGCATGACGCTCCCCACGCGGGCATGACCCCGATCGGGTGGTGCGGGTCGCCGGTGGTGACCCCGGAGGGTGCTGGCCGGCCTCTCAGCCCGGGTGGGCTCCCCGTCGTCGGACTCCTCCATCCTAGGTCCGTGCCGCGCTCTCGGCGTGTCGCGCGCACCGGGGCCGCACCTCCCCGTAACGTCAGCAACTCTGGTGACCCCTTGTCACATGAGCCTCAGGCGGATACGTTCCGCGGCATGACGCGCCGACTGACCCCTGCCCGCGTACGTGGAATCGGCGTGGTGACCGCCTTGCTCGGGGTCGGCCTGCTCGGCACCGCCGGGGCCGGGACCATCACCGTCCGCAGCGGCGACACGCTCTCGGGCCTCGCCCAGAAGTACGGGGTCTCGGTCGCCGCCCTGAAGGCCGCGAACGGGCGTTCCGGAAGCATGATCTACGCCGGCGAGACCCTCCGGGTCCCTGGCGCCACGTCGGCGAAGACGAGCCACCGGACCACGACCGAGGTCTCTTACGTCGTGCGCTCCGGGGACACGGTGACCTCGATCGCCAAACGACACGGCACCAGCATCGCGGCGATCGTGCAGCGCAACGGCCTCGGGCCAGCCGCCCGGGTCAAGGCCGGGCAGGCGATCGCGGTGCCCGGCACCGTGCGGTCGGTGCCGGCCGCCAAGGGCCCGAGCACGACCGTCGTCTCGCCCGGGACCGTGGGGTCCTCGGCGGCGAAGCACCGGATCGAGCTGAAGAACCGCAAGCACCCGAGCAAGGCCCAGGTCAGGGCGATCATCCGCGACACCGCTCGCAAGCACGGCGTCCCGGTCTCGCTCGCCCTGGCGGTCGCCTACCAGGAGAGCGGCTTCCAGCAGCATGTGGTCTCCGGGGTCGACGCGATCGGCGTGATGCAGGTGCTCCCCCGCACCGGTCGCAACCTCGAGCGGGTCGCGGGTCGCCCGCTGGACCTGCTCGACGCGCGGGACAACATCACCGCCGGGGTGCTGCTCCTGCGGCAGCTGATGCGCTCGGAAGGCAGCATCGACAGCACCCTCGCCGGCTACTACCAGGGGGTCGGGTCGATCGCGGCGAAGGGGATCCTGCCGCAGACCACGCGGTACGTCGCCAACATCAACCTGCTGCGCGGCCGCTTCGCGAACGGCTGAGGCGGGACCCCCACGTATCGTGGACCGGTGGACACCGTCCGGCTGAGCGACCCCCTCGCGGGGCTGGTGCTGGACGGCCGCTATCGCCTCGACCGGCGGATCGCCCGCGGGGGCAACGGCACGGTGTACGAGGGCCACGACCTGCGGCTCGACCGCGAGGTGGCGGTCAAGGTGCTGCACGCCTGGGCCGACGGCGACAGCGGTGAATGGCTCCAGACCTTCACCGCCGAAGCCAAGGCGGCGGCCCGACTCGCCTCGCCGGAGACGGTCGCGATCTTCGACCAGGGCCATGACCGGGCGTCGGGGCACGTGTTCCTCGTCATGGAGCTGGTCCGTGGTCGCACCCTCCGCGACCTGCTCGTCGAGCAGGGAGCGCAGTCACCCGACCGCGTCGTCGCCCTGCTGGAGCCGGTGCTGCGGGCGATCGCGCACGCGCACCGCCGCGGCATGGTGCATCGCGACGTCAAGCCGGAGAACGTGCTGCTCGGCGACGACGGCAGCGTCAAGGTCACCGACTTCGGCCTCGCCCGGGCGATCGAGGGCACCGGAGCGAGCAGTGCCCTCGTCGGCACCGTCGCCTACCTGTCGCCGGAGCAGCTGGACGGTCGCCGGGCCGGTCCCGGGGCGGACGTGTACGCGGCCGGCATCCTCGCCTTCGAGCTGCTCACCGGTGCGCCGCCCTGGACCGGCCCCCCGGCCCAGGTGATCCGTCACCACACCGAGGACGACGTACCCGCCCCGTCGACGTACGTCAGCGGGGTCCCGGCCGGGCTGGACGCCCTGGTGGTCCGCGCGACCCGCCGCGACCCGACCGCCCGCCCGGTCGACGGTGGCGCGTTCCTCACCGAGCTGATCCGGCTGCGCGGCACGACCGGACAGCAGCGCACCGTCGCCCGCGTGCCGGACGGCGCCACGCGGCGCCTTCCGGTGGCCCCGACCGGGACCCACCGCATCGAGCACCGCGCTCCGACCTCCGAGCTGCCGCGCACCCGTCACCGCCGCAGGAACGCGCTGCTCTCGGCGCTGGTCACGCTGCTGCTGGTCGGCGGCGGGACCGGCGCGTGGTGGCTCGTCGAGGGTCGCTGGCACGACGTCCCCGGCGTCCTCACGCTCTCCCCCGAGCAGGCGCAGGCGCGGCTCGGGCAGGCCGGACTCAGCCTGACCACCGACCCCGTCACCGTGTTCGACGAGCAGGTCGCGGCCGGCCGGATCGTGGCTCAGGACCCGTCGCCCGGATCCCGGACGACCAGCGGTCCCGTGTCCGTGACGCTGTCCAAGGGTCCCGACCGTCGCACCGTGCCCGACCTGACCGGGAAGAGCGGCGACGAGGCCGAGCGCACCCTGGACCGGCTCGGTCTGCGCGTGTCCGCGACGAGCGAAGAGTTCTCCTCGGCAGCCCGCGGGAGCGTGGTGCGCACCGACCCTGCGCCCGGGACCGACCTGCGGCCCGGTGCCGGCGTCACCGTGGTGCTCTCCAAGGGCGTCGAGCAGCTCGACGTCCCGGACGTCCGCGGGGCGGACCAGCAGAGCGCGAAGGACCAGCTGTCCGGGCTCGCGGTCGAGGTGACCGAGGTCTTCGACGACGCCGATCCCGGGACCGTCGTCCAGCAGTCACCCGACGCCGGCGCCACGGTCGACCGGGGGTCGCGCGTACTCCTGACCGTCAGCAAGGGTCCGGACCTGGTCGCCGTCCCCGACCTCGTCGGGCAGAGCATGCGCGACGCCCGCAACCAGCTTGAGAAGGCAGGATTCACGGTCACGACGCGCACGCTGTTCTTCTCCGACCAGGTCCGGTCCATCAGTCCCGAGGCGGGCACGCAGGCCCGGCGCGGAAGCACCGTCACCCTCTACGCATACTGAGCCGTGCCTCCCCGCAAACCGTCCCCGGTCGGCGCGCACGTCCCGGTCGGCGGCGGTCTGGTCAAGGGCCTGGCCTACGCCGCGGAGATCGGCGCACGCGCCGTGCAGGTCTTCGTCGGCAACCCGCGCGGCTGGGCGGCGAGCATCGGCGACCCGAAGCAGGACGAGGCCTTCCGGCAGCGCTGCGGCGACGACGGCGTCGTCGCCTTCGTCCACGCGCCCTACCTGATCAACCTCGGCTCGCCGACCGAGGCGACCCGCACCCGAAGTGTCGAAGCGCTGCAGCACGCGCTGGTCCGGGGCGGCCAGGTGGGGGCACGCGGAGTCGTCGTGCACGCCGGCAGCGCGGTCGCGGGCGCGCACCGGGAGCAAGCGATGGACCAGCTGAGGACCCTGCTGCTCCCCGTCCTCGACGCGCTGGACCCCGACGGACCCCGGCTGCTCGTCGAGCCCACCGCCGGCGGCGGTCAGGCGCTCGCCGCGACCGTGCACGACCTCGGGCCGTGGTTCGCCCAGGTCGACGACCACCCGATGCTGGGCGTCTGCCTCGACACCTGCCACGCGTACGCCGCCGGGCACGACCTCGCCGCCCCGGGGGGGATGAAGAAGACCCTCGACAGCCTGGTCCGCACCGTCGGCCGCGGGCGGCTCGGGCTCGTGCACGCCAACGACAGCAAGGACCCGCTGGGTTCGACCCGCGACCGGCACGCCACCATCGGCGAGGGGCACATCGGCAAGGACCCGTTCGCCGAGCTGTTCAGGCATCCGGCGACCCGCGGTGTCGCCGTGGTGGTCGAGACCCCCGGTGATGCCGCCGCCCACGCCGCCGACATCGCGACCCTCTGCGCCTTGCGCGACGCCTGACGCCTGACACCTGACGCCGCAAGATCACCGGAGGATCTGCCGCTTCGATGCCCGGGATGTCCGTCATCCATCAGGTCAAAGACTCCGATGATCGTGTCGGACGGAAGATCAGGTCACCATCGGCCACCCGGACCTGACACCGCGTCGTGCGTCAGCCCTTCGCAGACACCCCATCACCCCGGCAGCACCCCGCTGGCCCCACTCGCGTCGCTGCGCCGCATCCTCAACACGCCGCGACGCGGGAGCAAGAGCGCCTAGGACGCCGATCGCTGAGAGCCGTTGTCAGGACGCCTTCTCGGATGCCGGGGCGGACTCATCGCAGCGCAGGTGGTGACAAGGCCGCACGATCTCGAACCGGCCAGGGTCGGCGCCCGGCAAACCCAGGAGGCGGCTCTGCGCTCTGGGCAGACGTGCGGCACAGCCGCGATCACGCGCGTGCAGCAGACCCGCGATGGCAGCTGGATCAGTCGGGGCCGTCCCCCGCTACCTCCTGATAGCTGTAGCGCTGCTCCCGCCAGGGGTCGCCGACGTTGTGATAGCCGCGATCCTCCCAGAACCCGCGGCGGTCGGCGTCGAGATATTCGATGCCGCGCA
>JBBSTR010000097.1:0-8670 GCA_038235705.1 Mycobacteriales bacterium
GGCGGGACGAAGGTCGCGGGCGGAGTGGTCGACGAGCAGGGCCAGATCCTGGCTCGGACGCGTCGTCCGACGCCGGGACTTTCTCCGCGGCTGGTGGAGGACACCATCGCCCAGGTGGTGGCCGAGCTGCGCACCTCGTACGAGGTGACCGCGGTCGGGATCGGAGCGGCCGGGTTCATCGACGTCGACCGGTCGACCGTAATGTTCGCCCCGAACCTGGTGTGGCGTGACGAGCCGCTGCGTGCCGAGGTCAGCGCCCGGGTGGGCCTCCCGGTGGTGGTGGAGAACGACGCGAACGCCGCGGCCTGGGCCGAGTCCCGGTTCGGGGCCGGTCGCGGTGAGCGTGACCTCGTCATGGTCACCGTCGGGACCGGGATCGGTGGCGGGATCGTGCGTGACGGCGCTCTCTATCGCGGGCGGTTCGGGGTCGCGGCGGAGTTCGGGCACCTGCAGATGGTCAAGGACGGCCGCCGGTGCGGGTGCGGTCAGAAGGGCTGCTGGGAGCAGTACTGCTCCGGTCGTGCACTGCTGCACGAGGCGCGGGAGATCGCCGACGTGCAGCCGATGCGCGGAGCGCGGCTGCTGGAGCTGGGCGGTGGTGAGCCGGAGGGGATCGAGGCCCCCGAGGTGACCGCGGCGGCTCGAGAGGGCGACCCAGCGGCGCTGGCCTGCTTCGAGGAGGTCGGATACTGGCTCGGTCAGGGGCTGTGCACGCTGATGACGGTCCTGGACCCGGGACTGCTCGTGGTGGGCGGCGGCGTGGCTGAGGCGGGCGACCTGCTGCTGGGGCCGGCCCGGCGGGTCTTCGACGCGGAGATGCCCGGTGCGGCCTACCGGCCGCACCCTGTGGTCCGGCTCGCCGAGCTCGGTAACGACGCCGGCCTGGTCGGCGCGGCAGACCTGGCCCGCTTGTGAAAGGCTTGTAAATGGGCACAGACTGTGTGACTCTGCGTAGGTGGATGATCTCACTCAGTGCTGTCAGCGCACGATGACCTCGGTGGGCATCGCGCGCGACGGCGTCCAGCTGCACAGCTGCCCGTCCTGTGGCCAGCACGCCTGGACCTGCGCGGGTCGACGCCTCGACCGGGACGAGCTGCTGGCCGTGCTCCGCAGCAGCCGTGCCGTCACGGCTCCTCGCCGGCCGCCCGAACGCTCAGCGCCGGCGGCGTCGCCTGACCTGCACGACCTGCTGAAGGGCTTCACCCCGCACGGCACCAGCTCCTGAAGCCCGAGCAGGCGCCTTGCTGTGCTGCCGGTCGATCAGACGACGGCGCCGTTGTCGTCGTCGGGTCCGGCCTCGCGCAACCAGTAGACGAGCGCCGAGAAGCCGCCCGCCAGCAGGGCCGTGCCGAGCAGCTTGACCTCGTTGGTGTCGGGCAGCTGCACGAACCCGGGGGTGAAGATGACCAGCAGGCCGAGGATCAGCGCCATGAACGCGAGAACCGTGCGAGCCCGGACCCGGGGGACTGGCGGCGCGGGCGGGGGCACGAAGTGGTCGGTCTCGTCCTCGACGGCATCCGGCTCGAGCCAGGTAGGCAGCGGCTCGACGGACGGCCTCGGGGGCGGCGGCGCGGGCGGGCTCGCCGGCGGGGGGGCCAGCGGTCCGGCGTCCTCGGCTGCAGGCCACCGGGGCACCCGGTCCTGCGCCGGGGTGTCGAAGCCCGCCACGATCTGAGCGAACAGCTCGTCGTCGGACAGCTGCGGCGCGCCCGCCGAGGGTGCGGGGGTCGGCAGGCGAGGGGGCGGCAGCACCCGTCGGGCGGCGCCCTGCGGGACCGGGTGCACCATCCCGTACGCCGCGTCGCGCTCAGCAGCTGACCGGTCGTCGTCGGCGAGCAGGGCCGTGAGGTCGGCGACCTCGGCGCTGACCACCGTGCGGGCCGCCTCGGCACGGGCCGGGTCGACCCACAGGCGGTCCATCGGCCGGGACGGCATCGTCACGGCTCGGTGCACCGTGTCCACCGAGGCGGCCGGCTCGACATAGGCGGGCACGCCGGCAGCCTCGAGCGCGTCCAGAAGCCCGGCCGAGAGCCGCGGGTCCACGTCGACCAGCGCGCCCCAGTCGGCGGAGAACAACCCGTTGCTCCGTCGTCCCCCCGCGGCGTCCATGCTCAGACCCGGTCCGAGGTGTGTGCGGCGATGAGCTCCAGGCTCCCGTCGAAGATCCGCTGGGCGTCGTTGTCGAGCGTCGCGACGTGATAGCTGTCGTGCAGCACCACCTCGGTCGCGTGCGGGAGGCCCGCGAGCAGCACCCGGCCGCTGATCGGCTCGACGACGTGGTCGGTCTCGCTGCGGTAGAGCAGCACCGGGCAGCGCACCCTGCCCAGCTCGGCGGTGACCACCGGCCAGGCCCGGGTGAACGAGCGCATCGCCCGCAGCGGGGTGCGCGCGTAGGCCAGCTCGGTCACGCCGGGCTTCTTGATGTCGCTGCCGATCCCCTTCAGCGACGGCACGACCTTGGAGACGACGGGCAGGGCCTTGACGTCCTTGCGGTCGCTCGCCAGGGCGCCGTTGACCAGCACCAGCCCGGCGACCTGCTCCCCGCGGGTCTCGGCCAGCCGGAGCGCCAGGGTCGCCCCCATCGACAGACCCATCGCGAACACGGTGTTGCAACGCGACCTCAGGTCGTCGAAGGCCCGGTCGACCTCCCCGGTCCAGTCGTCCCAGGTGGTCTCGTTGAGGTCCTGCCAGCGCGTCCCGTGACCGGGCAGCCGCGGGGCGAGCACGGTGTGCCCGGCCGAGTGCAGCGCCTCGGCCCACGGACGCATGCTCTGGGTCGACCCGGTGAAGCCGTGGATCAGCACCACCCCGACGTCACCGCCGCGCAGGTCGATGGGCTCGGCCCCGCGGAGCACAGGGATGGTGCCGGATCGGTGGTCACTCACGATGGCTCCAGGCGTACGACGGGACAGAGATCCATGGTGCCACGAGAACGACCGCGCGTACGCCCTCCGCTCGGGTCGGGTCTCGTTGCCCAGGGTGGCGGTGACCACTAGTGTCGGTCAGGTCGTCCGGGTGGGGCGCAGGACCGGGAAGGCGCGTCGATGGGTTATTGGCTGGCCAAGGCCATCATCGGTCCGCTGCTCCGGATCGTGCTGCGTCCGCGGGTCGAGAACCCCGAGCTGATCCCGGCCACGGGCCGGGCGATCCTGGCCGGCAACCACACGAGCTTTCTCGACAACTTCCTGATCCCGCTGGTCTTTCCGCGCAAGGTGACCTTCCTGGCCAAGAGCGACTACTTCACGGGCAAGGGCGTGAAGGGCCGGGCCCAGGCCTTCTTCTTCAGGAACGTCGGGCAGATCCCCATCGACCGCGCAGGCGGGGCGGCGTCCGACGCCGCCCTGCGCACCGGCCTGCGGGTGCTCCAGGACGACAACATCCTCGCGCTCTACCCCGAGGGCACGCGGTCGCCGGACGGTCGGCTCTATCGCGGCAAGACCGGGATCGCCCGGATGGCGCTCGAGTCCGGCGCCGAGGTCGTCCCGGTCGGGATCGTCGGGATGTTCGAGCTGCAGCCGGCGGGCCGCATGATGCCGAAGTTCGGGCGGGTCACCCTCAAGATCGGCAAGCCGCTCGACTTCTCGCGCTACACCGGCATGGAGGACGACCGGTTCGTGCTCCGGTCGATCACCGACGAGATCATGTACGAGCTGATGCTGCTGTCCGGCCAGGAGTACGTCGACACTTACGCGACCAAGGCCAAGGCCGAGATCGAGGAAGCGCGGACCGCCGCCGCTGAGGCCCTGGTCAGCGACGCCCCCAGCCCTCAGCGCAAGGCCAGCTAGGCCGGCCGGTGGCCGGGGGCGGCAGGCCCGACGGGCAGGTGCCTGCGGGGCCGATCCTCTCCGGGCACGGGCTGGCCGTACGGCTCTCCCGCACCCGCGGGGTAGCCCGGCTCGACACGGCGCTGTGGCGTGCCGTCGCCGCTGCCCGGGGCGCATCGCTGGCCTACGCGGTCGTCTCTGGCCTGTTTGCGCTCGGCTCCTGGGACCGCCCCCGGCTCGGGTTGTTCGTGCTCGGGGCCATGGCGGTGTGGACCGCCGTGGTGACCGTCCTGCTCGCCGCCTCCACCGGGGCGCGTCAGCCAGCTCCCTCCGGCGCCCGCGCCGATCCCGCCGTCAGCCTCCTGCTGACCGTCGACCTCCTGCTTGCGGTCTCAGCCCTGCTGGGTGGCCGCGCGGTCCAGAAGATCACCGAGATCGACGCCGGACAGCCCAGCCTGACCCTCGCCTGGGGCGTGGTCCCGGTGCTGGCGTGGGGCGTCTGGCGCGGGCCGTGGGCGGCGGGCGCCGCCGGGGTCGTGCTCGGCACGGCAACGGTGCTCTGGCGAGGGGAGCTGACCCGGGCCACCGTCGGCAGCGTCGTGCTCATCCTGCTCGTGGGCGTCAGCGTCGGCTACGTCGCGACGCTGGCCCGGCGGGCCGAGCAGGCCTACGCCGAGGCGGTCCAGGAGAGCGCGCGGCGCTCGGAGCGTGACCGGCTCGCCCGTACGGTCCACGACGGCGTCCTCCAGGTCCTGGCCCTGGTGTCCCGCCAGAGCTCGGACCGGCAGCTGGCCACGCTCGCCGGGGAGCAGGAACGGGCGCTGCGATCGCTCGTCGCGGGACCAGGGGTCGTCCCGGTGGGGGAGCGTGACCTGCGGGCGCTGCTGCCCGTGGACGGTGACGTGTCGATCAGCGCTCCCGCCTTCCCGGTGCTGCTGCCTGGGCCGGTCGCGGTCGAGCTGGCCGCGGCGGTGTCGGCGTGCATCGACAACGTCCGACGGCACGCCGGCGGGATGGCCTGGGTGCTCGTGGAGGCGGAGCCGGGGGAGGTCGTCGTGACCGTGCGGGACGACGGGCCGGGTGTCTCCGCGTCGCAGCTGCTCGCCGCGGCTGGGGAGGGCCGGCTCGGGTTCGCACAGTCGGTGCGTGGTCGGGTCACCGATCTGGGAGGCTCGGTGTCCGTGGTGAGCACGCCCGGTCAGGGCACGGAGGTGGAGTTGCATGTCCCCGTCTGACGAGGCTGTGGTGACCGTGGTCGTTGCGGACGACCACCCGATCTGGCGGGACGCGGTCGAGCGCGACCTCGCCGCCGCGGGCCTGCGGGTGCTCGGGGTGGCCGGTGACGGTGAGAAGGCCGTACGGGTGTGCAAGGCGGTCCGGCCCGCCGTCCTGGTGTGCGACCTGCAGATGCCGGGGCTGTCCGGCGCCGAGGTGACCGCCGCGGTCACCCCCGACGTGAAGGTGCTGGTGCTGTCGGCCAGCGGGGAGCAGGAGGACGTCCTCGAGGCGGTCAAGGCCGGGGCCACGGGCTACCTGCTCAAGAGCGCGTCGACGATCGACCTGGTGGACGCGGTCCGTCGTACGGCGCTCGGCGAAGCCGTCTTCACCCCGGGCCTTGCCGGGATGGTGCTGGGGGAGTATCGTCGGACCGCCGCGGACGACGGCGCGCCGCAGCTGACCCCGCGCGAGACCGACGTCCTGCGCGAGGTCGCGAAGGGCCTGACCGCCAAGCAGGTGGCCGAACGGCTCGGGCTCTCGCACCGGACGGTCGAGAACCACGTGCAGAACACCTTCACCAAGCTGGCGCTGCACAACCGGTCGCAGCTGGTTCGCTACGCGATCGAGCAGGGCCTCACCGACTGACCGACTGACCGACTGACTGACCGAGTGACCGAGTGACCGAGTGACCGAGTGACCGAGTGACCGAGTGACCGAGGCACCTCAGCCCCGACCGCCGATCTGTGCACCGCTCAGGCCCGGCGTTGGGCTCAGGGGGTGCACGGTTCAGCCCCGGGTGCGCGGGCGGCAAGATCATCGGAGGTTCTGCTCATTTGCGGTTACGGGATCCGGACCAACATGTGGTCAGACCCTCCGGCGATCACGTCCCGGGCTTCGGCGCGCACCCGCTCGTCCGCCTCCTTCGTTCTGTGCACCGCTCGGGCCCGGCATCGGGCTCTCGAGGTGCACGGTTCGGCCCCGGAGCCCAAGCTGCATGATCACCGGAGTCTCTGGCCGTCTCCGGGCCAGAAACGCGGTTGTCCGGTGGTCAGAGCCTCCGACGATCGTGCACCGGTGACTCGTGCACCGGTGACAACGGGTCCTCCACCGGGGCCGCTCCTGGCGGCTGGGGCGAAGATCATCAGGGACAGGTCATGACCGGCAGGTGTGTCACGACGTCGTGGTCTTGTCGATCATGAAAGTCAGCGCGGTCTGGCTGCCTCCCTGGCGCCGCTGAGCAGCAGAGCCAGGGATGAGCCGCGCGAGCATCCTTTCGGGTAGTTGCCCGGCCGGGGTCCGGTCGGGTTCTCGCAACGACCACCGCTGTGGTTCAGAACCACGGGCAGCTGTGGTTCTGGAGCACGGTCCCTGTCGATCGAGAGCATCGCGGCCCGCTGACTCGCCGCCCGCTGACTCGCGGCCCGCCGGCGCCTGGACGCCACACTCCGTCGGAGGCAGACGCCTTCCACCCGGCCGGGCAGTCCCGCCTCGGGCGGGCCTAACGGCTGGCGGCCTTCTTGAACTGCCGCACGGCCAGCGGGACGAAGATGGCGAGGATGATCGCGATCCAGAGCAGCGTGTAGACCACCGGGTGCTGGAGCGACCACACGTCCCGGACGGGCGGGCCGACGTTCCCGAAGGCGTTGCGACCGGCCTGGGTGACCGCTGACACCGGGTTCCAGTCCGCGATGAACTTGAGGACCGTGGGGAAGTTGTCCGTCGGGACGAACGTGTTGGCGATGAAGGTGGCCGGGAAGATGAACAGGAACGAGGCGTTGTTGACGACCTCGGGGCTCGGGACCAGCAGCCCGATGAACGCCATCACCCAGCTGACCGCGTAGGCGAACGCCAGGATCAGCAGGAACCCCAGCAGCGCCTTGCCGATGCCGTCCCGGATGCGCCAGCCGACCAGCAGCCCGGTGAGGGACATGATGACCAGGGTGATCACGTTGATGATGACGTCGCTGGCGGTCCGGCCGACCAGGACAGCGGCACGGGACATCGGCAGGGACCGGAACCGGTCCATGATCCCCTTCTGCACGTCCTCGGCGAGGCCCGCGCCGGTGATCGTGGCACCGAAGATCACGGTCTGGGCAAAGATGCCGCCGATCAGGAACTCCCGGTAGTTGATCCCGGGGATGTCGATGGCGCTGCCGAACACGTACGCGAACAGCAGGATGAACATGATCGGCGACAACAGGGTGAAGACCAGCAGGTCGGGGACCCGCTTGATCTTGATGACGTTGCGTCGGGCGATCGCCAAGCCGTCGGACAGGGCCCCCTGCAGGGTGCCCATCTCGATGGGCTGCGGGGCGCCGTCCCGCACGGGGGACGCCTGGGTCGTCGTCATCGTGCGGCTCCGGCCTTCTGAGAGTTGTCGGTCTCGTCGTTTTCCGCGCCGTGCCCGGTCAGGGTCAGGAAGACGTCGTCCAGGGTCGGACGTCGCAGCCCCACGTCCAGCGCGACGACTCCGGCCTCGTCGAGCCCACGAAGGGCCTGCTGCAGCGCCGCGCCCCCACCCTGGACGGACGCGGTCAGTCGGCGGGTCTGCACGTCGTACGAGACGTCGCCCACCGCCACCGCAGCCAGGACCTGCCTCGCGTCGTCGACGCGTGACGAGTCCTCGACGACCAGCTCGATGCGTTCGCCGCCGACCTGGCTCTTCAGCTGGTCGGCCGTGCCCTGAGCGATGATCTTTCCCTTGTCGATGACCACGATGTCGTCGGCGAGCCGGTCGGCCTCCTCCAGGTATTGCGTCGTGAGCAGCAGCGTCGTGCCGCCGGAGACGAGCTCCCGGATGACGTCCCACATGCCGATGCGGGAGCGGGGGTCGAGGCCGGTCGTCGGCTCGTCCAGGAACAGGACCGGAGGGGCGATCACGAGCGCACCCGCGAGGTCGAGGCGTCGCCGCATGCCCCCGGAGTAGGTCTTGGCGGGCCGGTTGCCGGCGTCGGCGAGGTCGAAGCGCTCCAGCAGGACGCGGGCGCGGGCCTTCGCCTGCTTGCCGCCCAGCTTGTAGAGCCGGCCGACCATCTCGAGGTTCTCCTGCCCCGTCAGGTATTCGTCGACCGCGGCGTACTGCCCGGAGAGCCCGATCCTCGAGCGCACGCCGGCCGGATCCTGCCTGACGTCGATGCCGGCGACGGTCGCGGTGCCCTCGTCGGCGTCGAGCAGGGTCGTGAGGATCCGCACAGCGGTCGTCTTTCCGGCGCCGTTCGGCCCGAGCAGCCCCATGATCGTGCCCTCCGGCACGGACAGGTCGAGCCCGTCGAGCGCCGCGACGCCCTTGTAGCGCTTGACGAGACCCCTGGCCTCGATGACGTCGGTCACGCCCGTCCCTCCCGT
Source organism: Mycobacteriales bacterium (assembly GCA_038235705.1). Taxonomy (GTDB): domain Bacteria; phylum Actinomycetota; class Actinomycetes; order Mycobacteriales; family SCTD01; genus CANKBT01. The sequence goes on from JBBSTR010000097.1 coordinate 8,328, forward strand.
ACGTCTGTCACTGGTCGTGCGGAGGCTAGCGACCCCCTCCGACAGAACGCCATCCGACGTCTGCCGTACCGACGACCGGGCCGTCCCGATCTCATCGGCCGCTCGAGCTCGTCTGCACAGCCCGTGTCGCAGTCGTCGGTGATCTTGGGGCCGAAACGCCGTCGAAGATCACCAACGGGTGTCAGCGGTCGTGACGGAGCGGGCAGGGGCCGGTGCGGGTCAGAAGGAGCTGGCTGAGGCCAGGGCGCGTTGCCAGCGGTCGTAGGAGCCGTCTTCGCGTACGGCGGAAGACGGCGTGAACTCGCGGTCCAGCACCCACCCCGGGTCGTCGCCGACCGACCAC
>JBBSTR010000098.1:0-8621 GCA_038235705.1 Mycobacteriales bacterium
GACCCGCCGCAGCAGCCGGTTCGCCACCCGGGGCGTGCCGCGTGAGCGTCCCGCCACCTCGTCACCGCCCTCCGCCCGCAGGTCGACCCCCAGCAGCCCGGCGCTGCGGGTGAGCACCCGGGACAGCTCCTCGGGCGTGTAAGGCTCCATGTGAGCGGTGAAGCCGAACCGGTCGCGGAGCGGACCGGTCAACAGTCCCGAGCGGGTCGTCGCGCCGACCAGGGTGAACGGCGGGACCTCCAGCGGGATCGCTGTGGAACCCGGCCCCTTGCCGACGACGACGTCGATCCGGAAGTCTTCCATCGCCATGTAGAGCAGCTCCTCGGCCGGGCGCGCCAGCCGGTGGATCTCGTCGATGAACAGCACCTCGCCCTCCGACAGCGAGGTCACCAGCGCGACCAGGTCGCCGGCCCGCTCCAGCGCCGGACCGCTGGTGATCCGGATCCCGGCACCGAGCTCGGCCGCGATGATCAACGCCAGCGAGGTCTTGCCGAGTCCGGGCGCCCCGGACAGCAGCACGTGGTCCGGGGGTCGGCCGCGGCGACGGGCACTGTCGAGCACGAGCGACAGCTGCTCACGGACCCGCTCCTGCCCGACGAACTCCGACAGCCTTCTTGGCCGTAGCGCCGCCTCGACCTGGCGGTCGTCCTCGACCTGCTCGACGGCGACCAGCGAGGCTTCCGGGACCGGCTGTCCCGGCCCGGAGCGCCGGGCCAGCTCGGCAGCCTCGTGGGCCTCGTGTGCGCTCATCGTCGACCGCCCGTCATCGTCGACCACCTGTCATCGTCGACCGCTCAGCGCGTTCAGCGCCTGACGCAGCAGCGTGGGCACGTCGGCGTCGGTCGCAGAGGGATGCTCCAGGGCCAGCTGGGCGACGGTCGCCTCGGCCTCCGGCTGCCCGTAGCCCAGTCCGGCCAGCGCGCCGATCAGCGCGTCCCGCCAGCCTTCCCGGGGCGAGGTCGGGGCGGCCGCGCCGGCCGGACCGACCTTGTCCTTCAGCTCCAGCACCATCCGCTGCGCCCCCTTGCGTCCGATCCCGGGCACCTGGACGAGCGTGGTGAGGTCCTCGGACTGCAGCGCACGCACCACGACGTCAGGCGTGTGCACCGTCAGCACCGCCTGGGCGAGCCGCGGCCCGACCCCGGAGCTGGTCTGCAGCAGCTCGAACAGGTCCCGGGCTGCGGGGTCGTCGAAGCCGTACAGGGTCAGGCTGTCCTCGCGCACCACCAGCGTCGTCGCGAGCGTCACCTCGTCCCCGACCCGCAGCAGGGCCCGGGTGGGCGGCGTGGTCTGGACGGCCAGGCCGACCCCGCCGACCGTGACGACGACGCCGGTCGCCGTCAGCCCACCGACGACGCCCGAGACCGAGGCGATCAAGGTCGTGACCAGATCATGACCGTGGCCCCACGAGCCTGGCCTGTGCGCGGGCCAGCTGGGCCTGGGCGGCGCCCCGCCAGAGGTGGCACAGGGCGAGCGCGAGCGCATCCGCGGCGTCAGCCGGCCGGGGCGCCTCCGTCAGGTGCAGCAGTCGCGCGACCATGAGCCCCACCTGGGCCTTGTCGGCCCGGCCCGAACCGGTCACCGCGGCCTTGACCTCGCTGGGGGTGTGCAAGGCGACCGGGAGCCCGCGTCGCGCCGCGCACAGCACCGCGACCGCCCCGCACTGGGCGGTGCCCATGACGGTGCGGACGTTGGCCTGCGCGAACACGCGTTCCACCGCGACCGCGTCGGGGGTGTGCCGGTCGAGCCAGGCCTCGACCTCGGCCTCGATCGCGACGAGCCGGACGCCCAGCGGGTCGGTCGCCGGCGTGCGCACGACCCCGACCGCCACCAGCGACGCGCGGCCGGGAGCTCCCTCGACCACGCCGAGACCGCAGCGGGTGAGGCCGGGGTCGACTCCCAGGACACGCACGAGAGGCCCCTCCGACGACGATCGCGCACGGTCGGTCCGAACGCACGTTCACCGTAGGGGACGGGTGCGACAGACCCGGCGCGGCGCGCCGGGTCCGGAGTCAGCTGCTGAGCAGGCTCACGATGCCGTCGGCGACCTGGGCCGGGCTGACCTTGCGCGCCCACGCGGCATCGGCGCCCGCCTCGGTCATCGCCCGTACACCGTCCTCGTAGGCGACCTGTGCGACGCAACGCGTGCCGGGGACGAAGCGTCGGATGTCGCGAAGCACCTCGATGCCCGACATCCGGGTGAGGACGGCCTCGACCATCACCAGCTCCGGCTGCAGGGCGATGGCCGTACCGACCGCCTCGGCGCCGTCCGTGACGACGTCCAGCACCTCGACGCCTCGTTCGACGAGCGCAGTCCGCAGCTTGTTGCCGAACCATTCCTGCCGGTGCGCCAGCACCACCCGCGGACCCGTGGAGACGGACGGCTCCTGCATGAGCCGCTGCGCGACGACCTCCTCGACCCGGTCCAGGACCTGGGCCCGCCGGTCGAGGTCCATCCGCTGCTCGCGGGTCAGGAGCGACGGGTCCACGCCCTGCATCTCCTGCGCGCGGGCGATGCGCCACGCCTCGACGACCGCCGTCGTGCTGGCGGTACCCCTCTGCTGGACCTGTGTCATCTCGCCATCCCTCGCCTCGACGACGGGACCGGTTTCAGGGGGACCGTCGTTGGTCAGCGGCTGTGTTCTCAACCTGCGGATGACGGTAGGTCGGGCACGGCGAGCCCGCCACTTGAACCACCTGTGGAGCGACTTACACCCGTTCGGGTGACGCCTCAGACGGAAGCGAGCACCTCGTCGCTGACATCGAAGTTCGCGTACACGTTCTGCACGTCGTCCAGGTCCTCGAGCGCGTCGACCAGCTTGAGCACCCGCCGGGCCACGTCGTCCTCCAGCGGGACGCTCATGGTCGGGAGCCAGGCGATGTCGGCGGACTCGACCTCCAGGCCGGCGTCGGTGCAGGCGAGCCGGACGGCGTGCGTGTCCGTCGCTTCGCAGACCACCTCGAAGGACTCGCCGTTGTCGCTGACCTCCTCGGCGCCCGACTCGAGCACGGCCAGCAGCACGTCGTCCTCGACGAGCCCGTCGGTCTTGGTCACCGCGATCAGGCCCTTGCGCCCGAACAGATAGCTGACCGAGCCCGGGTCGGCCGGGTTGCCGCCGTTGCGGGTGATCGCGGTGCGCACCTCGGCGTTGGCCCGGTTGCGGTTGTCGGTGAGACACTCCACCAGCATCGCCACCCCGCCGGGGCCGTACGCCTCGTACACGATCTCCTCGTACGCCGCGGCGTCCCCGAGCTCGCCACTGCCACGCTTGACCGCCCGGTCGATGTTGTCGTTGGGCACCGACAGGCCCTTGGCCTTGGCGATCGCGTCGGCGAGCGTCGGGTTGCCGGCCACGTCACCGCCGCCGGTGCGGGCCGCGACCTCGATCGTCTTGATGAGCTTGGCGAACAGCTTGCCCCGCTTGGCGTCGACGACGGCCTTCTTGTGCTTGGTCGTCGCCCACTTGGAATGGCCGCTCATGATGTCCCTCCGGTGGCGTCTGCGGTCATGCTAACGAGCGAGGCCGTCCAGAAAGAGGCGGTGGAGGCGGTCGTCGCCACCCAGCTCGGGGTGGAAGGCGGTCGCGAGCAGGTTCTTCTGTCGTACGGCCACCGGGTGTCCCCCGGTCTCGCGGGCCAGCACCTGAACCGTGTCTCCCGCCCGCTCGACCCACGGTGCACGGATGAAGACCGCGTGCAGGGGGAGGTCGAGACCTTCGACGTCGAGGTCGTCCTCGAAGGATTCGACCTGGCTGCCGAAGGCGTTGCGGCGAACCGTCATGTCGATGCCGCCGAGCACCGGCTGACCGGTCAGTCCGCCGACCACCTCGTCGGCGAGCAGGATCATCCCGGCGCAGGAGCCGAAGACCGGCAGCCCTGCCCGGATGCGCTGCTGCAGCGGTTCGAACAGGCCGAACAGGGTCAGCAGGCGGCCGATCGTGGTCGACTCACCGCCGGGCAGGACTAGGGCGTCGACCTCCGCAAGCTGCTCGGCCGTACGCACCTCGCTGATCCTTGCCCCCAGGTGCGAGAGCATCGTCACGTGCTCCCGCACGCCGCCCTGCAGCGCGAGGACCCCGACAAACGGTGCCGCTACCAACCGCGCTTGGACAGCAGCTCGCCGGCACCGAGGCTCTCCGCGCTGATGCCGACCATCGCCTCGCCGAGACCGCGGCTGACCTTCGCGATCCGGTCGGCGTCGGTGAAGTAGGCGGTCGCCTCGACGCACGCCCGCGCCCGCTGAGCCGGGTCGCCGCTCTTGAAGATGCCCGAGCCGATGAAGACGCCGTCCGCGCCGAGCTGCATCATCATCGCCGCGTCGGCCGGGGTGGCGACGCCACCCGCGGTGAACAGCACGACGGGCAGCCGCCCGGCCTCGGCCGTCTCACGGACCAGGTCGATCGGGGCGCTCATCAGCTTCGCCGCCTCGAACAGCTCGGCCTCGTCCATCACCGTGAGCCGCTTGATCTCGCCGAGGATCGTACGGATGTGGGTCGTGGCCTGGGAGACGTCACCGGTGCCGGCCTCCCCCTTCGACCGGATCATCGCCGCGCCCTCGGAGATCCGTCGCAGCGCCTCGCCGAGGTTGGTCGCGCCGCACACGAACGGGACGGTGAAGGTGCGCTTGTCGATGTGGTGGCTGTAGTCCGCCGGGGTGAGCACCTCGGACTCGTCGATGTAGTCGACCCCGATCGCCTCGAGCACCTGAGCCTCGACGAAGTGGCCGATCCGGGCCTTGGCCATGACCGGGATGCTGACCTCGGCCTTGATGCCGTCGATCATGTCCGGGTCGCTCATCCGCGCCACGCCGCCGTCGCGACGGATGTCGGCCGGCACCCGCTCCAGCGCCATCACCGCGATCGCACCGGCGTCCTCGGCCACCCGGGCCTGCGCGGCGTCGACGACGTCCATGATGACGCCGCCCTTGAGCATCTGGGCCATGCCGCGCTTGACGGTCGCGCTGCCGGTGACGGGGGCGGTGCTCATGGGTTTCTCCTACGGCGTACGGGGTCCTCTGGCCGCCCCGATCCTACGTCCGGCCGGGCTTTCGGGCCCAGCCGACTTCCGACGTCGGCCAGGGTTGACCCTGACCGAGCCAGTCAGCCGGGGCCGACCGGCTGACCCGCCGGCACCAGCAGGACCCAGGTGGGTCCCGGGTGCAGGAGAAGGTCGCCGCCGGCGCCGTCGAGCCACCGGGTGCCGGAGCCCGCGTCCGGTCGCGACCAGGAGCCACGCAGCAACGCACCATCACGCAGCACCACCGCCTCCCCCGTGCCGGTCGTGACGCTGTAGGGCGACGGGGAGCCGTTCACGTCCGAGAACGCGCCGGGCTTGACCCGCACCCGCTGGACGATGACGTTGGCCGGCGCGGCGCCGGGGACAGCGGTGCCGTTCGTCGCGACGACGTAGCGCTGCGTCGTCGGGTCGTACCGGATCCTGACGCTCGTGCTGCCCGAGAACGCGGCGCGCAGCGACGTGACCGGCTCACCGCCGGCCGGCAGCTCGCCGAAGCGCAGACCGACGTCGCGCAGGCCCGTCCCGCCGGGGGTGATCGTCGCCAGCTGGGCGGGGCGTACGTAGAAGTTGTAGGCGTCCTTGCGCTTGCTCGCCTTGCGGTAGGCCCCCGGGAACCGGTCGAAGCCGGCGTCGGTCAACGAGGAGGCTCGCACCTGGGCGAGCACCCCGCGGTTGGCGCCGGAGTAGCCGAGCACCGGCGAGCCGTACTGGGAAAGCAGCTCGACATCGCTGGCTCGGGCGCTGCGGACCGGCCCCACCTCGACGTCCGGGGCGCCCTGGTAGATGCCGACGAACCGGGTGGTGCCGGCCTCGACCAGCTCGACGTAGACGACAGCGGCCGCGCCGATCCCCTTCTGGAAGGGGCGGGCCAACGGGGCGTTGTCGATCTTCACGGCGACGAGCGGGTCGCCCGACTGCGGCGGCTCACCGGTCAGCTGACTCAGCGGGTCCGGCGCCGGTGGCGGCGTGGTCGGGACCGGGGCCGGGGTCGGGGTCGGCGGAGCGGGCCGGACGGAGGTCGGGGCGGGTGCTGCGGACGTGGGTGCGGGTGCGGCGACCCGGCCCGTCCCCGCGGACGAGCAGGCAGCCGTGAGCAGGACGGCCGCGAGCACGGCAGCAGGCAGACGCACGACGCCCACGCTACGGGCGGTGACCGTCGGGTGGCGGGACGTCAGAGGTCGCCGTCGTCGATGTCGAAGGGCCTCGGCATCACCCGGTGGCCTGCCAGGTGCAGATACCGCACGAACCACCTCCGACGCTGTGCGCGGGCGTTCGCGACCGCCGTGTTGTGGAACGAGCGCGACAGCTGCACCCGGACGGTTGCGTCGTCGATAATGTCCCAGTCCTCCCAGCCCCCGCCCGGTCCGGCACGTGCTGCCCGCAGGGCAGCGGTCACGTCGTTCTCGACCCCTTCCCGCCCGACCGGGCCACCGGTGAGGGCCGCCGCGGCGGTCTCGTCCAGCCGGGCGGCGACCGCGGTCGGGGGCAATCGGGCGGCGACCGCTCGCGCGGCCGCGGCCCGGCGCACGAGCGCGGCGTCCAGCGCCGCCCAGGCGGCATCGACCCGGGCGTGGAGGCGGTCCAGCCGGCCGGCCGTCCAGCTCGTGTAGCCGCCGACGGTCACCAGGACCAGCAGGGTGACCAGCAGCGTGGTCGTGCTCATCTCGTCGTCATCTCGTCGTCGTCGTCATGTCGCCGGGACGGCGACGTCAGCCGGTCCGGCCGGACAACCGTCGCCACAGCTCACCAGCCCGGCCTGGATCCTCGTCCACCGGCTCATCCCAGATGTCGGTGACCGGGACGGCCGCGCGCGCCGCGTCGTACACCTCGACGATCGAGGCGGTGACGGTCGCCCAGTCGTACGCACGGACTGCGACCGCACCGGCTGCCGAGAGCTCGGCGCGCCGGGCGGCGTCCTCGAGCAGGTCGCCGAGCGCGCCCGCGAGCGCCGCCGGGTCGCGGTTGGCGAACAGCACGCCCGCGTCGCCGTCCTCCAGCACCCGGCGGAAGGCGGGCAGGTCGCTCGCGACGACCGGGGTGCCGGTGGCCATGGCCTCGGTGAGCACGATCCCGAACGACTCCCCGTGCGTGTTCGGCGCGCAGTAGACCGTGGAGGCGGCGTAGACACCCGGCTTGTCGACCTCCGGGACCAGCCCCAGCAGCTGCACGTGGGCGCGGACCTCCGGGGACACCGCGCGCAGCAGCTCCCCGGCGTCTCCCGGTCCGGCGACCAGCAGGCAGACGTCCGGCAGTCGCGCGAGCAGCGCGGGCAGGGCGGCCAGCAGGACCGCGAGGCCCTTGCGCTCCTCGTCGAGCCGACCGAGGAACAACACCGACCGGCCAGACGGGAGACCTGGCAGCGGCTCCGCGTTCTCGAAGCGCGAGACCGAGACGCCGTTCGGGATCAGGACGGCGTCCCCGCCCAGGTGCTCCATGACGACGGTCCGGGCGGCGGGCGACACCGCGATCCGGCCGGTCAGCTTCTCCAGGCCCGTCTGCAGGATGTGCTTGGAGGCGAGGATCGCGAGGCTCTTCTGGTCGCGGGACAGGTGAAAGGTCGCGACGATCGCCCCCTGAGCGCTCCACAGCGCGAGCATCGAGACCGACGGCACGTTGGGCTCGTGCAGGTGCAGCACGTCGAACCGGCCCTGCCGCAGCCACCGTCGCGTACGCGCCAGCGACAGCGGACCGAAGCACAGCCGTGCCACGGAGCCGTTGAACGGGACGGGGACGGCGCGGCCCGCCGGCACCACCCAGGACGGCAGCGACGGGTCGTCCGGGTCGTCCACCGGGGCGAGCACCGACACCTCGTGACCGAGCGCCCTCAGGTTTTCAGCAAGGTCGTGCACGTGCGCCTTGACCCCACCGGGACTGTCCCAGGTGTAGGGGCAGACCAGCCCGACCCTCACGGCCGGGGCTCGAGGTCGGCCAGGAAGAACCGCTGCAGCATGTGCCAGTCGGCCGGGTGGGCGGCGATCCCGGCGGCGAACGCGTCGGCGACCGCCTGCGTCATCGTGGGCACGTCGGTGTGCGGCACGGCCTCGTGCCAGACGACCTCCCAGCCCTGGGCCGTGAACGACAGCGTCACCGGGATCAGCGTCGCGCCGGTGGTCAGCGCAAGCCGGGCCGGGCCGGCCGGCAGCTTGGCCGCCTCCCCGAAGAAGCTCACCTCGACGCCGCGGGCGGACAGGTCGCGGTCGCCCACCAGGCACAGCATGCCGCCGGCTTGCAGCCGTTCGGTGAGGATGTCGAACACCGGACGCTCACCGCCGGTCAGCGGCAGCACCTCCATGCCCAGTGACTGGCGGAAGGCCAGGAACTCCTCGAACACCCCGGCCGGCTCGAGCCGCTCGGCGACCGTGGTGAACGGCGCCCCGGTGACGCCGCACCAGGCACCGGCTGCGTCCCAGTTGCCGGTGTGCGGCAGCGCGAGGATCACGCCCTCCGGCCGGGCCAGCGCCTCGCGAAACTGTTCCTCGCCGACCCTGGTGGTGCCCTCGATGATCTTCTCCGGACCCATCGACGGCAGGCGGAAGACCTCGCACCAGTAGCGGGCGTACGACCGCACGGCCTGCTTCGTGAGGTCCTGGCCCGGGGCCACCCGC
>JBBSTR010000099.1:0-8439 GCA_038235705.1 Mycobacteriales bacterium
CGGCTCATCCGCTGGCCGAGCAGGCAGCCGGGGACGGCGTCCCGGTGGTCCTGGTCAGCGACGCGGTGCTCGCGGCGATGGCGGAGACGGTCACCCCGCAGGGCCTGGTCGGGGTCGCCCCGCTGATCGACGTCCCGCTCGACGCCCTCGGGCGCACGCTGCGCCTGGTCACCGTCCTGGAGGGCGTCGCCGACCCGGGCAACGCCGGCGCCGTTCTGCGTACGACCGACGCGGCCGGCGGCGACGCGGTGGTCCTCACCCGGGGCTCCACCGACCCGCACAACGGGAAGTGTGTCCGCGCCAGCGCGGGGAGCCTCTGGCACCTCCCGGTGGTCAGCGGCCCCACCCTGGCGGACACCCTGGAGGCGCTCAGGGCCCGCGGGCTGCAGGTCCTCGCGACGAGCGGGGCCGGGACCGACGACCTCGACGACCTGCAGGACGACGGCACGCTGGCCGCACCCACGGCCTGGCTGTTCGGCAACGAGGCGCACGGGCTCTCGGACGAGGCTCTGCAGGGCGCCGACCGCACCGTCCGGGTGCCGCTCCGTGGCCGCGCGGAGTCGCTCAACCTGGCCGCTGCGGCAGCGGTCTGCCTCTACGCCTCGGCCCGCGCCCACCGCTGAGGCCCGCGCCGTCGATCGATAGTCTCGGGCGACGACCGGGTCGACCGCCACGAGCACGGCCAGACAGAGGAGCCCCGTGGACAGCACGGCCTACGACGAGCTGCCGGACGGCGCAGTCGTCGCGGACGCCGGTGGGGCCGTGGTCCTGCTGAACCCGGCGGCCGAGCGGCTGCTCGGGACGGGCGCCGACGACCAGATCGGTCGCACCCTGGCCGAGGTGCTGCCGCTGACCGACGAGCAGGGTCGTGACTGGTGGTCCTGCACCGACCCGTGGGGCGGGCTCGCCACCCGGACCCGACAGCCCGAAAGGGTGCTCCGGCTGGGCGAGCGGTCTCTGCTGGTGACCGCGTCCTACGTCCGCGCTCCCGACCGGGCGCTGGAACGCGTCGTCGTGCTGCTCCGCGACGACCGGGCGAGGGAACGCATCGACCGGAGCCGCGCCGACCTGGTGAGCACGGTCGCCCACGAGCTGCGGTCCCCGCTGACCAGCGTCAAGGGCTTCACCGCCACCCTGCTCGCCCAGTGGGACCGGTTCGACGACGTGCAGAAGAAGCTGATGCTGGAGACGGTCAACAGCGACGCCGACCGGGTCACCCGGCTGCTCACCGAGCTGCTCGACGTCAGTCGGATCGACGCCGGCCGGGTGCAGATGCGTACGCAGGTCGTGGACCTGCCGGCGGTCGTGGACAGGCAGGTCGCCGGTCGGGTCGCGAGCGGTGAGCCGCCCGAGCGGTTCGTCGTGCTCCGCGAGCCGCTGCCCGAGCTCTGGCTCGACCCGGACAAGATCGAGCAGGTCCTCGGCAACCTCCTGGAGAACGCGCTGCGGCACGGCGCCGGGACCGTCACGGTCTCGATGGCGCCGAACGGTGACGGGGTCGAGCTCACGGTGTCCGACGAGGGCGAGGGGGTCGCGCCCGAGCAGGCCGCCCGGGTGTTCGGCCGGTTCTGGCGCGGCGGGGACCGCCGGGACAGCACGGGGCTAGGTTTGTACATCGTGAAGGGTCTGGTCGAGGCGCACGGCGGCACCGTGGAGGTGACGCGCGCTCCCGGAGGGGGCGCGGCCTTCCGCGTGCTCCTCCCCGCCGGCACCCCCTCCTTCATGCTGTGACACCCCTGCGCTGACCGGCAGGTCGGGGTCCCCGGCGGGCAGACTGTCCCCGCCCTGATGAGCCCTCTTGGAGCCCGCCTGTGACCGCCGCAACATCACCCCTGTCCGACCTCGACGCCGCCCGTGACGCGTCGCTGTCGACCATCTCCGCCGCCACGACCCTCGACGGCCTGCTCGCCGACCGGGCGGGGGTGCTCGGCGACAAGAGCCCGCTGATGCTCGCCCGCCGCTCGCTCGGGGAGCTGCCGACCGCCGACCGCAAGGACGCCGGGCAGCGGGTGAACGCCGCGCTGACCGCAGTGACGGCCGCGTACGACGAGAGAAAAGCCCTGCTCGAGACCGAGCGGGACGCGCGGGTCCTGGTGGAGGAGGCCGTCGACGTCACCGTTCTGCGGCACGCCCTGCCCCGGGGCGCCCGGCACCCGCTGACCACCGTGATCGAGCGGGCCGGCGACGTCTTCGTCGCGATGGGCTGGGAGATCGCCGAGGGTCCCGAGCTGGAGCACGCCTGGTTCAACTTCGACGCGCTCAACATCCCTGCGCACCACCCGGCGCGCGAGGAGCAGGACACCCTGTGGATCGAGCCGGAGGGTTCCGGTCTTCTTCTGCGTACGCAGACCTCGCCCGTGCAGATCCGCACCCTGCTGGCACGCGGCGCGCCCTGCTATGTGGTGGCGCCCGGCCGGGTGTTCCGCAACGACAGCCTCGACGCCACCCATTCGCCGGTCTTCGCCCAGCTCGAGGGCCTCTGCGTCGACGAAGGGATCACGATGGCGCATCTTCGCGGCACGCTGCAGGCTTTCTCCCACGCGATGTATGGCGAAGGGCTCGCGACCCGGCTGCGCCCGTCGTACTTCCCGTTCACCGAGCCCAGCGCCGAGCTGGACGTGCAGTGCTTCCGCTGCCGGGGACAGGCCGAGCTGCAGCCGTGCCGGGTCTGCAGCGACGAGGGCTGGATCGAGGGTGGGGGCTGCGGGATGGTCAACCCTGCCGTGCTGCGTGCCTGCGGCGTCGACCCGGACCGCTACAGCGGGTTCGCCTTCGGGATGGGTCTCGATCGCGCGGTGATGGTGCGACACGAGGTGGCCGACATCCGGGACCTCTACGAAGGCGACGTCCGGTTCAGCTCAGCTTTCGGGTCGGGGGTCTGACGTGCGCGTTCCCGTGTCTTGGCTACGTTCGCTGCTGCCCTCGCTGGACGCACCGGTCGACGAGCTCGCGGCCGCGCTCATCCGCGCCGGCTTCGAGGTCGAGGGCATCGACCGCGTCGGTGAGGACGTCGCCGGCGTCGTCGTCGGGCGGGTCCTCGACGTCGAGGAGCTGACCGGGTTCAAGAAGCCGATCCGGTTCTGCCACGTCGACGTCGGTCCGCGGATCCACGAGGTGGTCTGCGGCGCGCAGAACTTCGCGGTCGGTGACCTGGTGCCGTTCGCCGTGCCCGGCGCGGTGCTTCCCGGCGACTTCCGGATCGCGACCCGTCAGACGTACGGGCACACCTCCGACGGCATGATCTGCTCGGCCGCTGAGCTGGGGCTGTCCGGTGACCCGTCCGGGATCCTGGTGCTCGAGGACCTCGACCTCGGCATCGATGTGGTCAAGGCGCTGGGGCTCCGGGACGTCGTGCTCGACGTGGCGGTCGGCTACGACCGCGGCTACTGCCTGTCGATGCGTGGGCTCGCCCGCGAGGTGGCGACGGCGTTCGGTGTGCCGTACGACGACCCTGGGCTGGCGGCTGCCGGACCCGCCTCGGGCGGGCACGGGGTCCGCGCCGAGGACGGCTGTGACCGGTTCGTGCTCGCCTCCGTGACCGGCCTCGACCCGTCGGCGCCTTCGCCCACCTGGCTGCAGCGTCGGCTGGTGCTGGCCGGGATGCGGCCGATCTCGCTGGCCGTCGACGTCACCAACCACGTGATGCTGGAGCTGGGCCAGCCGCTGCACGCCTACGACGCGGCCACCGTCACCGGACCGCTCGTCGTCCGACGGGCGACCGAGGGGGAGCGGCTCACCACCCTCGACGACGCCGAGCGGACACTGACCGTGGCCGACCTGGTGATCGCGGACGACACCGGACCGGTGGGTCTCGCCGGTGTCATGGGCGGGCTGGCGACCGAGATCACCGGCTCCACCCGCGACATCCTGGTTGAGGCGGCTCGGTTCGACCCGGTCCTGATCGCTCGGGGCGCCCGCCGTCAACGGCTGCCCAGCGAGGCGAGCAAGCGGTTCGAGCGCGGGGTCGACCCGGCGCTCGCCCCGGTCGCGGCCCGGGCCGTGGTGGATCTGCTGGTCCGCCTCGGCGGCGCGGTCGCCGGGCCGGTGACAGACCTCGACCAGCGGGTCGCTGCTGGCTCGATCGCCTTGCCGGTCGGGTTCCCGGGTCAGGTGGCGGGCCGTCCGTACGCCCCCGACGTGGTCGTCGGACGCCTCCTGGACGTGGGCTGCACGGTCACGGGACAGGACGTGCTGCAGGTGCAGCCGCCCTCCTGGCGCCCCGACCTGACCGGCACCTCCGAGCTGGCCGAGGAGGTGATCCGGCTCGAGGGGTACGAGACGGTGCCGGTCGTGCTCCCCCCCGCTCCCGCCGGGCGGGGACTGACGCCCGAGCAACGGCTGCGGCGCACGGCCTCGCGCGCGCTCGCGGCCGCCGGGCTTGTCGAGGTCACCACGCCGCCGTTCGTCGGGGAGCAGACGCTCACGTCGATGGGCATGCGGCTGACCGCCCCTGCGCTGGTCAACCCGCTCTCGGCCGAGGAGGCGCTGCTGCGACCCTCGCTGCTGCCCGGACTGCTCAAGGCGCTGGACCGCAACGTCCGTCGCGGCCTGGCCGACGTCGGCATCTTCGAGCTCGGGCACGTCTTCCTCGGAACGGGTTCGTCCGCGCCTTCGCCCGGTGTCTCGGGCGCCCCTTCCGCGCAGGCCCGGACGAGCCTGGACGCTGCGCTGCCGGTCCAGCCGTCGCACGTCGGCCTGGCCCTGTGCGGTGCCGGGGCCACCTGGGACGCGGCGGTGGAGGCGGTGCTGGCACTCGGTCGGGCGCTCGGCGTCCAGCTGGCGGTGCGGGCGTCGACGGCGGGGCCGTTCCACCCGGGACGGTGCGCGGTCATCCTGCTCGACGGCGAGCCGGTGGGTGTGGCCGGTGAGCTGCACCCTCGGGTGGTCACCGCTCTGTCACTGCCCGTCCGCACCTGCGCGGGCGAGGTCGATCTCGACCCGCTCGTCGCCGCGGCGGCGGCGGCGGGAGAGGTCAAGGCGCCGCGCGTCTCGCCCTACCCGCCCGCGACGGTGGACGTCGCGCTCGTGGTGGACGCCGGGGTGCCGGCCGCAGACGTCGAGGCGGCGTTGCGGTCGGGGGCCGGGCAGCTGCTCGAAGAGCTGCACCTGTTCGACGTCTACACCGGGCCGCAGGTCGCCGAGGGCTCACGTTCGCTGGCGTACGCGCTGCGGTTCCGGGCCCCGGACCGGACCCTCACCGACACCGAGGTGCTCGCAGCCAGGGACGCCGCGGTGGACGAGGCGGGTGCGCTCACCGGGGCCCTCCTGCGCTCCTGATCCGAACGTCGGTGATCTTGACCGGCGTTTGGGCCCCAAGATCACCGACGCTCTGGACATCACCCCGGTAAGAATAATCGTGCAGACTCATGTATGGTCTTGCAGATGGGGATGACGGCGGCTGTGGCCGGGGCGAGCGGCTACGGCGGCGGCGAGCTGCTGCGCCTGCTCCTGGGTCATCCCGACCTGGAGATCGGGCCGCTGCAGGCCGCGTCCAACGCTGGCGCACCGGTGACGGACCTGCACCCGCATCTGCCGGCCCTGGCCGGCCGCTCGTTCAGCGCCACCGACCCGGCAGAGCTGGGCCAGGCCGACGTGGTCTTCCTCTCGCTGCCGCACGGGGCCTCTGCGGCGCTGGCGTCGGCCCTCCCGCCCGGCACCGTGGTCGTGGATCTCGGCGCCGACTTCCGGCTGGAGACCCCGCGCGACTGGGAGGCCTACTACGACACCCCGCACGCCGGCACCTGGGCCTACGGGCTGCCCGAGCTGTTCCGTGACGGCCTCGTCGGCACGCGCCGGATCGCCGGCCCCGGCTGCAACGCGACGGCGATGACGCTGGCTCTCGGCCCACTGCTGCAGGCCGGGCTGGTCGAGCCGGCCGACCTGGTCTGCACGACCGCCAGCGGCACCAGCGGGGCGGGCCGGGCGGCCAGCACGACGCTGCTCGGCAGCGAGGTGATGAGCGACGTGAGCGCCTACAAGGTGGGGGCGCACCGACACGTGCCGGAGGTCCGGCAGAGCCTGGCGCGCCTGGCCGGCGAGGACGTCACGCTGACCTACGTCCCGACCCTCGCGCCGATGCCCCGCGGGATCCTCGCCACCTGTACGGCGCGGACCGTCGCTTCCGAGGACGCGCTGCGGGCGTGCCTGGACCGCGCGTACGGCGACGAGCCGTTCGTGCATCTCCTGCCGCGGGGGCGCTGGCCGCACACCGCAGCGACCCTCGGCAGCAACGCCTGCCAGCTGCAGGTGAGCCTGGACCCGAGCGGGCGGGCCGTCGTCGTCGCCGCCCTTGACAACCTCGGCAAGGGTGCCGCCGGGCAGGCCGTCCAGTGCGCCAACCTGGCCCTCGGGCTCGACGAGGCTGCCGGACTGACCAGCAGCGGGGTCGCCCCGTGAGCGTGACGAGCCCTCGGGGTTTCCGGGCGGCCGGGGTGACCGCCGGTCTCAAGGCAAGCGGCACCAAGGATGTTGCCCTGGTCGTCAACGACGGGCCGATCCATGCTGCGGCCTGCGTGTTCACCAGCAACCGGTGCAAGGCCAACCCGGTCCTGTGGAGCGAGCAGGTCGTCCGGGACGGCGTGGTCCGCGCGGTGGTCCTCAACTCAGGTGGTGCCAACTGCTACACCGGTCCGGCCGGTTTCGGTGTCACGCACGCAACCGCCGAACGGGTCGGGGCTCTGCTGGACGTGGGCGCCGGGGATGTCGTCGTCTGCTCCACCGGGCTGATCGGTCCGCTGTTCGAGCGGGACGTCCTGCTCGCCGGGGTCGAGCAGGCGCACGGACAGCTCAGCACCGACCGGGGTCTGGACGCGGCGGCCGCGATCATGACCACCGACACGCACGCCAAGCAGGCTCTGGTGGAGCGGGACGGCTGGTGCATCGGTGGGATGGCCAAGGGTGCGGGCATGCTCGCCCCGGCGCTCGCGACCATGCTCGTCGTGCTCACCACCGACGCGGAGGTCACTGCCGCCGAGGCTGACCGTGCGCTGCGGGCAGCCACCCGGACCACCTTTGATCGGCTCGACTCCGACGGGTGCCAGTCCACCAACGACACCGTCCTGCTCATGGCGTCCGGTGCCAGCGGCGTGCGGCCGGAGGGATTCGACGAGGCCGTGCGGCAGATCTGTGAGGACCTCGCCGGTCAGCTGCTCGCCGACGCCGAGGGCAGCGCCCACGACATCGCGATCGAGGTGGTCGGCGCCGCGTCGGAGCAGGACGCCGTCGAGGCCGGCCGTGCGGTCGCCCGCAGCAACCTGTTCAAGTGCGCGGTCTTCGGCGAGGACCCCAACTGGGGACGTGTGCTGGCCGCGGTCGGCACGACGGCCGCCGCGTTCGACCCGGCGGTCCTGGACGTCACCTTCAACGGCGTGCCGGTCTGCAGGGACGGTCACGGCCACGCCGACCCGGCCGACGTCGTCTTCGACGGTCGTGCGGTGCACATCCGTCTGGACCTGAAGGCCGGCGCCGAGACGGCGACGATCCGCACCAACGACCTGACGACGGCGTACGTCCACGAGAACAGCGCCTACTCGACATGACGGGGCGTCCGACGTGAGCGCCACCCGCACCCACGACGCGTTGCCCAAGGCGGCCGCGCTGGTCGAGGCGCTGCCTTGGCTCAAACGCTTCAGCGGTCGCACCGTCGTCGTGAAGTACGGCGGCAACGCCATGACGAGTCCCGAGCTGGCTGAGGCGTTCGCCGAGGACGTCGTGCTGCTGCGCTACGCCGGGGTCAAGGTGGTGGTCGTCCACGGCGGTGGGCCGCAGATCACGGCGCACCTGGACCGCCTCGGTCTCGTGACCGAGTTCCGAGGCGGCCTGCGCGTCACCACCGACGAGGCGATGCACGTCGTACGCATGGTCCTGCTCGGACAGGTCAACCCCGACGTCGTGGCGCGGATCAACGCGCACGGTCCGTTCGCGGTCGGCCTGTCGGGGGAGGACGCGCAGCTGTTCGTGGCCAGGCGACGAGGCGTGCTCGTCGACGGCGAGGAGCTCGACGTCGGCCGGGTCGGCGAGGTGGTCTCGGTCCAGCCACAGATCGTCGAGGCCCTGCTCGCCGAGGGCAAGATCCCGGTCGTGGCGACCGTCGCGCCGGGGGAGGACGGGCTCCCTCTCAACGTCAACGCCGACGACGCCGCCGCCGCGCTGGCCGTAGCGCTTCAGGCGGAGAAGCTGGTCGTGCTCACCGACGTCGAGGGCCTGTTCGCCGACTGGCCGGCGAGCGACGAGGTGATCAGCGAGATCACCGTCGCCGAGCTAGAGACGTTGGCGCCCGGCCTCGCCAGCGGGATGCTTCCGAAGATGACGGCCTGCCTGCAGGCCGTGAGGGGCGGCGTCCCCCGGGCGCACGTCCTGGACGGACGGGTGCCGCACAGTCTGCTGCTCGAGGTCTTCACCGATTCCGGTGTCGGCACGATGGTGCTGCCGTGAAGGAGA
>JBBSTR010000100.1:0-8363 GCA_038235705.1 Mycobacteriales bacterium
CCGAAGATGACGGCCTGCCTGCAGGCCGTGAGGGGCGGCGTCCCCCGGGCGCACGTCCTGGACGGACGGGTGCCGCACAGTCTGCTGCTCGAGGTCTTCACCGATTCCGGTGTCGGCACGATGGTGCTGCCGTGAAGGAGACCTGCCGATGAGCCGGACCCAGGAGCTTCAGCAGCGGTGGGACGCGGCCCTGATGGGCAACTACGCGACCCCGACGCTCGCCCTCGCACACGGTGACGGCGCGGTCGTCACCGACCTCGACGGCAAGGACTACCTCGACCTGTACGCCGGGATCGCGGTCAACGTGCTCGGGCACGCGCACCCGGCTGTCCGCGAGGCCGTCGCCCGCCAGCTCGGCAGTCTCGGCCACGTCTCCAACCTCGTCGCCAGCGAACCAGCCGTGCGCCTCGCCGAACGGCTGAAGGCGCTGACCGGTCACGACCGGGTGCTGTTCACCAACTCGGGGGCCGAGGCCAACGAGGCGGCTCTCAAGCTGGCTCGGCGCCACCGTCCGGGCGGCGGCTTCGTCGCGTGCGAGGGCGCCTTCCACGGGAGGACCCTCGGCGCTCTGTCCGTCACCGGCCAGCCGGCCAAGCGAGCACCGTTCGGCCCCCTGGTCGGACCGGTCAGCTTCGTCCCGTTCGGTGACGTCGACGGGCTCGCCGCCGCGGTGACCGGCACGACCGCATCCGTGGTGCTGGAACCGGTGCTCGGCGAGGCCGGTGTGGTGCTGCCGCCGGAGGGCTACCTGGAGGCCGCACGCGAGATCTGCGACACCGGAGGAGCGCTGCTCCACCTGGACGAGGTCCAGGGTGGCATCGGCCGGGCCGGCGGTTGGCTGTCGCACCACGTGCTCGCCCCCGGTGTCCAGGCCGACGTCGTCACGCTCGCCAAGGGCCTCGGCGGCGGGTTGCCGATCGGCGCGACCCTGGCCCGTGGCGACGCGGCCCACGCGCTGCGTCCGGGAGATCACGGCAGCACCTTCGGCGGCAACCCGGTCGCCTGCGCGGCAGCCCTCGCGGTGCTCGAAACGATCGAGCGTGACGGGCTGCTGGACGCCTCGGCGCGGCTGGGCACCCGTCTGGTGGACGGGCTGCGCGCCCTCGACAACCCGCTGGTCGAGAGCGTCCGCGGCGTCGGTCTGTGGGTCGCCGTCGTGCTCACCGCCCCGGTCGCCGCGCACGTCGAGCGGTCTGCCCGGGAAGCGGGGTTCCTGCTGAACGTGACCAGCCCGACGACCCTGCGGCTGGCCCCTCCGCTGGTCGTGACCGAGTCCCAGATCAACGCCTTCGTGGCGGCCCTGCCGGGAATCCTCGGCACCGCAGTGGACCGGTCGCAGGACCCCACCCCCACCGAGAAGAGGCACCCTTGACCCGACACCTGCTCGCCGACGACGACCTCTCCCCGGACGAGCAGCTCGAGATCCTGGACCTGGCGGCTGAGCTGAAGGTCATCGGGACCGTCGGCCCGACCCCGCTCGCCGGGGTCTCGGTGGCGATGATCTTCGAGCTGCCCAGCACCCGCACCCGCTTCTCCTTCGACGCCGGGATCCACCAGCTCGGCGGCCACCCGATCGTCGTGGACGCGCTCGGCAGCCAGCTGGGTCGCGGGGAGAGCCTCGCTGACACGGCCCGGGTGCTCTCCCGCTACGTCGGCGCCGTGGTGCTGCGGACCACCGGGCACGAACGGCTCGTGGAGCTGGCGGCGCACGCGTCCGTGCCCGTCGTAAACGCGCTCTCCGACCGGTTCCACCCCTGTCAGATCCTCGCCGACCTGCAGACGGTGCGGGAGCGTCGCGGCCCCCTGGCCGGGCTGAGCCTCGCCTACCTCGGTGACGGGGCCAACAACATGGCGCACAGCTATCTCCTGGGCTGCGCCACCGCCGGCATGTCGATCAGGGTCGGTGCTCCACCCGGTCTGCAGCCCGACCCGTCCGTCGTCGCCCGGGCCCGCGCGCTGGGAGCCGACGTCACCGTCACCGCCGACCCGAGCGAGGCTGCGGCCGGAGCCGACGTGCTCGCAACCGACGTGTGGGTGTCGATGGGCCAGGCAGGAGCCGAGCGGCGGCGGACGTTGCTGCGCCCCTACGCCCTGGACGAGGCCGCGGTGGCCGCGGCCGACCCCGACGTCGTCGTGCTGCACTGCCTCCCCGCGCACCGCGGCGAAGAGATCTCAGGCCCCGTCATCGACGGACCTCGCTCGGCGGTGTGGGACGAGGCCGAGAACCGGCTGCACGCCCAGAAGGCTCTGCTCACCTGGCTGGTCCGTCAGGTATGAACGCTCCCGCCAGCCGATCCCCTACGCCCGACCAGAGCTGGCCGCCCACCGTGGTCGTCGGCACGGTGCCGCCGACCCGGGCGGCGCGTCTCTCGATGGTCGTGGAGATGTTGCAGCGCCACGAGGTGGCGAGCCAGACCGAGCTGCGGAGCCTGCTCGCCGAGGCCGGTGTCCAGGTCACCCAGGCCACCGTCAGCCGCGACCTGGAAGAGCTCGGGGCCATCAAGGTCAGGACGCTCGGTGGGGTGACCTACGCACTGGCTCCGGAGGGGCAACCCCGCTCCGGCACGGCTGCCTCGGTCGACCATCGGCTGGCTCGGCTGCTCGGTGAGCTGCTCGTCTCCGCCGAGGCCACCGGAGCCGTGGTGGTCCTGCGCACGCCCCCCGGAGGCGCCCACTACCTCGGCTCCGCGCTCGACCGAGCCGGTCTGCCCGAGGTCGCCGGCACGGTCGCCGGCGACGACACGATCCTGCTCCTGACCCGTACCCCTCCCGACCCCCGAGCGTCCGGGCTGGCCGCGCGCCTGCTCGCGCTGGCCAGCACACACCCCAACCCACAGGAAGGCACCACGTGAGCGACCGCATCGTCCTGGCGTACTCCGGAGGCCTCGACACCTCCGTCGCGATCGGCTGGATCGCCGAGGAGACCGGCGCGGAGGTGATCGCCGTCGCCGCCGACGTCGGCCAGGGTGGCGAGGACCTCGAGGTGATCCGTCAGCGGGCCCTGGACTGCGGCGCCGTCGAGGCGGTCGTCGCCGACGCCCGTGAGGAGTACGCCGACGAGTTCTGCCTCCCGGCGCTGCAGGCCAACGCGCTGTACATGGGCCGCTATCCGCTGGTCTCTGCCCTGTCCCGCCCGCTGATCGTGAAGCACCTGGTCGCAGCGGCGAAGCAGCACGGTGCGTCGACCGTGGCACACGGCTGCACAGGCAAGGGCAACGACCAGGTTCGCTTCGAGGTCGGCATCGGCGCGCTCGCGCCCGACCTGCGCTGCATCGCGCCGGTCCGCGACTCCGGGATGACCCGGGACAAGGCGATCGCGTTCGCGGCCGAGAAGGGGCTGCCGATCGACGTGAACAAGAAGTCGCCCTACTCGATCGACCAGAACGTCTGGGGCCGCGCGGTCGAGACCGGGTTCCTCGAGGACCCCTGGAACGCCCCGATCGAGGACGTCTACGACTACACCTCGGCGCCGGGCAGCGCGCCGCAGCCGGACGAGGTCACGATCACCTTCACGGCCGGCGTGCCGACGGCGATCGACGGGCGACCGGTCACGGTGCTCGAGGCGATCGTCGAGCTCAACACCCGGGCCGGCGCCCAGGGCATCGGTCGGCTCGACATGGTCGAGGACCGGCTCGTCGGCATCAAGAGCCGCGAGGTGTACGAGGTGCCGGGCGCCCAGACCCTGATCGTCGCCCACCAGGAGCTCGAGACGATGACCGTCGAGCGTGACCTCGCCCGGTTCAAGCGCACCGTCGAGCAGCGCTGGGCCGAGCTGGTCTACGACGGTCTCTGGTTCTCTCCGCTCAAGCGGGCGCTGGACGCGTTCCTGCAGGACAGTCAGCAGCAGGTCAGCGGCGACATCCGGTTGCGGCTCTCGGGCGGCACCGCGACCCCGACCGGCCGCCGCAGCGATGCGTCGCTCTACGACTACGGCCTCGCGACGTACGACACCGGCGACACGTTCGACCAGTCGCTCGCCAAGGGCTTCATCGAGCTGTGGGGGATGCCGAGCAAGCTCGCTGCCGCCCGCGACCAGCGGCTGGCCCGGTGAGTCAGGAGTCCGAGGCAGCCGCCTCCGACACGGGCACGGCGTTGTCTTCTAAGGGCGAGGCCGGCGCGGCGTCGCCCGGCAAGGGTGCTGCCGGCGCGGCCTTGTGGGGCGGCCGGTTCACCGGTGGCCCGGCCGAGGCCATGGCGGCGCTCTCGGTCTCCACCCACTTCGACTGGGCGCTCGCCCCGTACGACCTGCGCAGCAGCCGGGCGCACGCCAAGGTGCTGCACAGCGCCGGGCTGCTCGACGACGACGAGCTGACGACGATGCTCGACGGTCTCCAGAGCCTGGCCGACGACGTGTCGAGCGGTGCGTTCACCCCGGTCCTGAGCGACGAGGACGTGCACACCGCCCTGGAGCGTGGCCTGGTCGAGCGGTTGGGCACGCTCGGCGGCAAGCTGCGCGCGGGGCGCTCGCGCAACGACCAGGTGGCCACCGACCTGCGCCTCTACCTCCGTGACCAGGCTCGAGGCCTGGCGGGGGCGGTGCTCGACCTGCAGGAGGCCCTGGCCGACCAGGCCGAGCAGCACACCGACAGCCCGGCACCGGGCATGACCCACCTGCAGCACGCGCAGCCGGTCGTGTTCGGGCACCAGCTGCTCGCCCACCTCCAGCCGCTCGCCCGCGACCTGCAGCGTCTGCGTGACTGGGACGCCCGGGCCGCGCTCAGCCCGCTCGGCTCCGGTGCGCTGGCGGGCAGCAGCCTGCGCGTCGACCCGGTCGCGACCGCGGCCGACCTCGGGTTCGACGGACCGGTCGAGAACTCCATGGACGGCGTCGCTGATCGTGACGTGGTCGTGGAGTTCCTGTTCGTGGCGGCTCTGCTCGGGGTGCACCTGTCCCGCTTCGGGGAGGAGGTCTGCCTGTGGACCTCGACCGAGTTCGGCTGGGTGACGCTGTCCGACGCGTTCAGCACGGGCAGCTCGATCATGCCGCAGAAGAAGAACCCTGACATCGCCGAGCTGGCCCGGGGCAAGGCCGGCCGCCTGATCGGGCACGTCACCGGGGTGCTGGCCATGCTCAAGGGCCTGCCGCTGGCCTACGACCGTGACCTGCAGGAGGCGCAGGAGCCCTGCTTCGATGCGGTCGCCACACTGTCGCTGGTGCTCCCGGCCCTCACCGGCATGACGGCGACGATGACCGTCCACACCGAGGTGATGGCGGCCGGGGCGGCCACCGGGTTTGCTCTGGCCACCGACGTGGCCGAGCTGCTGGTGCGCCAGGGGGTGCCGTTCGCCCGTGCCCACGAGGCGGTCGGGGCGCTGGTGGCGCACTGCTCGGCGCACGGTCTGGACCTGCACGAGGTTCCGGACGAGGTCCTGCCGACGTTGTCGATGCACCTCACGCCGTCCATCCGCAGCGTGCTCGACGTGCCGGGGGCGCTGGCGAGCCGGTCCGGGGCAGGCGGCACCGCACCGGCGCGGGTGACGGAGCAGCTCGTCGCCGCTCGCGAACGCATCGTCGTCGAACGCGCGTGGGCGCAGAAGAGCTGGTGGGCCGACTGACCGACCTGCGGTCGGTGCTCGCCGGTCCGGTCGAGCAGGTCGCGCCGACGCTGCTCGGCCGGCTCCTGGTGGGGGGCGGCGTCACCGTCCGGCTGACGGAGGTCGAGGCCTACGCCGGTGTGGGGCAGGACCCGGGCAGTCATGCGCACCGGGGTCAGACCCCGCGCAACGCCGTGATGTTCGGTGAGCCCGGCCACGCGTACGTCTACTTCACCTACGGCATGCACTGGTGCCTCAACGTGAGCACCGGCCCGGCCGGGACGGCGGCGGCGGTGCTGCTCCGTGCAGGGGAGGTCACGGGCGGGCTCGAGCTCGCGCGCGGCCGGCGGCCGGGCGTGCGTGACCGGGACCTCTGCCGCGGCCCGGCCCGGCTCACCCGCACGCTCGCCGTCACGGGAGAGCAGGGCGGTCTCGACCTGCTCGACCCGAGGTCCGGCCTGCAACTGCTGACCGGTGGTCCGCCGCCCGCCGGCACGGTCCGATCTGGGCCCCGGGTCGGGGTGGCCGGTGCCGGCGCTACGACCCCGTGGCGGTTCTGGCTGTCGGACGAGCCCACCGTCTCCGCCTACCGGGCGGCTGCCCTTCCCCGCCGGACGCCACGCGCCCCCGACGCGCCGGAGGAGCCCGGTGCCACCGGCCGTACGTCAGACTCGACCGTGTGACCGCGACCTACCCGACCTGGGCTCCGGTGCCCGACGTGCTCGAGGACCTGCGCTGGCGGGGTCTGCTCGCGCAGAGCACCGACGAGCAGGCGCTGGCGAAGGACCTGTCGTCCGGGCCCGTCACCCTCTACTGCGGTTTCGACCCGACGGCCGACAGTCTTCACGTCGGGAGCCTGGTGCCGTTGCTGGCGCTGCGCCGCTTCCAGCTGGGTGGGCACCGGCCGATCGCCCTGGCGGGGGGAGCGACCGGCTACGTCGGCGACCCGACGGGGCGGACCAGCGATCGGCCGGTGATGACGGCCGAGGTGATCGCTGATCGGGTGCATCGGCTGAGGGTCCAGATGGAGCGGCTGCTGGACTTCGCGCCTGGCCCGACCCAGGCGGTGCTGGCCGACAACCTCGACTGGACCCGCGAGCTGGCGACGCTCGACTTCCTGCGCGACGTGGGAGGGTACTTCCCGGTGGCGCAGATGCTTGCTCGTGAGTCGGTCAGGGCTCGGCTGGAGGGCGGCGGCCTCACCTTCACCGAGCTGGCCTACCAGCTGCTTCAGTCCATGGACTACGTCGAGCTGCACCGGCGGCACGGCTGCACGCTCCAGGTCGGCGGCAACGACCAGTGGGGCAACATCACCGCAGGTCTGGACCTGCTCCGGCGGGTCGGGGTCACCGGCTGCCACGCCCTGACCTTCCCGTTGGTGACGGACGCCTCGGGCGCCAAGATCGGGAAGAGCTCCGGCGGCGGCAACGTGTGGCTCGATCCGGCTATGACCTCGCCGTACGCCTTGTACCAATATCTGCTGGGGGTCGCCGACGCGGACGTCGGCACCTACCTGCGGCTGCTGACCTTCGTCGGGCGCGAAGACGTCGAGGCCCTTGCCACCGCGACCACTGAGCGACCTCGGGAGCGAGAGGCCCAACGCCGGCTCGCCCGGGAGCTGGTCGCCCTGGTGCACGGGTCCGAGC
Source organism: Mycobacteriales bacterium (assembly GCA_038235705.1). Classification (GTDB taxonomy): domain Bacteria; phylum Actinomycetota; class Actinomycetes; order Mycobacteriales; family SCTD01; genus CANKBT01. The sequence goes on from JBBSTR010000100.1 coordinate 7,182, forward strand.
ACGTCGACCGGGTCGAGGCAGCGTCGACGGCACTGTTCGGTGGTGGCGACCTGGCAGGCCTCGACGTGCCGACGTTGCAGGCAGCGCTCGCTGAGGCACCTTCTCTCCGCATGGAGGGAGAGGTCCGGCCGTACGTGGAGCTGTTCGCCGAGGGGCTGGGACTGTCCCGCTCGGACGCCCGACGTGCGGTGCGTGACGGCGGGGCCTACGTCAACAACCGGCGTCTCACGGAGCACGAGCCCGCACCGACCGAGCAGGACTGGCTGCACGGAGAGCTGCTGGTGCTGCGCAAGGGTCGACGAGCGGTCTTGGTCGTCGAGCGACGAGCGCCCGCTCGCAAAGATCTTGGCGCCCCGGCTTGACTCCGGGCGCCTGGACGTCATACGTTCTCCTTCGCCCCCGGGGCGCTGGACGCCAGAGCAAGACCTGACGGACAGCCCGGAGGACACCGACAAGGAACCGAAGGTAACTTCGTGTCTGCGTCACGGTGCGCACGGAAGGGGAGGTTGACTCCCCGCCCGGAGCACCTGCTAGGTTAGGAGAGTTGCACCGGGGAAAGCCGAGAGGCCCGAACCGAGAGCGTCCGATCCTTGAGAACTCAACAGCGTGCCAAAAGTCAGTGCCAAGAAATACCCCGACACTGCGGATCTCGACCATCCTTTCGGGTGGCACGTGCCGTGGTGCGGATTCCTTTGGTGAACAGATTGACAGTAAAAAGTCAGCTCTGATCGCCGGGTTTATAGTCACCACCGTCAGGGTGGTGGCGACTTTCCCAAGAAATGAGCCCGACGTGCCGCAAGGTGCTAGGGCAACAACATCTACGGAGAGTTTGATCCTGGCTCAGGACGAACGCTGGCGGCGTGCTTTACACATGCAAGTCGAGCGACGCCCCACCTTCGGGTGGGTGACGGAGCGGCGAACGGGTGAGTAACACGTGGGCAACCTGCCCCTAGCTCTGGGACAACTCCGGGAAACCGGGGCTAATACCGGATACGACGTCGAGAGTCATCTCTTGACGTGGAAAGTTTTTCGGCTAGGGATGGGCCCGCGGCCTATCAGCTTGTTGGTGAGGTAACGGCCCACCAAGGCGACGACGGGTAGCCGGCCTGAGAGGGCGACCGGCCACACTGGGACTGAGACACGGCCCAGACTCCTACGGGAGGCAGCAGTGGGGAATATTGC
>JBBSTR010000101.1:0-8323 GCA_038235705.1 Mycobacteriales bacterium
CCGAACGCGCCCGGTGGGAGTGGCGACCGGACGATCGGGTCGACCCTGCACCGGGTCTCGCCAGCTTCTTGGACGAGCACACGGCGGCGGGTGGGCGGGTCGCCCTGCTGGTCGGGGCGGTCGGTTGCCAGGTGCTCGGTGGGCTGCCCGCAGCCGCGCCGACCCCGGTGCCGGCGGTTCCGGAGATCGCGGCCGTCGTCCTCGGTGAACGGGTCGAGCCGGTCTTCGGGACCGGGCACGTGGGGGAGTGGGCCCCCTCCTGGACCGAGCAGGAGCACGCCGACGCCGTACGGCAGGTGCAGGACCGGATCGCGGCCGGCGACCTCTACCAGGCCAACGTCGTCGGCCACGCCTGTGCGCCCTGGACCGGCGACCCGGTCGCGCTCGCCGCGAGGGTGGCGGCGCTGGCCGGGGCGACGTACGGCGGGGTGCTCACCGGCGACGGCTGGACGATCGGGTGCGCGAGCCCGGAGCGCCTCGTACGCGTCGCCGGCGACCGGGTCAGCACCGTGCCGATCAAGGGCACGGCGACCGACCGTGACGTGCTGCGAGCCAGCCTGAAGGACCAGGCCGAGCACGTCATGATCGTGGACCTCGAGCGCAACGACCTCGCCCGTGTCGCCGTGACCGGCTCGGTCGTCGTCGACCCGCTCTACGTGCTCCAGCCCTGGTCCGGGCTCTGGCACGCGGCGAGCACCGTCCACGCCCGGCTGCGACCAGGCACCGACCGGATGGCCGTGCTCGCAGCGCTGCTGCCCGGCGGCTCGGTCACCGGCGCGCCCAAGCGTGCAGCCTGCCAGCTGGTCGCGGGGCTCGAGCCGGTCGGGCGCGGACCGGCGATGGGAGCGTTTGGACTCGTGACCGCGAAAAGTCTCGACCTCGGCCTGACGATTCGTACGGTGGCGCTGGACGAGACCCACGTCCACCTGTGGGCGGGTGGCGGGATCACGTCCGGCAGCGACCCGGTGGCCGAGGTCACCGAGGCGCGGGACAAGGCCGCCCCCGTGCGCCGGGCGCTCGCGGGCTGACGGCACGGTCCGGTTAAGGTCAGTCCATGGACTTGGTGAGCGTCGTCAACGAGGTGCAGGTCGAGCAGGACTGGGAGACCACGTGGTCGCGCGTGGGTGGCTTCCTGGCCATCGGGGAGATCTTCGGGACGTCTTGCGTCTACGTGTCCGGCAGCGGCGAGATCGGCAGCGTCCGGCGCATCGGCGAGGACATCGTCGAGCCGCTCGTCGGTCTTTCCACACGCTCCTACACCTACAGCCAGACCGAGGGCAGCATGGTCGGGCTGCACTATCACGGCACGGTGGCCGTGGAGCCGACGTCCGAGCGTTCGTGCCGCCTCACGTACACGCTGCTGTACGACGCCAGCGGCCTGCCCGACGAGCTGCGCGACAAGACCCCGGACCGGTTGGCCAAGCGGTTCACCGGTGTGCTGGAGAAGATGAAGGAACGCGCCGAGTCCTGACCTGTCGCTCACAGCCGGCGATCTGTGCACCGTGAGCGCCCGGTGTCGGGCCGGGCAGGTGCACGGTTGCGGGAGCGTTGCTCGGGACCCGGTGATCTGTGCACCGTGAGCGCCCGGCGTCGGGCCGGGCAGGTGCACTGTTGCCCCGCCGGGTGTCTAGACGGCTGAGGCCAGCCGGCGGATCGCCTCGGTGAGCACCTCGGGGGAGCAGGCCAGGTTGAGCCGCGCGTGCCCGACGCCCTGACGTCCAAAGCTCGGGCCGGGATTCAGGGCCACCCCGGTAGCCAGGGCCTTGGCGCTGGGGTCGTCGCCCCAGCCCAGGGCGCGGCAGTCGAGCCACGCGAGATAGCTCGCCGCCGGAGGGGCGAAGGTCACCGTCGGCAGGTGCTCGGCCAGCAGCTCGGCGAGCAGGGCACTGCTCCGCGCGATCGCGGCCAGGGCCCCGGCGAGCCAGGGACCGCCGTGCTCGAAGGCCGCGACGCTCCCGGTCAGTCCGAGGATGCTCGTGCGGAAACCCACCTCGTAGGTCATCGCGTCCAGCAGGGCGACGGTCCGCTCGTCGGCTGCGACCATCAGCGCGCACTTGGTGCCCGCCAGGTTCCACGCCTTGCTTGCGGACGTGACGCAGACCCCGGTGCGGGCGGCGGCGGGGGACACCGACAAGTAGGGCGTGAACTGTGTGCCCGGGTGGGTCAGCGGCGCATGGATCTCGTCGCTGACCACGACGACCCCGTACTTCTCGGCCAGCTCGGCCACGGCGGCGAGCTGGTCGCGGGGGTGCACCAGCCCGAGCGGGTTGTGCGGGTGGCACAGCAGCAGCGCTCGCGCCCCGGCGGCGAAGGCCCGCTCGAGCCCGTCGAGGTCGAGCGACCAGGGCTGCGCCGACCCGGCTCGGTCGTCGCGATCGTCGATCAGCGGGACCTCGACGACCTGCCCGCCGGCCTCGGGCACCAGGTCGAAGAACGGCGGGTAGACCGGCGGGGTGATCACGACCCCGTCGCCGGGGGAGATCGCCTGCCGCAGCGTCTCGACGATGGCGACGCTGACGTCGGTCGTGGTGCGTACGGCACTGCGATCGACGGACCACCCCCAGGTCCGTTCGGCGAACCGGGTGAAGGCGTCGGGCAGCGCAGCGGGACCCGGCACGTAGCCGAGGTCGGACGCCTGCACCTGCGCGACCAGCGCCTCACGGATCGGGTCGGCGACCGGGTAGTCCATCTCGGCGACGAACAGCGGCAGCACGTCGGCGCCGTGGTGCCGCCACTTCTCGCTGGTCCGCTGCCGCAACGTCGCGAGGGGCTCCGCATGCACGTCAACCATGACGTCAGCATGCCCGCTCGTCGCTGCGGGCTGCGTCAGGTGCGGCCGTCAACCTCCTGGGCCTGTCGCATCGCGGTGGACTCGGCAGCCCAGGTGGCGTGCAGCACCGGCCAGCCGGCCGTCCGATAGGCGTCCACCGCTGCCTCGTCGTCGTCCACGACCACCGCGACCAGCCGACCCGCGGCCAGCCGGGCGAGCATGCCCGGCTTGGTGAGCCGGGCCGGTCGTCGTTCTCGCTCGGGCCGCATGACGAGCTGACCGACAGGCAGGTCGTGGCGCGACAGCCAGTCCAGGGTGTCCTGCCGGCACCGCTCCGGGCGCCCGGTCAGGTAGGCGATCTCGCAGTCCTCGGCCGCCTCCCGCACCATCGCGAGCCCGGCGACCAGTGGAGGGTCGTCGACCGCGGCGGCGAAGAACGCGTCCCAGTCCTTGGGCCGCTGCTCGACGTGGTGCACCCGGTGCGTCACGTCGGCGAGGGTCCCGTCCAGGTCGAACACAGCGAGCGGCTTCACGCGGGCACCCCTGCCCGGAGCGGCAGCCGCTCGAACGGCAGCAGGCACAGCAGGGCGACGCAGTGCGGCAGAAAGATGATGGAGAGCATCGCGAACGTCATCACGTGGAACAGCAGGAACCCGAGGACCAGCGCAGTCAGCACGCCGCGCCGTCGCCAGCGCACGAGCAGCAGCGGGGCGACGAACAGCTCGACGCCGAGCAGGAACGGCTGGAAGGCCGTCAGGGTCCACGGGTGGTCCAGCAGCGGTGTCGCCAGCGGGGTGCCACGTCGGATCACCGCCTGCACGATCGTCGCGCCGTCCACCCAGCCCAGACCGCCGAAACGCAGCTTGGCGAGCCCGGACAGGGTGTACGTCGCGACCACCGCCAGCGCGGTCGCCCGCACCGCCCAGCCGGCCGCCTCGCTCAGGCCCTCGTCGTGCCGGGACGCGCGTCCGACGGTGGGCAGCACCAGCAGCAGGACCAGGAAGCCGAGCCGGTCGTGATCCACCTTCCCGTACGAGAAGGCGATCACCTGCCACCACAACCAGCCCAGCCCGACGGCGTAGCCCGCCCAGGCCGGCACCCGTTCCCGCACGGCCAGCGCGAGGCAGGCCATCGAGCCCGCGATCAGGGCCAGCCCGAACCACGTCACCCAGGGTCCAGGGGTCGGCAGGTGCAGCACCCGCCCGATCAGCAGCGGCCGGTACAGCTCGCCGGGCACGTGCGCGTGGGCGAACACCCACCGGTTGAGCAGCAGGTCGACCGGGACGAAGGCGTACGCGAGGATCCGCAGCCAGGCGATCCGCGCGGTAGGCAGCGGGGACAGCAACCAGCTCGCGCGCTGCTCCGGGGCAGCCGGGTTCACGGGTGCGTCCAGGCCGCGATGACGGTGTCCGTCGCTGCGCCGACCGGCCGGGAGTCCCGCAGCTGCGTCAGCGCGACCACCACCCGTACGGTCCGGTAGGACGGCTCGTCAGGGTGGAGCCGGTCGTGCGCGCGGCTCACCTGCGCGAGCAGCGACGGGTCGGCGACGAACCGGTCGGCCTGGCCCTCGATCTCGGCGCGCCGCAGCCCGGTCGCACTGTCCGGCACGACCAGCACCCGGCCGGTGCTGTCGACCGCCTCCACCCGGGTCGACCGGGCCTGGCCGTCCGGGTCCGCACGGGTCGAGAACTGTCGCATCGGTCCGAAGGGGAAGTCGTCGTCGACCCCGGCGACGGTGCCGACGAGCAGCAACGCCCCGACCGCGAGCGTCACCCCGATGCGGACCCCCCGTCCGCGGGCGGTGAGGACGTCGGGCACACCGCGAGCGTACGAGGTAGACAGGGTTGCCGGTCGTCGGCAACCAGGAGGTGTGATGGCGGACCTGCAGGCGGTTGCGCGGGGCGCGGCCGAGGACGCCGGCGGCCTGGACACCTCGCTGCTCGGTGACTTCCTGCCCACCGTGGTGGACGCGGCAGGCACCGGTCGACGGCTGCGCACGGCGGAGCTGGAGCGCTACGGCGAGCGGGGTGGCGCGGCGGCGCTCGCCGGGGTGCCGCTGCGAGCGACCGTCGACCTCTACCTGTCGGCCAGCTGGCGGCTGTGGGAGCAGCTGGAGGTCCCCGGCGGGGTCGAGCAGGTCCGCGCGGCCGCGCTCGCGGTGCTGCGTGCAGCCGACGACGGGGTCGCGGCGCTCTGCGAGGGCTACCAGACGGCCCGCAACGACCTGTCCCGGCGGCAGGAGTCCGACCGCCGTGAGGTCTTCGAGGCCCTGCTCACCGGCGGTCGGGCGGCCCGGCGGGTCCTGGACCGGGCCGAGCGGCTCGGGCTCGACCTCGCCATGCCGCACGCGGTGCTGGTCGCCTCCTCCGCCCGACCGTTCTCCGGCCCGGTTCTCGGCCGGCTCGAGCGCGAGCTGCAGGGCCGGTACGGCGACGCGGGCCTGCTGCTCGCGGTCAAGGACGAACGCCTCGTGCTCATCGTCAACGCCCCCGACGCCAGGGCGCTGGAGCTCGTCGCCGAGCGGACCACGACGGTGCTCGGCGACGGGCCCCGTCGGGTCTGGCGGGCGGCGCTCGGTCGGCCCGTGGCGGGGGCGGACGGGGTGCGGGCGTCGTACGAGCAGGCGGTGGACGCCCTCGAGCTGGCCGAGCGGCTCAAGCTGCCCGGCGCCGTGGTGCTCGCCGAGACGCTGGTGGTGTTCCGGGTGCTCCTGCGCGACCGGGCGGCGACCGACGACCTGATCCTCGCGACCCTCGGCCCGTTGGCCGACGCGCGCGGGGGAGCGGGGCCGCTGCTCGAGACGCTGGACGCCTACTACGCGAGCGGCGGGGTCTCCACCGAGGCGGCCCGGCGGCTGCACCTGTCGGTGCGGGCGGTGACCTACCGGTTGGCGCGGGTGCAGCAGCTCATCGGCCTGGACCCCACGGACCCGGAGCACCGGTTCACGCTGCACGCGGCCACCCTCGCCGCACGCCTGCTCGACTGGCCCGACACGCCCCTCTGACCTGCCGAGGGTCGGCAACGTAGAGGCAACAAGTCGTCCGCCAGGAGCTCCTGCATGGCCGGGCGTCGGCAGGCACCCTGGACGCAGACCCCGCACGTACGACCGGAGGAGCCTGCTGTGCCGCTCGATGTTCCCGCCTGGCTGTGGATCGGCTTTGCCGCCACCGTCGTGATCGCCCTGGCGATCGACCTGCTCGCCCACAAGGACGACCACGAGATCCGCTTCAAGGAGGCGGCCCGGTGGAGCGTCGCCTGGGTCGGGCTCGCCGTGGTCTTCGGCGTCGTCGTGTTCAGCGTGCTGGGCCGCCAGGCCGGCACCGAGTACACGACGGCCTGGCTGCTCGAGAAGTCGCTGTCGGTCGACAACTTGTTCGTGTTCGCCCTGATCTTTGGCTACTTCAAGGTGCCGAAGGAGTTCCAGCACCGGGTGCTGTTCCTCGGCGTCCTCGGCGCGCTGGTGTTTCGCGGGGTCTTCCTCTACGCCGGTGTCGAGATCGTTTCCCGCTTCGAGGCCGTGCTTTTCGTGTTCGCCGCGATCCTGCTCTACAGCGCCTACAAGCTGATGAAGGGTGGCGAGGAGGACGCCTATGACCCGGGGAGCAGCGTGGCGGTACGGCTGCTGAAGAAGGTCACCCCGGTGACCGAGGAGTATCACGGCACGAAGTTCTTCATCAAGCAGGGCGGCAAGCGGGTCGCGACCCCGCTGCTCGCCGTCGTGGTCGCGATCGAGGCGGCCGACCTGATCTTTGCCGTCGACAGCGTGCCGGCCGTCCTCGCGGTCAGCGACGACGCGTTCATCGTCTACACCAGCAACGCGTTCGCGATCCTTGGCCTGCGGGCGCTCTACTTCCTGCTCGCCGGGCTGCTCGACCGCTTCCAGCACCTGGACAAGGGCCTCGCGATCGTGCTGGGCTTCATCGGCCTCAAGCTGATCCTGCAGGCGAGCCACAAGGTGATCAGCGACAGCATCCCGGAGATCCCGAGCCTGGTCAGCCTCGGCGTGATCGTCGTGGTCCTCACCACCGCCGTCGTCTACTCGATCACCCACCCGGAACCGCTGGACGACGAGACCGAGGACGAGGTCCTCGGGGTCGACGCCACGACCTGATCCCGCGCAGAGATCCCCCGGCCCGGACGGCGCCCGGGGGATCTCTTGCGTACGCGCCACAATGGCTTCGTGACCAGTAACTGGGCGGGCAACGTCGTCTTCTCGGCCCGCGAGGTGCACACGCCGAGGTCCATGCCCGAGCTGCGAGCCCTGGTGGCCCGCAACCCGCGCGTCAGGGCGTTGGGCTCGGGGCACTCGTTCTCCACCGTGGCGGACGGCACCGGGGTCCTGGTCAGCCTGTCGGGGCTGCCGCCCGAGGTCGAGGCACAGGGATCTGTGGCGCTGGTCGGGGCGGGGATGACGTTCGCTGACGTCACCGAGCGGCTGCACCGGCAAGGGGTGGCGCTCGCGGACCTCGCTTCCCTGCCCCAGATCTCGGTCGGCGGTTCGATCGCGACCGGTTCGCACGGGTCGGGGCTCTCGCGCGGCGGGCTGCACACCCAGGTCGCTGCGGTCGAGCTGGTCGGACCGGACGGCGACCTCTCGTGGGTCCGCCGGGGCGACGAGGACTTCTTCGGCTCCGTGGTCGCGCTCGGTGCGCTGGGCGTCGTCACCCGGCTCCTGATGGACGTCGAGCCGGCATACGAGATGACGCAGACCATTCTTCTCGACGTGCCGCTCGAGGCGGTCGTCGAGGACCCGAGCCGGTTCTTCGCGGCCGCGTACAGCGTCAGCCTGTTCACCGACTACGGCAGCGGGACCGCCCGTGCCGCGCTCAAGCGACGGGTGGGGGGCGACTACCCCGACCTGCCCGTCGGGACCCCGGCAACGGTCCCGCTGCACTGCGCACCCAGCATGGACGCAGCGGTGTGCAGCGGCCAGCTCGGGGTGCCCGGACCGTGGCACGCACGGCTCCCGCACTTCAGGGCGGACTTCTGTCCGACCGGCGGCGACGAGGTGCAGTCCGAGCTGTTCGTGGCGCGCGAGCGTGGTGGAGAGGCGCTCTCAGCTCTGCTGGGGATCGGGGACCGGATCGCCGCGGCCCTGCACGTCGCCGAGATCCGTGTGGTGGCCGCCGACGACCACTGGCTGAGTCCGGCCCACCGCCGGGACTCGATCGCGTTCCACTTCACCTGGCACCGAGATCTGCGCCAGGTCCTGCCGGTGCTGGCCGACGTCGAGCAGGCGCTGGCCCCGTTCGCGCCGCGCCACCACTGGGGCAAGCTCACCACCGCGCCACCGGCCGAGCTGGGCGACGCCTGCTCCAGGCTGACCGAGTTCGCGCGCCTGCGGTCCGAGCGCGACCCGGGCGGTGTGTTCACCAGCCCCTTCCTCGACGCGCTGCTTGCGGGCTGACCCCGGTCACGGGCGCGGAGGTGGGCGACCTCTATCGTTCGCGCCCTGAGCCCGACCCGGAGGAGTTTTCATGGACCACGACGGCACGGACGCGGACGTCGCGACCCACGGCGGTCCAGGCCTGCCTCAGGTGCGCCGCTGCGTGA
>JBBSTR010000102.1:0-8177 GCA_038235705.1 Mycobacteriales bacterium
CCGCGCGCTGCTCGTCGGGGACGAGGACCACGAGCGCGGAGTACCCACCGGTCTGGCCGTTGTGCAGCACGATCCGGCGGCCGGACGGGGTGACGTCCCGCACCCAGAACAGCGCCGGGTCGGTGTCACCCAGGGCCGAGACGCCGGGAGCGGTGCCGTCGAGCAGCCGCTCGGCGAGACGGGTCAGGTCGGCGAGGGTGCTCACCACACCGCCTGCCGCCTCGTAGGCGCGCAGGTCCCACCGGGCAGCCCAGCGGCCGTCGCCGCGACGACCCCGGTCGCGCTGGACAGCGCCGTCCTGCATCCCCACCGGGACCAGGAGCCGCTCGTCAAGCAGGTCCCCGTACGCACGGTCCGTGCAGCGCTCCAGACACAACCCGACGAGGCCGCCGCCCAGGTTGGAGTAGCCGGGCTTGCCGAGGCGCGCCCGGCGGGCCTGCCGCAGCACGCGTCGCGGCGACGCCAGTGCGTACGGGTTCAGGCCCAGGACCGCGAAGCCCAGCCCGCCAAGCAGCATCGACGGTCCCGACGCCAGACGCGGCAGCCCGGAAGTGTGCTGGCAGGCCTCGAGCAGCGTCACACTGCCGGCCGGGCTGCCAGCCAGCTCCGGCAGGTGCTCTCCGAGCGTGTCGCTCAGCCGCAGCTCGCCGCGCTCGACCGCATCAGCGACGAGCAGTCCGGTGAGCGCCTTGCTGACCGACCCGACCTCGAACCCGGTGTGCGGTCCGCAGCCCAGACAGGCCGTACGGACGGCTCCCTCACCGTCGACCACCGCGACGGCACAGCGTTCCGGCGTGCGCGACATGCGGCCGACCGCGTCCACGATCGCCGGGTCACCGAGGGCGACCTGGCCCCGGGCCAACCTGAGTCGCACCCGACCGACGGCCATCGAGAGCAGCACCCAGGCGCCGGTGACGATCAGCCCGCCCTGGACCACCTGCCACAGCACCGTCATCCCCTGCCCCCCGTCGGCGGCACCCCACGGCCCGAGTGCCCGGCCTGGACGGTAGACCGCTGGGCACCTGCACACAGTGTGGGCCTCGACGACGACGTGGGCTCGAGTCCGCGCAGGTCAGCAGCACTGCGGCAGACGCGAGCTCTCGGCACTGTGTGCACGAACGGGCTCAGACGTGCAGGCCGCACTCCACCTTGCTGCTCCCGGCCCACCGGCCGGCGCGCAGGGCTTCGCCCGGAGCCACCCGGCGGGTGCAAGGGGCGCAGCCGATCGAGGGGTAGCCGTCGTCCACCAGCGGGTTGACGAGCACCCCGTTGTCCCGGAGGTAGGCCTCGGCCTGCTCGAACGTCCAGGTCGCCAGCGGGTTGACCTTCACCTTCGAACGCTTGGCGTCCCACTCCACGACCCCGGTGTCGAGACGCGACGGTCCCTCGTCGCGGCGGATCCCCGAGCCCCAGGCGTCGTACGGTGCCAGCGCCCGTTCCAGCGGCTCCACCTTGCGCATCGCACAGCATGCGTCCGGGTCGCGACGCCACAGCTCCGGACCGTGAGCAGCGTCCTGCTCGGCCACGGTGAGCAGCGGCAGGACCGTCCGCACCTGCACGTCGTAGACCGCCTGGACGGCGTCGCGGGTGCCGATCGTCTCGGCGAAGTGGTAGCCGGTGTCCAGGAACACCACGGGCACGCCGGGTGCGACCGACGAGACCAGATGGGCGAGCAGACCGTCGCCCATCGAGGACGTCACGGCGAAGCGGTCGCCGAACGTGTCGACCGCCCAGCGCACCACGTCCTGGGCCGACGCGGCCTCGAGGTCGCGTCCAGCCTGCTCGGCGAGCTGCTGCGGCGTCACAGGACAAGACAACACCTCTGCGTCGCGGCAGCATTCCGGAGGCCCGACCACGCCGTCCGTGGCAGGCTCAGCAGGTGCGTCCCCCCGTCCCCGCAGCCGTCTCGCTGCACGTCTGGCGGCTACCGCCACGGGCCTTGCCCGCGCTGCTTCCCCGGCTGGCGCACGACGCGCGTGCCGTGCGACGTACCCCTGGCTGTCGCTTCGCCAAGCTGCTCGGCACCGGTACCGGTCGCACGTTCACGGCCTCCGACGTCGACCCGACCCGCTGGGCGCTGCTCACCTGCTGGTCCGCGGAGGTCCCGGACCTGCCTGCCGCGCGCCGCTGGGACGCTCTCGCCACCTCCTGCTGGTCGCTCCGGCTCGCTCCGCAGTCCTCGGTCGGGCGGTGGAGCGGACGCGAGCCGTTCGGGAGCCCGGTCCCCCGCCGTCGGGAAGGTCCGGTGGTTGCTCTGACCCGCGCTCGGCTGCGTCCGAGCAAGGCCGTTCGGTTCTGGTCGGCAGTCCCGCCGGTCAGCGCCGCCCTGCACGACGCCCCCGGCCTGCGGACGGCGTTCGGGGTCGGCGAGGCTCCGCTCGGCCTGCAGGGCACGCTCAGCGTGTGGGAGGACGAGCAGGCGCTCAAAGCTTTCGCGTACGAGGGAGCAGCTCACCGCGCCGTCATGGACCGCACCCCCACCGAGGGCTGGTACGCCGAGGAGCTGTTCGCGCGCTTCGCCGTGCTGGACGAGCAGGGCAGTCCGGCGTGACCGGCAGCGAGATCACGGTCGAGGACTGGACCGCCGAGCAGCTGGACCGCTGGGCCGAGCAGGTCCTCGACGTCTACTCGGCCGCCATGGACGTACCGCGAGACATCGCCGGCGGGCGCCGTTCGGCGATGACCGGGCACCTGCAGCGCGACGGGCTCCGCGCCGTGGCCGCGGTCGAGCAGAGCGTCCTCGTCGGCACCGCGTACGGCCACCTCGGCGAGGCCGGTCAGTGGTGGCACGACCAGGTCACCACCGCGCTCGGGCGTCACCTCGGTGCGGCCGGCGCGGACCGGTGGGCGGGTGCGTTCGAGGTGTGCGAGCTGCACGTGCTCCCCGACCACCAAGGCCTCGGGCTCGGCCGGGTCCTGCTCGAACGCCTGCTGGGGTCCCGTGAGGTGCCGGCGCTGCTGACCACGCCGACCGGGCCGACTCGGGCCCGCGGCTTCTACGCCGCCGGCGGATGGCAGACCCTCGTACCGGGGATGCGTTTTCCCGGTGACCCGCGCGAGTTCTCGGTGCTCGGTCTGCCTGCACGTGGCTGAGCCCGCGCGCACCTCGGACCGGGTCGTCGTCGTCGGCGCGGGGCACAACGCCTTGGTGGCTGCCTGCTACCTGGCCCGGGCGGGCCTGGACGTCACGGTGCTCGAGCGCGACACGGTCGTCGGCGGGGCTGCCTCCACGGTCGAGCGGTTCCCGGGTTACCGGATGGACCGCGGGAGCAGCGCGCACGTCATGGTGCGCCACACCGGGATCGTCGAGGACCTCGAGCTGCAGCGGTTCGGTCTGGAGTACCAGGACCTCGACCCGTGGGGCTTCGCTCCCTTCGTCGCGGCCGACGGATCCGGCGGCAACCTGACCTTCCACGTCGACCTCGACCGCACCTGCGCGAGCATCGAGGCCCTGTGCGGGGCGAAAGAGGCGGACGCCTACCGGGCGTTCGTCGTGGACTGGTCGGCCCGCAACCTCAAGGTCTTCGAGGCCTTTCAGGGACCGCCGACCGGCGCCCGGCTCGGCCGCACGCTGTGGGGCATCGGCTCCGGCACGGGCTTGTCCGGGATGGAGCTGTCCCGGCAGTTCCTCACCAGCGCCGACGCCCTGCTCGACGCGCACTTCGAGGACGAGCGTCTCAAGACCGCGCTGGCCTGGATGGGCGCGCAGTCCGGGCCACCGACCCACGAGGTCGCCACGGCCGACCTGGTCGGCTGGAACACCGTCATGCACCTCAAGCCCCCTGGTCATCCGAAGGGCGGGTCCGGCATGCTCAGCGAGGCGCTGCAGGCGTGCCTCGAGAGCCTCGGCGGGCGGGTCGTGCTCGGCGACGGCGCAGCCTCGATCCAGTCGCGCGGCGGGAAAGTGACCGCAGTGGTGTCGGAGTCCGGCCACCGCTACCCGGCCTCCGGGGTCGTCGCGGGCTGCCACGTGCTCACCACGCTGGAGCTGCTCGACCCCCCTCCGCGCGACCTGCTCGACCGGGCCGGCAGGACGATCAGGACCGGCAACGGGATCGGGATGGTCGTCCGGCTCGGGACCAACGACCTGCCGCGCTACCCCGGCGCGACCGAGGAGACCTACCGCGCGATGCAGCTGCTGGCCCCGTCGCGGCAGGCGCTGCGCAAGGCGCACGGGGAGTTCTCCGCCGGTCTGCCCCCGGCCGAGCCGGCTGCGCTCGCGATGACGTTCAGCGCGTTCGACGACACGATCGCACCGCCGGGCAAGCACAACGTGACCGTGTGGGGGCAGTGGCACCCCTACGCGCTCTCGAACGGCGAGCGCTGGGACGACATCGCCGAGCGGGAGGGCACCAAGCTGGTCGAGGCGGTCGACCGCGTGGCACCGGGCTTCGCCGCCTCCGTCGAGCACATGCACGTCCAGACACCGCTCGAGCTCGAGCGTGAGCTGGGGCTGCGTCAGGGGCAGGTCATGCACGTCGAGATGTCGCTGGACCAGATGTTCCTGTGGCGGCCGATGCCCGAGCTGTCCGGCTACCGGGTGCCGTCAGTGCCGGGGCTCTACCTGACCGGCGCGTCCACCCACCCGGGCGGCGGGGTCTTCGGTGCGTCCGGTCGTTCGGCGGCCGCGGTGCTGCTTCACGACCGGGCAGGTTCGCTCGGGTCGCGCCTTCGCGCAAGACTGAGACCATGACCGACCTGTACGAGGTGCTGCTCGTGGACGGCGGGGTGACCTGGCACACCGGGGTCCTGGTGGGCGAGGAGGACGACGTCCTGCTTCGTACGGGGGACAGGATCCTGGCCTGGAGCTCCCGGGCGGGGCTGGAGCACCACGCGGAGCAGACCGGCGTCGAGCTGTCCGACGAGCTGCCCGACGAGCCCGACCTCGATCTCGGCGGATGGCTGCCCCGAGGCACGCCGGAGCCGTCGACCCAGGACGTCAGCGAGCTGTGGCACCTGCTGCTGGCCGATCCGCGCTGCGCCCGGCCGCTGACCGGCGAACTGATCGAGGAAGCGTACGACGACCTCGTCGAGGACACGCCCGACTGGTTTCGCCTGCACTCCGGGGCCGCTCGGGTCGCCCTGACCAAGGCCGTCACCGTGCTCCGGAGGGACCTGCCCCGATCATGATCACGAGCAGGGGCTCGTGGCGCTCCGTAGACCCTCTCGGTCGCTAGGCGATGCCGCTCGTGATCACTGGCGCCCCGGTCCTGACCTCTCGGGTCCCGTGGGTGCTCGCCGGGCTGACCGTCCTGCTGCAGATCGCCTACCCGCTCACCTCCGGGGAGCCCCGCGACGCGCTGACCGTCATGACCGTGCTGGTGTTCCTCGCGGCGACGCTGTCGCATGCGCTGCTCACCCGCGGGGCGACCTGGACGCTGGGTTACTTGCTGATCACAGCGGGGATCGGCCTGGTCGCCGAGTCGGTCGGCACCCGGACCGGGGTGCCGTTCGGCGACTACACCTACGCCGGGTCGCTCGGGCCCAAGCTGCTGTCGGTGCCGCTGGTGATCCCGCTCGCGTGGGCGATGTTCGCCTACCCCTGCCTGCTGGTCGGGCGGCGCCTGTCTGCGTCCACGTGGGGCGCGGCCCTGGTCGGCGGGGCTGCGCTCGCGTCGTGGGACCTGTTCCTGGACCCGCAGATGGTCGACGCCGGGCACTGGACCTGGACCGGGGTGCGGGTCGCGCTGCCCGGGGCGCCGGCGATCCCGGTGAGCAACTACCTGGGATGGGCCGTCGTCGCGGTGCTGATGATGGCCGTCCTGCAGGTCCTGCCGCGGGTCCGGGCCGACGACCGGCAGCCCGCAGCGCTGTACCTGTGGACCTGGGGATCGTCGGTGCTCGCGTTCGCGGTGTTCTTCGGACGGCCGGTGGTCGCACTGGTCGGCGGCGTCGGGATGGGGCTGATCGCCGTCCCGTACGCCCGCGCGCTGCGCCGATCGCGATGAGGGGCCGATCGTGAGGCTCCTCGCCGCGGCGGTGGTCGGTCTCACCGCGCACACCTGGCTGAACACCCGCCTGCTGCGCGTGCCCGCTGCCGGTCCGCACGGGCTCACCGCCACCCTCCTGCTGCCGGTCCGGGACGAGGCGCCCCGGGTGCAGGACTGCCTTCGCTCCCTGCTCGCCCAGGGGTGGGACGTGCTCGTGCTCGACGACGGTTCGGTCGACGACACCGCGGCGCTGGTCCGCGAGCTGGGGGTCGAGCCCCTGGTGGGTCTCCCGTTGCCGGCCGGGTGGCTCGGCAAGCCGTGGGCATGCGTGCAGCTGGCCGACGCGGCGTGCGCAGGAGCAGCACGGTCGCACGTGCTGGTCTTCGTCGACGCCGACGTGGTGCTCTCGCCGGGTGCGGTCGACGCCTGCCTGGCGCTGATGGCCTCGACCGGGCTCGACCTGGTCAGTCCGTACCCCCGGCAGCTCGCCGACGGGGCGGCGCGGCTCGTGCAGCCGCTGCTGCAGTGGTCGTGGCTGACCTTCCTGCCGCTGCGCCTCGCCGAGCGCGGGCCCGCCTCGCTGTCCGCGGCGAACGGTCAGGTGCTCTGCGTACGGCGGGAGGCGTACGACCGTGCGGGCGGTCACGCCGCCGTACGCGACGAGGTGGTCGAGGACGTCGCGCTGCTCAGAGCGGTCAAGCGTGCAGGTGGGTCGGGCGGGGTGGTGGACGGGACGTCGCTCGCGACCTGCCGGATGTACGGCTCGTGGGCCGAGCTGGCCGACGGCTACGCGAAGTCGCTGCACACGGTCCCGTTGCCGGCGCTCGCCTTGCTGGCCGCGCTCTACCTCGCGCCGCCGGTCGCCGCCCTGCGCGGTTCACGCGCCGGGGCCGTGGCCACGGTCGCCGGCATCGCCGGACGCGCGGTCGCAGCCCGCCGCACGGGTTCGCCGGTCCTGGATGCCGTTGGCCACCCCGTCTCGGTGGCTGCCCTGCTCGGCCTCGCGGCCCGTTCCCACTGGCTGCGGGCCCGCGGTCGGCTGGCCTGGAAGGGCCGGTCGGTGTGAAGGTCGTGGTGATCGGGGCTGGGGTGGCGGGGCTCGCGGTCTCGGCGCGGCTGGCCGCTCAGGGCCACGAGGTCACGCTGTGCGAAGCAGCCGAGGAGATCGGCGGAAAGCTCGGCCTCGTCGAGCACGAGACCGACGCGGGGACCTTCCGCTTCGACACCGGCCCCTCGCTCGTCACGCTCCCCCACCTGCTGAGAGACACCTTCGAGGCGACCGGCGGCTGGCCGGACGAGCTGGAGCTGACGCCGCTCGACCCGCTCGCCCGCTACACGTTCGCCGACGGGACCCGGCTCGACGCCAGCAGCGACCCGGACGTCTTCGCGTCCCGGCTCGAGGCGCTGAGGCAAGGCGACGGCGCCGAGTGGCGCGACTTCTCGGCCCGGGCGCGACAGACCTTCGAGGCGAGCTATGCCGACTTCCTCGCCTCGCCCGCTCCCGGGCCGCTCGGGCTGGCGCAGCTCGCCGTACGGCGCCCCCGGGACGTCGCGGCCATCGCCCCCGGCCGTTCGCTGCGCAGCGTCAGCAACGGCTTCACCGACCCACGGATGCGTGCCTGGCTCGACCGCTACGCGACCTACAGCGGCTCGGACCCGAGACGGGCACCGGCCGCGCTGACGGCCGTCCCGGACGCCGAGCAGGCGTACGGGGGCTGGTACGTGCCCGGCGGTCTGCACCGGATCGGGCTCGCGCTCGCCGCCCGCGCGGCCGAACGAGGCGTCGAGCTGCGCCTCGGTGCCCGGGTGGCCTCCCTGGAGGTCACCTCCGGACGAGCCTCCGGCGTCTGGCTGGCGGACCACACGTATCTCCCCGCTGACCTGGTTGTCAGCGGGGTCGACGCCCGCCACCTCTACGACGACCTGGTCACCGTCCCCCGCGCCCGACGCCGCCTGGACCGGGCGACCCCCAGCTTCTCCGGTTTCGTGCTGCTGCTCGCGGTGAAGGGCCGGACCCCCGGGTTGGCGCACCACAACGTGCTGTTCCCGACGGACTACGACGCCGAGTTCGACGCCCTGTTCGCCGAGCACGCCCGGCCGGTCCCCGCCCCGACGCTGTACGTCAGCGCGCCAGAGGATCCCCTCGTACGTCCCGACGGGCACGAGGCCTGGTTCGTGCTGGTCAACGCCCCCCGGCACGGGAGCGGACCCGGCGCACTGGACTGGGACGCTCCGGGGCTGTCCGAC
>JBBSTR010000103.1:0-8106 GCA_038235705.1 Mycobacteriales bacterium
CCCGTGCGCTCGACCTGTGACCCCGGTCCCGGCTGCTCAGCGGCCGGTGAAGGTCGGCTTCTGCTTCGCGAGGAAGGCGTCCACGGCCTCGCGGTGGTCCTGGGTGACGCCGGCGGCCGCCTGCCGCTCGGCCTCGTGGCCCAGCGAGGCGGGCAGCGGATGCGTCTCGGAGAAGGCGACGGTCGCGAGGATCCCGGCGTACGCCGTGGTCGGTCCCTGCGCGTAGCGGCGGGCGAGGGTCATCGCGGTCGGCAGCACCTCGTCCGGGGGGACCAGCTCGGTCAACAGGCCCCAGTCATAGGCCTGCTCGGCGGTGAACGGCTGCGCGTCCAGGAGCAGACGCAGCGCGCGGTCCCGACCGACCAGGCGGGGCAGCGTGGAGGACAGCCCGCTGTCGACCGACAGCCCGATGCCGGCGAAGGCCGTCGTGAAGCGCGTGCCGGTGGCACCGACCCGGAACGTCGTCGCGCAGGCGAGCCCGAGACCCGCCCCGGCGGCCGTCCCGTGCAGGGCGGTGACGGTCGGGTAGGGGAGCGCCGCCAGAGCCTCGATCACCGGGTTGTAGTCGTCGACCACCGTCTGCATCGGGGCCTGGTCGCCCGAGGCGAGGACCTCGGCGTGCTCGCCGAGGTCCTGCCCGACGCAGAACGCGCGGCCGGCGCCGGCCAGGACCAGAGCGCGTACGGAGCGGTCGGCGGTGACGCGCTCGACCGCCTCGCGCAGCGCCGTCTTCGCCGCCCGCGTCAGGGAGTTCAGCTGGTCCGGGCGGTTCAGCGTGAGCAGCGCGACGCCGCTCTCGACTGACAGCAGCACGGGACTCGTCACAGCTCCACCAGCGCCGCGGACGGGTGCTCGAGACAGTCGGCGACGTAACGCAGGAACCCGCCTGCGGTGCCTCCGTCGCAGGCCCGGTGGTCGAAGGCGAGGGTGAGCTCGGCGAGGTGGCGTACGAGCACCTGGCCGTCCACCACCCACGGTCGGGGCAGGATCCGTCCGATGCCGAGGATCGCGACCTCCGGGTGGTTGATGATCGCGGCTGACCCGTCGACGCCGAGCGGGCCGTAGTTGTTGAGCGTGAAGGTGCCACCGGTCAGCTGCGCGGTGCTGAGTCGGCCTTCGCGGGCGGTGCCCACCAGGTCGGCGACGTCGGTGTTCAGCTGCCGCACGGACCGCTGCTGGGCGTCGTGCAGCACGGGCACGACCAGACCCCGCGGGGTCTGTGCCGCCAGGCCGAGGTGGACGGACGCACTGCGGACCACGTCGGTCCCGTCGATCCGGGCGTTCAGGTCGGGGAAGCGCAGCAACCCGGCGACCGTGAACCGGGCCAGCAGGGCGAGCAGCGAGACCTTGCCCGCGGGGGTGGCAGCCAGCTCGGCGCGCAGGTCGACCAGACGTGTGACGTCGACGTCGACCCAGACGGTGGCCTCGGGGATCTCGCGGCGCGAGCGGGACAGCACGGTGGCCATCGCTCGGTGCGACGGACTCATCGGCAGCCGGACGGTCTCGCCGGTCCGGGGCTGCTCGGTCACGGGCGCGTCGTGGCCGGTCCCGGCCGACGCGACCGCGTTGCTGTCGTCCCGACCGGTGAGGCCGGCCGCGACGTCGCGGCGCAGGATCAGCCCGTCCGGTCCGGAACCGCGCAGGGCGGCAAGGTCGAGGCCGCCGTCGAGGGCCAGGCGGCGGACCAGCGGGGAGACCACGGCGGGTCGCTCCGGGGTCGCGGCAGCGGGGGCGCTGACGGGGGAGGCCGGGGGGACGGCGGCCCGCGAGCGCCGGTGACGGACGCCCTTTCGGGCCGGGCCGTCCTGGGTGCCGTAGCCGACCAGGACGCTGCCGCTCGCCGATCCTCCGTCGGACGAAGCGCTGTCGGACGGGCCGCGCGCGGACGCGGGCTCCGGAGGCGGGCTGTGGTCTCCGGGTGCAGGGCTCGTCTCGACGGTGAGCAGCGGCTGGCCGACGAGCAAGGTCTGGCCGGGCTCGCCGTGGCGCACGAGGACCGTCCCGCCGTACGGGGAGGGCACCTCCACCGCCGCCTTGGCGGTCTCCACCTCGACGACCGGCTGGTCGATCGCGATGGTGTCACCGGTCTCGACCAGCCATCGGACGACCTCGACCTCGGTCAGTCCCTCACCGAGGTCAGGGAGCAGGAAGTCGCGGCTCATGCACGATCCTCCCGCTCCCACTGGAGGTTGGCCACCGCGTCCAGGATGCGCTCGGGGTTCGGCAGGAAGTGCTCCTCGAGCTTGGGCGGCGGGTAGGGCACGTCGAGCCCGGTGACCCGGGCGACCGGCGCCTCCAGGTGGTGGAAGCACCGTTCGGTGACCCGGGCGGCGACCTCGGCGCCGTAGCCGCCGAAGGAGGCCGCCTCGTGCACGACAACGGCACGACCGGTCTTGCGCACGCTCGCGGAAACGGTCTCGTCGTCGAACGGGGACAGCGAGCGCAGGTCGACGACCTCCAGGTCGTAGCCCTCGGCCACGCCCAGCTCGGCGGCCTCGAGCGCCGTGGCCACCATCGGCCCGTACGCCAGGATGGTTGCCGAGGCGCCCTCGCGACGGATCACGGCGCGGTCCATCCCGGGTCCGGTGTCGGCGACGTCGACCGCGCCCTTGCCCCAGTAGCGACGCTTGGGCTCCAGGAAGATCACCGGGTCCGGGCACGCGATGGCCTGGCGCAGCAACGTGTACGCGT
Source organism: Mycobacteriales bacterium (assembly GCA_038235705.1). Taxonomy (GTDB): domain Bacteria; phylum Actinomycetota; class Actinomycetes; order Mycobacteriales; family SCTD01; genus CANKBT01. The sequence goes on from JBBSTR010000103.1 coordinate 2,692, forward strand.
CCTGCGGCGTGCCGGGGGAGACGACCGTGAGACCCGGGGTCGCGGTGTAGTACGCCTCGGAGGAGTCGCTGTGGTGCTCGACCCCGCCGATCCCGCCGCCGTACGGGATCCGCACGACGATCGGCAACGACACCCCGCCGCGGGTGCGGTTGCGCAGCTTGGCCAGGTGCGACACGACCTGTTCGAACGCCGGGTAGGCGAACGCGTCGAACTGCATCTCGACCACCGGCCGCAGGCCGTACATCGCCATCCCGATCGCGGTGCCGACGATCGCGCTCTCGGCCAGCGGGGTGTCGAAGACGCGGGTGTCGCCGAACTGCTCCTGCAGACCGTCGGTCACCCGGAACACGCCGCCGAGCGGACCGACGTCCTCGCCGAACACGAGCACGCTCGGGTCGTCGGCGAGCGCGTCGCGCAGCGCGGTGTTGAGGGCCTGCGCCATCGTCATCGAGGGCGTCCTGGTGGCGGTCGTCATGCCTGCTCCGCCAGCTCGTCGGCGAGCCGGGCGGCCTGCTCGTCCAGGAGCGCGGTCGGCTTGTCGTAGACGTGCGCAAAAAGCGAGGCGGGGTCCGGCTCCGCCTCGTCCTGCATGGCCGTACGCAGAGCTGCGGCCTGCTTCTCGCCCTCGGCCTGCAGGGCGGTCTCGGCGGCGTCGTCCAGCAGCCCGGCGGCGCGCAGATGGACGCGGGAGCGCTCGACCGGGTCGCGGGTCAGCCAGTCGGCCACCTCGCTCTTCTGCCGGTAGCGGGTCGCGTCGTCAGCATTGGTGTGCGCCTCCAGCCGGTAGGTGACCGCCTCGATCAGGGTCGGCCCACCGCCCGCTCGAGCGCGGTCCAGAGCGGCGGTCACGACGCTGTGCACGACCGCCACGTCGTTTCCGTCGATCAGCACCCCCGGCATGCCGTAGCCGATGCCCTTGTGGGCGAGCGTCGGCGCGGCGCTCTGCTGCGAGAACGGGACCGAGATCGCGTAGCCGTTGTTCTGCACGAGGAACACCACCGGCGCCCGGTAGACGGCCGCGACGTTGAGCGCCTCGTGCGTGTCTCCCTCGCTGGTCGCCCCGTCGCCGAGCAGCACCAGCACCGCGACGTCGTCGTCACCCGTCAAGCGGGCGGCGTGCGCGAGCCCGACCGCGTGCAGGGTGTTGGTGGCGAGCGGGGTGCACTGCGGGCCGGTGTGCGTGGCGTGCACGTCGTAGCCGCAGTGCCCGTCGCCGCGTAGCAGCACCAGCACCTCGGCCGGGTCGATGCCGTGCGCGACGAGCGCCATGCTGTCGCGGTAGGTCGGGAACAGCCAGTCCTTCGGACCCAGCGCGAGGGCCGCGCCGACCTGGCAGGCGTCCTGCCCGCGCGAGGACGGGTAGACGGCGAGGCTGCCCTGCTTGGTCAGCGCGCTCGCCTGGGTGTCGAAGCGGCGACCGAGCACCATCGCCCGGTGCAGCGCGACCAGCTGCTCGTCGCTGGGCAGCTCGTGGCCGGGGCAGTCGACCCGTGCGCCGCGGGCGTCGACCAGCTGCAGCGGCTCGGCCGTGGGGAGCAGAGCCTCGGCGGTCTTCTCGTCGTAGGTCTTCCGGTCGGGGTTCACGCAGTCACCATCGTCAGCAGCTCGTAGGTCGCGACCGGCCGGTCGTCGTCGTCCAGCACCTGCACGTCCCAGCGCACCTCGCCCTGATCCTTCGTTCGTGTCGTCAGCGCGGCGCAGGTGAGCACGACGTGGATCGCGTCCCCCGGCTTGACCGGACGCGTGAACCGCAGCCGGTCCAGGCCGGTGTTGGCGAGCACCGGCCCGGGCGCCGGGTCGACGAACAGGCCGGCGGCGAGCGACAGGACCAGGTAGCCGTGGGCGACGATCCCGCCGAACAGCGGATTGGCCGCGGCGGCCGCCTCGTCGGTGTGGGCGTAGAACGTGTCCCCGGTGAAGGCCGCGAAGTGGTCGACGTCCTCACGCGTGACCACGCGTCGTCCGGTCGTCACGGAGTCGCCGACCGTGAGCTCGGACATCCGCCGTCGGAAAGGGTGCTCGGCGGTGGCGCGGCGCGCTGCCCCGCTGAGGTAGCGGCCGGTCACCGCGGTGAGCGCATCCGGGCTGCCCTGGACCGCGGTGCGCTGCAGGTGGTGGTGCACGGCGCGCACCCCACCCAGCTCCTCGCCACCGCCGGCGCGTCCCGGCCCGCCGTGGACCAGGCCCGGCAGCGGGGAGCCGTGGCCGGTCTGCTCCGCCGCGCAGTCACGGTCGAGCACGAGCAGGCGTCCGTGCCCGCCCGCAGCGCCGAGCACGACCTCGCGGACGAAGCCGGGGTCGTGGCTCACGACCGAGGTGACCAGGCTGCCCCGTCCGCGGGCCAGCAGGTCGAGCGCGTGGGCGGCGGAGTCGTACGGCAGGACGGTGGCGACCGGCCCGAACGCCTCGACCTCGTGCACGGCCCGCGCTGCGTCGTCCTGGACGATCAGCACCGGGCCGACGAACGCCCCGATCGCGTGATCGGTCTGCGCAGCGACCAGGGTTTGGCCCCCGTCGGCAAGGCGGGTCACCGCGTCCAAGACGGCGTCACGCTGGGCCTTGCTCACCAAGGCGCCCATCTCCGTCGCGGGGTCGCGCGGGTCACCGACGCGCACCTTGCCGAGCCGTTCGGCGAGCGCCTCGGCCACCTCGCCGACCCGGGACCGGGGGACCAGGACGCGTCGGACAGCGGTGCACTTCTGACCGGTCTTGGCGATCATCTCGCCGACCACCTCGGCGAGGAACAGCTCGTGCTCCGGCGTCCCTGCCACAGCGTCGGGGCCGAGGACGCACCCGTTCAGCGAGTCGGCCTCGACGGTGAGGCGCACGCCACGGGTGACGGCCGGGTGGGCGCGGAGCAGCGCCCCGGTGCGGGCGGAGCCGGTGAACGCGACGCTGTCGCGCGGGTCGAGCTGGTCCAGCAGACCGTCCGGCTCACCGACCAGCAGCTGCAGCGCTCCGTCGGGCAGCAGACCGCTGTCGACGATCGTGCGGACCACCGCCTCGGTCAGGTAGGCGGTCTGCGGCGCCGGTTTGACCAGGCTCGGCACCCCTGCAAGAAGCGCCGGCCCGAGCTTTTCCAGCATGCCCCAGACCGGGAAGTTGAACGCGTTGAGCTGCACGGTCACCCCGCCGCGGGAGGTCAGCAGGTGCTGGGCGAGGAACGTGCCGCCACGTCCGAGCGGCTCGACCGGCCCGTCGACCAGCACCTCACCGGTCAGCTCGCGACGTCCTCGCGAGGCGTACGCGAGCAGCGTCCCGAAGCCGCCGTCCAGGTCGATGGTCGCGTCCTTCGCCGTCGCCCCGGTCGCGTAGGACAGGTCGGCGAACGCGTCCTTCTCCGCCACGAGAAACGTCCCGAGGGCCTTGAGCAGGGCTGCGCGATCGGCGTACGACAGGGCCGCCAGCGCCGGCACCCCGACCTCGCGGGCGAAGGCCACGGCCTGCTCGGCGGGCACCGGCCGGGTCGAGACGTACGCGACCACCTCGTCGGTCGTCGCGTCGAGCAGCGCGGCCCCGTCGTCCTCGGGTCGGTGCCACCGACCGCCGACGTGGTTCTCGAGCAGCACGCAGGACCCCTTCGACGGCTACCGACCGTCCGTTCGGTCGGGTGGTGCGGTTCACTGTCGTCCGTCACACCGGGTAGGTCAAGCCCGTCGACGCCACCGCGGCGTCACACGCGACCGACGTGACACCCGACCCACGGGAGGCAGCCGTGCAGGACCTCACCCCCGACCCCCAGAGCCTGGACCCGATCGAACGTGCGTCGGCGGACGAGCTGGTGGCTCTGCAGACCGAGAGGCTGCGCACGTCGGTGGCGCACGCGTTCGCGAACGTCCCGCACTACCGCGACGCCTTCGCCGCCGCTGGCCTCGCGCCGCAGGACGTGTCGAGCCTGGACGACCTCGCACAGCTGCCGTTCACGACCAAGGAGGACCTGAGGGCGGGCTACCCGTACGGCATGCTCGCCGTACCTCGGGAGCAGCTGGCCAGGGTGCACGCGAGCAGCGGCACGACCGGGACGGCGACACTGGTCGGCTACACGGCTCGCGACCTCGACACCTGGGCGACCGTGATGGCCCGCTGCATCCGCGCCGCCGGTGGGCGGCCCGGCGACCTCTTGCACAACGCGTACGGCTACGGCCTGTTCACCGGCGGGCTCGGCGCGCACGCCGGTGCCGAGCGCCTCGGCTGCACCGTGATCCCCGCCTCGGGGGGGCAGACCGAGCGGCAGGTGCGCCTGATCTGCGAGCTGCGGCCCGACGTGATCATGGTGACGCCGTCGTACGCGCTGGTCCTGCTCGACGAGCTGGAACGCCAGGGCGTCGACCCGCGCAGCACCTCGCTCAAGGTCGGGATCTTCGGCGCGGAGCCGTGGACCGAGGACTTGCGCAGCGAGGTCGAGGAGCGCCTGGACATGCACGCGGTCGACATCTACGGGCTGAGCGAGCTGATCGGGCCCGGCGTCGCTCAGGAGTGTGTGGAGACCAAGGACGGGCTGACCGTCTGGGAGGACCACTTCTACCCCGAGGTGGTCGACCCGGTGACCGGCGCGGTCCTGCCCGAGGGTGAGCTGGGCGAGCTGGTGCTGACGTCGCTGACCCGGGAGGCCTGTCCGGTGCTGCGCTACCGGACCCGCGACCTGACCCGGCTGCTGCCCGGGACGGCCCGTCCGATGCGGCGGATGGAGCGGATCACCGGGCGTACGGACGACATGCTGGTGGTCCGGGGCGTCAACGTGTTCCCGAGCCAGCTGGAGGAGCACGTGCTGCGGGTCGACGGGCTGTCGGCGCACTACGAGCTGGTGCTGACCCGGCCGGAACGGCTCGACGTGCTGACCCTTCGGGTAGAGCGGCGGCCGGGGTGCGGTCAGGACGCACACCTGGTGCTCTGCGCCCTGGTCAAGGAGAACCTCGGCGTCACGATCACCTGCGAGGTGGTCGAGCCGGAGAGCCTGCCGCGCTCGCAGGGCAAGGCCCAGCGGGTGCGCGACCTGCGCTGACCCGGGGGGCTCGGGAGGGGCGCGGCTCGATGTCTCGGTTGAGGGAACTCTCCGATTCGGGCCCGCGGTATCCAAGGGAATCAGGGTGGGTCGGTGGCCCATCCTGTTTCGGTGAGCCATCTGATGCCGTCGTGGTGGGGGAGTTGTTGGGCTCGGTCGTGCAGGTCGTGGTGGTGGGCGTGGCAGAGCAGGACCAGGTTGCCGAGGTGGGTGCCGCCGCCGTTGGCCCACCATTGGACGTGGTGGGCTTCGCACGCGGCCGGGGGGCGGTGGCAGCCCTTCACGACGCAGTGCCGGTCGCGGACGACGAGGGCTTTGAAGATCGCCCCGGTGACGGTGCGGCTGCTGCGGCCGACGTAGAGCGGGTCGCGCAGGTGCGAGCAGACCCAGCCGGGCGGGGCGGGTGTGCCGAG
>JBBSTR010000104.1:0-8070 GCA_038235705.1 Mycobacteriales bacterium
GACCCGCTCCGCCACGTCCGGCAGGGCGAGGATCGTGTCCACCTCGGTGTGCTCGATGCACGCGTCGATGAGCATCATCATCAGCTGGTAGTTCGAGATGCGGAAGTCACGGAACCGGCCGAGGCCCGTGCGCGAGTCCATGAGGTAGTTGAGCAGCGTCCAACCGGTCGGGTTGAGCACCTCCTCCAGCGAGTAGCTCGCCGAGTCGGCCTGGTCGACCGCACGCATCAGCTCGGTCGAGACGTCCGGGAACCGCTCCGCCCCGCCGTAGTAGTCGTAGACCACCCTCGCGGCCGACGGCGCGTCGGGGTCGATCACGTAGTTGGGCTGCGCGCCGACCCGCATGGTCTCGGAGTGGTGGTGGTCGAAGACCAGGTGCGCACCCGGGGCGTACGGGAGGTTGGTGAGGATGTCCCGGTCGGTGATCTCGACGAGGCCGTCCTGGACGTCCTTGGGGTGCACGAACATGATCTCGTCCACGAGGTCGAGATGACGGAGCAGGACCGCGCACACCAGACCGTCGAAGTCGCTGCGGGTCACGAGCCGGTAGGTCATGGGGCTTCCTTCGAGAGGGGTCCTCCCGTCGTTCGGCGCATGTGCCGCCTCCCTTGAGACGGAGGGTGCGGCCTCAGGACACGCGGCATGTGGTCAGAGTGCGCTCTGACTGATCTGCGGGTGGTCAGAGCATGCTTTGACCGGGCTGCGGGCGGTCAGAGTGCGCTCTGACCGGGCTGCGGGCGGTCAGAGTGCGCTCTGACCAGTGGAGGGAGTCGAGTGCGAGGCACGCCAGCGCAGGGCGACCTCCAGCTCGTAGCGGGCCTCGGGGTCCTCGAGCGCGTCCCCGAGGATCTCGCGCAGCTGGCCGAGGCGGTAGCCGACGGTCTGCGTGTGGACGTGCAGCTCGCCCGCGATCTCGGCGCGGGAGCCACGATGACGCAGCCAGGAGAGCAGGGTCTCGGCGAGCCTTTCCCGTACGCCAGGAGCAAGCGCGTCCAGCGGCGCCAACCGGGCGTCGGCCAGCTCCGCGGCGAGATCGGGGAGCCCGTACGGGAGCAGCGCCGCCCGGTGCTCGTCCACCCGCACCGGCGCGTCACCCGGCTCGAGCACACCGGCGGCCAGCTGCGCCAGGCGCACGCTGGCGGCGACGCCCGCCCACGGTCGCGCCGGACCGACGCACGCCCGGCGACCCTTGAGCGCGCGCAGCGGTCCGGGAGCGACCAGGGCGACCACGAAGGACTCGTGCTCACCCACCAGCGCCGCGTCACCGAGCGCGGTGGCGAGCCCGTCCGCGTGCTCCGGCGGGACCACGACGGCGACCAGCTCGGCCGGCGGCGCCCAGCCGGCCCGGTGCGCGGCCGCCTGCGCCGCCTCCACGTCGACCGGTGGGTTCAGCAGCATGACGAACAAGGCTGACCGACGGCGACCCGACTCGCCCGCCAGCAGTGACTGCTCCCGGGCGTACCCCTGCGCGGAGGCCGCCGACAGCTCGTCGATGTAGGCGAACACGGACTCGGCGAGCACGATCAGCACGTCGGCCGGCAGGTCCCCCGCGGCTGCGGCGAACTCTCGGAACGCGACCCGCGCCCCGACCCGGTAGGCCGCCAGCAGGGTCTCCAGCTCGCGTCCCTGGCGCAGCTCGCCGCGCCCCAGGGCGACGTAGACGTCCCGCTCGGAGGGGGCCAGCGCCGGCTGGTCGGTGCCCGGCAGGTCCAGGAACCGGGACAGGGCGACCCCGACCCCCTGCCGGACACCGTCACCGAACGCACCCTCCAGCGGTCGGGCGTACGCGGGGACCTGCTCGCGCAACGCACCGATCACGGCAGCCGTGACCGCGTCGAGCCGGGGACGCACGGCCGCCAGGTCCGGCAGCGTCGACCAGGGCATCAGCACAGGGCTCACCTTCGCACGTTCATCCTCACGCAACAAAGAACCAACCTGAAGCCGTATCTCCCAGCGCGATGACACGGTCGACTTAGCAGGGCAGGCTGACAGCATGCCCGTGACGAGCACCCTGCGCAAGGCCGCGAGCCGGCTGACGCACCCGCTGCTCCCCGACGACTATCTGCACCTGATCAACCCGCTGTGGAGCGCCCGGGAGCTGCGCGGCAAGGTCGTGAGCGTCCGTCGCGAGACCGACACGGCCGCGACGCTCGTGATCCAGCCCGGCTGGGGCTGGAAGGGCAGCTATCAGGCGGGGCAGTACATCGGGATCGGCGCCCAGAAGGACGGCCGCTGGCACTGGCGGTCCTACAGCCTCACGAGCAGCCCGACGAGAACCGGCAAGACGATCGAGATCACGATCAAGGCGATGCCGGAGGGTTTTCTCTCGGGCCACCTCGTCAACGGGCTCGCGCCCGGCACGATCGTGCGCCTGGCCGCGCCGCAGGGTGACTTCGTGCTGCCCGATCCGCCCCCCGCCAAGATCCTGTTCCTCACCGCCGGCTCCGGGCTCACCCCGGTGATGTCGATGCTGCGCACGCTGGCCCGTCGCGGCGAGGTGCGGGACGTCCTGCTCGTCCACTCCGCGCCTGCCGAGAAGGACGTCTTGTTCCGCGAGGAGCTGCACGCGCTCACCGCGACGCACCCTGGGCTGCACCTGCACGAACAGCTGACCGACGCGATGGGGATGCTGAACCTCGCCGACCTCGCGGACCTCGTCCCCGACTGGACCGAGCGGCAGACCTGGGCCTGTGGTCCCGCGCCTCTGCTCGACGCCGCCGAGAAGACCTGGGCCGACGCCGGCGTCCCCGACGCGCTGCACACCGAGCGCTTCTCGATCGACCTGTCCGGCTCCGGGGGCGAGGGCGGCGAGGTGACCTTCGCCCGGAGCGGAAAGACGGTTCAGGTCGACGGGGCGACGACGCTCCTGATCGCCGGTGAGGACGCCGGGGTGGTCATGCCGTTCGGCTGCCGGATGGGCATCTGCCAGTCCTGCGTCCTGCCTCTGAAAGCCGGAACCACGCGCGACCTGCGCAGCGGCACCGAGCACCACGCGGGTGACCGCATCCAGACCTGCATCTCAGCCGCCGCCGGCGACTGCGTCCTGGACATCTGACAGACATCTAAGGAGCACACCTGTGGCCATCAGCGACATCAAGGAATACGCACACCTCACCTCGGACCAGGTCGAGTCGCTCGGGCGTGAGCTCGACGAGATCCGCAAGGACATCGAGAACTCACGCGGCGCGGCCGACGAGGCCTACATCCGCAAGGTGATCAAGTTCCAGCGTGGCCTCAGCGTGGCTGCGCGGGCGACCCTGTTCGCCTCGTTCTTCCCGCCGGCGTGGATCGCGGGCACGACGATGCTGTCGCTCTCCAAGATCATCGAGAACATGGAGATCGGGCACAACGTCATCCACGGCCAGTGGGACTGGATGAACGACCCCGAGGTGCACTCCTCCACCTGGGAGTGGGACCTCGCGGCCACCTCCGAGAGCTGGAAGCACAGCCACAACGTCGTGCACCACACCTGGACCAACATCGTCGGCAAGGACCGCGACGTGGGCTACGGCCTGCTGCGCGTCACCCGCGACTACAAGTGGAAGCCGAAGAATCTCGCGCAGCCTGCGATCTACACGCTGCTCGCGCTGCTCTTCGAGTACGGCATCGCCTTCCACGACGTCGACGTCTCGGCCGTCAAGAAGGGCCGCAAGACCAAGGCCCGGGCCAAGGAGCAGCTCGGCGAGATGGGCCGCAAGATCCGCAAGCAGGTGCTCAAGGACTACGTGCTGTTCCCGGCACTCACCGGCCCCGCGTTCGTCTCGACGCTGACCGCCAACTTCACCGCCAACGTCGTGCGCAACCTCTGGTCCAACGCGGTCATCTTCTGCGGGCACTTCCCGGACGGTGCCGAGAAGTTCACGATGGCCGAGTACGAGCAGGAGACACCGGCCGAGTGGTACCTGCGCCAGATGTACGGCTCCGCCAACTTCAAGGGCGGCAAGCTGATGACCTTCATGGCCGGCAACCTCAACTACCAGATCGAGCACCACCTGTTCCCCGACCTGCCGTCCAACCGCTACGTCGAGATCGCGGTCCGGGTCGAGGAGATCTGCGAGCGCTACGGCATCCCTTACACGACGGGCAACTTCCTCGTCCAGTACGGGCAGACCCTCCGCACGATGCTCAAGCTGTCGCTACCGGACTCCTGGCTGACCGCCACCACCGACGACGCCCCGGAGACGGCGTCGGAGAAGAAGTGGGCCCTGCGCGAAGCCGCGGACAAGCAGCTCGTCCACGCCGCCTGAGCCATCCCCCCCGGCGCCTGCGACAAGATCAACGGCGCCTCTGACCGCACCCGGGGTCGAACGAGGGGCTCGCTTCCGGCCAAATCATCTGATGATCTTGCGGACGACCGCCGTCAGGCCGTCAGCGGGGGGTCCGGGAGCATGCCGGGGGCCGGGGTGGTGCCGGGAGCCTCGCCGCGGGCCCGGGCGCCTGGGGACTGAGCCCGGGTGATGCCCGCGGCCGCGTACGCGCCCTCCTCGTCCAGCGTCTCGGCCTTGAACAGCTTGGCGGACAGGGCGTCGAGCTTCCCGCGGTGCTCACGGAGGATCTGGCAGGCCTCGACGTGACAGTCCTCGATCAGGCGCCGCACCTCCTCGTCGACCAGCTGCTGGGTGGCCGGGGACGCGTTCTCCGACCCGAACGGGTTCTCCGAACCCGGCGACGGCAGCACCGACACCGGCCCGATCGCGTCCGACATGCCCCACCGGCCGACCATCTGCCGGGCGATCCGGGTGCACTGCTCCAGGTCGCTCTCCGCCCCGGTCGTCATGTCGCCGTAGACGACCTCCTCGGCCGCGCGACCACCGAGCGCGCCGACGATCCGGCCCCGCAGGTATTCGGCGGAGTAGCCGTACCGGTCGTCCTCCGGCGTCTGGAACGTGACGCCGAGCGCCATGCCTCGCGGGATGATCGAGATCCGGCGCACCGGGTCCGCGCCCGGGGTCAGCATGCCGAGCAGGGCATGGCCGGACTCGTGGACGGCCGTGCGCTCCTTCTCGGCGTCGGAGAGCATGATGCCGCGTACGCCACCGAGCTGGATCTTCTCCAAGGCGTCCGCAAGGTCCTGCGGCAGCACCTCGGCGTGGTGGAGACGTGCGGCGGTCAGGGCGCCCTCGTTGATGAGGTTCCTCAGGTCGGCGCCGACCATCCCGGGGGTGGTCGCCGCCAGCGCATCGAGGTCGACGTCGTCGGCGAGCGGCACGTCGCGGGCGTGCACCTTGAGGATCGCGATCCGGCCGGCGGCGTCCGGCGGGCTGACCGAGACCCGTCGGTCGAAGCGACCGGGGCGCAGCAGCGCCGCGTCGAGCACCTCGGGCCGGTTGGTCGCGGCCAGCACGATCACGTCCTCGTTGCCGGTGAACCCGTCCATCTCGGTGAGGATCTGGTTGAGCGTCTGCTCCCGCTCGTCGTTGCCGCCGAAGCCCCCGGACCCGCCGCGGGAGCGGCCGATCGCGTCCAGCTCGTCGATGAAGATGATCGCCGGAGCGACCTTCTTGGCCTCGACGAACAGGTCGCGCACCCGGCTCGCTCCGACGCCGACCACCATCTCGATGAACTCGCTGGCCGAGATGGAGAAGAACGGCACGTCGGCCTCGCCGGCCACCGCCCGGGCGAGCAGCGTCTTGCCGGTGCCGGGCTGACCCGAGAGCAGCACACCTTTCGGCGTCCTCGCACCCAGCGCGCGGTAGCGCTGCGGGTTGCGCAGGAAGTCGACGATCTCTTCGACCTCGGACTGCACCTCGTCGATGCCGGCCACGTCGGCGAACGTCGTGCGAGGACCGGCCTCCGGCTCGTAGCGTTTTGCCTTGGACTTGCCCAGCCCGCCGAGCCCGCCGCTCATCCCCGCGGCCGCCCGCCGGATGAAGAAGAAGATCAGGCCGAAGATCAGCAGGGTCGGCAGGATCCCGACCAGCAGCTGCTGCCACACCGGCGCACCCTGGTTCGGGTTCTCGGCGTCGATCGTGACCTTGTTGCTCTGCAGCTGGGCGAACAGGTTGTCGTCGGCGAAGGTCGGCCGCTGGGTGGTGAACCTGGTGACCTTCTGCTGCTTGTCCTGCTTCGCGTCCTTCTTCGCGTCCACCGGATAACTGACCTCCTTGCGGAAGGTCCCGTCGATCTCCTCCGCGGTCGAGGTGATGCTCTCGACGTTGTCGGCCGTGACCTGAGCGTCGAAGAACGTGTAGGACACCGTCTGACGCGCCTCGGGGCCCAGCGCCCGGTTGGACAGCACCAGGTTCGCGATGAGGAAGACCGCGAGGAAGATCAAGAACCCGCTGGGGCGCCACCGCTTCTTCGACGGCTTCGGGGCCTCGGGCACGCCCTCGGTCTTCCACGGCGGCGGCGCCGGCGGGGCCGCGTCCTGCCCTCGCTTCCAGGGCCGGGTCGGCGGCGGCACGGGGCGCGAGGCCTCGCTCGGGACGGGTCGTTGCTCCATCTAGCTCCTTCTGGGGTGTGTCGTCGTGGTCCTGCCCCGCTCTGCCCCGGTCCAACGGTGATCCGCGGCTCACCGGGCCGGACCGGGCGTCCGCCCGTACGGTGATCGACGGTGTGCGCACGTGCACCGCATCAGGAGGACCCGTGACCCAGACCCGTACGCCCGAGGCTGCCGCCTCACCCTCTCCGGAGGGCACGAGCGACAAGTGGTGGACGCTCGTCGCGGTCTGCCTCGGCACCTTCATGCTGCTGCTGGACGTGACGATCATCAACGTCGCGCTGCCCGACATCCAGCAGGCGCTCGGGTCCAGCTTCGCCGGGCTGCAGTGGATCATCGACGCGTACGCGCTGACCCTCGCCGCTCTGCTGCTGACCGCGGGGAGCCTCGCGGACCTGTACGGACGACGTCGGTTGTACGTCCTCGGGCTCGGCCTGTTCACGTCGGCCTCGCTGCTCTGCGGGTTCGCGACCAGCACGCTGATGCTGCAGATCTCGCGTGGGCTGCAGGGCATCGGCGGCGCGATCATGTTTGCCGTCTCGCTGGCCCTGCTGGCGGGCGCCTTCCGAGGCAAGGACCGCGGCACCGCCTTCGGCATCTGGGGCGCCATCACCGGCCTCGCCGTAGCGCTCGGACCGCTGCTCGGCGGGGCCCTCACGTCCGGGTTGTCCTGGCGGTGGATCTTCTTCATCAACCTGCCGTTCGGCCTGTTCGCCGCGTTCATCACGGTGACCAAGGTCGCGGAGTCGCGCGAGCCGAGCGCCCGGCGTCCTGACTGGGCGGGCTTCGCGGTCTTCAGCAGCGCACTGGCACTGCTGGTCTTCGGGCTCATCGAGTCCAACCAGCGCAGCTTCTCCGATCCCCTGGTGCTCGGTGCGCTGGTGCTGTCCGCCCTCCTGCTCGGGCTCTTCGTGCTCGTCGAGCTGCGCGGTGAGCACCCGATGTTCGACCTCACCCTGTTCGCGAAGCCGACCTTCAGCGGCGGGGCGATCGCGGCGTTCGGGCTCAGCTCGACGCTGTTCGCCATGCTGCTCTACGTCACGCTCTACCTGCAGAACGTGCTCGGCTTCAGCGCGCTGGGCACCGGCGTACGCCTGGTGATCCTGTCCGGCGGCATCCTCGTGACTTCCGCCATCGCCGGCCGGCTCACCTCGCACGTCCCGGTGCGCCTGCTCATCGGCCCGGGGCTCGCTCTCGTCGGCATCGGTCTGCTGCTCATGCGCGGGCTCGACGCCGACTCCGCCTGGACGCACCTGATCCCTGGGCTGCTCGTGGCCGGGATCGGCGCGGGCCTGATCAACCCGCCGCTCGCCTCGACCGCGGTCGGCGTCGTGGAGCCCCAGCGCGCGGGGATGGCGTCCGGCATCAACTCAACCTTCCGTCAGGTCGGCATCGCTACCGGGATCGCCCTGCTCGGGACGCTGTTCGGCTCGCGGGTGGCGGACAGCATCTCGGCTGGGGTGGCCGGCAACCCCGACCTCGCGTCGCGCGGTCAGGACATCGCGGGAGCCGTGCAGTCCGGCAAGGTCGGCGAGCTGCTCGGGTCGTTGCCGCCGCAGCTGCGCGAGACCGTAGGCACGCTGACTCGTACGGCGTTCACCGACGGGCTCGACCGGATCCTGCTGCTCGGC
>JBBSTR010000105.1:0-7972 GCA_038235705.1 Mycobacteriales bacterium
GAGGCCTCGCCGGCGGGCTCGGTGTAGTCGATCCGGAGCAGCTCGTCGTCCTCGTAGACCAGCGACGTCAGGGACGCGAGCCCGCAGAGGCGTCGCCCCGGGTGGTGCCAGAGCGAGCGACCCTCGACCGACCGACGGAGCGTCCAGATCGGCAGCTGGTGCGACACGGCGACGGCCTCGTGACCGCGTGCTTCGTCGCGGATCGTCTCGACGGCCAGACGCATCCTCGCTGCCACCTGGGCGTAAGGCTCCCCCCAGCTCGGGGTGAACGGGTTCCGCAGGTGCTTCCAGTTGCCCGGGTGCGTGAAGACCCCGTCGCCCACGCCGGTCGTCGTGCCCTCGAAGACGTTCGTGCTCTCGATCAGTCCTTCGTCGGTGCCGACAGGCAGGCCGAACACCTCGGCGATCGGGCCGGCCGTCTCCTGGGCACGCTGCAGCGGGCTCGCGACGACCACGGTGACGTCGCGTCCGCGCAGGGCCTCGGCGGCGTCGCGGGCCATCTGCAGCCCGTCGTTCGAGAGCCGGAAGCCCGGGAGCCGTCCGTACAGCACCTTTCCGGGGTTGTGGACCTCTCCGTGCCGGAGCACGTGGACCGTCGTCCTCATGCGCGGTCGTCCGCGGTCGGGGGGGCGATCAGCTCCGGCGCTTCCACCGCGGCGGCGGCCCGGGCGGCGTGCGGCAGAGCCTCCGCGACCTTGGCCAGCGCGTCGTCGTCATGGGCGGCGGAGACGAACCAGGCCTCGTACGCGCTCGGGGGCAGGTAGACGCCGCGGGCCAGCATCTCGTGGAAGAACGCCTTGTAGCGCGGCAGCTCCTGCCGGGTGGCGGTCGCGTAGTCGACGACCGCATGGTCGGCAAAGAAGATGCTGAACAGGCTGCCAGCGGTGCTGACCCGGTGCGCCACGCCTTCCGCGGCCAGTGCCTCGGAGGCGAGCCGGGCGACGGTGGCAGCGGTCGCGTCAACATGGCGGTACACCTCGTCCGTGCAGTGCCTGAGCGTGGTCCAGCCGGCCGCGACCACCAGCGGGTTCCCTGACAGCGTCCCCGCCTGATAGACCGGCCCGGCCGGCGCGAGCCTGCCCATCACGTCCTTCCGACCACCGAACGCCGCAGCCGGCAGCCCGCCGCCCATCACCTTGCCGAACGTGAACAGGTCGGCGCCGACCCCGTCGAGGCCGTACCAGCCCGCTCTGCTGACCCGGAAGCCGGTCATCACCTCGTCGCTGATGAGCAGGGCCCCGTGCTGGGTGCAGAGATCGCGCAGTCCCTGGTTGAACCCGGGCAGCGGAGGCACCACCCCCATGTTGGCGGCGGCCGCCTCGGTGATGACGCAGGCGATCTGGTCGCCGACCTCGTCGAACGTGGCCTTCACCAGCGCGAGATCGTTGTACGGCAGGACGATGGTGTCCGCGGTCATCGCACCGGTGACCCCGGGGCTGTCCGGCAGCCCCAGGGTCACGATCCCCGAGCCGGCGCTCGCGAGCAGCGCGTCGACGTGGCCGTGGTAGCAGCCGGCAAACTTGACGATCTTCGTGCGGCCCGTGAAGCCGCGGGCCAGCCGGACGGCGCTCATCGTCGCCTCGGTCCCGGAGCTGACGAGCCGCACCTGCTCGGCGGCCGTGCGGGCGCAGATCTCCTCCGCGAGCAGCACCTCGCCCGGGCTCGGGGTGCCGTACGACGTGCCCTTCGTGGCCTGCTCCCGCAGCGCCTCGACGACCGCCGGGTGGGCGTGCCCGAGGATCATCGGACCCCAGGAGCAGACCAGGTCGACGTACTCGCGGCCGTCCGCGTCGGTGAGGTAGGGGCCCTGCCCGCTGACCATGAACCGGGGCGTCCCGCCGACCGCCTGGAACGCCCGGACGGGAGAATTGACCCCGCCCGGGACCACTGCGAGCGCGCGGTCGAACAGTTCCTGGCTCTTCGGGGCGTCGTACGGGTAGGTCATGGGCCCATCCTGCCGGACGGGCCCGCTCCCAGCCCGCCAGCGGGTGCAGGTGCGTCCACCTTCCCGGTGCCCTGCCCATCGAGCCCCGCGATCCCGGGGATCGACGCGGCCTCCGGTCCCCGAGACTCGGGAGGTGGACGCACTTGCACCCACCGCTCGACGGCCACCACGACGGCAGCTTGCCGCCCCCTCAGGACCGGGCGCGGCGCAGCCAGGCCAGGCCGATCAACGGCAGCACGAGCGGGATGAAGACGTAACCCTTGCCGTACGCCGACCAAACCGTGTCGTCCGGGAAGCCGGCCGCGTCGAGCAGCGAGACCGTGCCGATCACCAGCACCCCGACCAGCTCGACGAGGATCGCGGGCCGGGCCAGGCGCACCGAGTCGCGGGCGAGCGCGTACGTCGCCACGCCGTAGATCAGACCGGACAGCAGCGAGAGCAGGTAGGGCACCGGTGCCTCGCCGAACTGCGTCGCCACCTGCACGATCCCGCGGCTGAGAGCGGCGATCGTGAAAAGCCCGTAGACGGTCACCAGGATCCGCCCCGGCCCGGTCGACAGCGTGCCCCTCATCGCCACGTCCCGATCATCCGCCACTCGATCACCAGAACCGCGAGCAGCGAGATCAGCACCGTGAGCGTCCCGTAACGGGTGCGTTCGTCGACCGAGAGCGCGAGCCCGCCGGGCACCAGGAGAAGGGACAGGATCATGTAGGCCGCGAACGCCCCCGTCTCGGCGGGCCGCTCACCACCGCCGAGCAGGTAGAGCAGGTAGCCGAGCTGGGCGAACAGCACCGCCTGCAGCACGAACAGCCCCTGCAGGAAGACCTTGCCCGGCAGCTGGTCCCGTACCGCGTAGGCGGTGGCCAAGACCGAGAGGACGGCCGCCACCGCGAACGTCGCGATCACGAGCGAGGGGGTCACGGTCCCATCCTGCCAAGTCCGGGCGCGACCGGCGCAACGGACCGCTCGCGCCGAGTCCGCGAGAGGGAGGGGCTCAGTCCTCGCGCAGCCAGCCGGCCGCCTCGACCGCCCAGTAGGTCAGCGTCACGGAAGCCCCGGCCCGACGGATCGACGTCAGCTGCTCGAGGATGATCCGCCGCCGGTCGATCCAACCGTGTGCGGCAGCGGCTTCGACCATCGCGTACTCCCCGGAGACCTGGTAGGCCGCGACCGGCACGTCGACGGCCCGAGCCAGCGCGGAGACGACGTCCAGGTAGGCGCCGGCCGGCTTGACCATGACCGCGTCGGCGCCTTCGGTGATGTCGAGCAGAGCTTCGTGCACGCCCTCGCGGACCGAGCGGGCCCCGTCCTGCTGGTAGGCCGACCGGTCGCCGAACTGCGGCGCGCACTCGGCGGCCTCGCGGAACGGGCCGTAGTAGGCCGAGGCGTACTTGGTGGAGTAGGACCAGACCGAGACGTCGGTGAAGCCCTCGCCGTCCAGGGCCGACCGGATCGCACCGACCTGGCCGTCCATCATCCCGGAGGGCGCGACGACGTGGGAGCCGGCGCGGGCCTGGGCGAGCGCGGCGGAGGCGTACCGCGGGAGGGTCGCGTCGTTGTCGACCTCGCCGTCAGGGGTGAGCAACCCGCAGTGCCCGTGGTCGGTGTATTCGTCCAGGCACAGGTCGGTCATGATCACGGTGTCACCGCCGACCTCGCTGACCAGGTCCTCGACGGCCCGCTGCACGATGCCTGAGGGGTCGTCGGCGCCGGAGCCACGGGCGTCCTTGACCGACGGGATGCCGAACAGGATCAGCCCACCGACGCCGGCCTGCACGGCCTCGACCGCGGCGCGGCGCAGCGAGTCACGGGTGTGCTGCTGCACCCCCGGCATGCTCGAGATGTCGGCCGGCGCCGAGATGCCTTCCTTGACGAACATCGGCAGCACCAGGTCGCCCGGGTGCACCCGCACCTCCGAGACCAAGCGCCTGAGCGGCGCGGAACGTCTGAGCCGGCGCGGCCTCACCACGTTGGCGCTCTTCGCGCCGGAACCCGGTCCAAGATCACCAACGTCCGTCATCGGGACCCCCGCGCCAACCGCCGCCGGCGCGGCGCGCTCGGCAGCTCCAGCCCCTGCTCGCGGCGGAGCAGAGCGTGCGCGGCGAGCGCCTCGACCAGCGACCCGATCTCGGCCTGTTCGGCCAGCACCGCGACGGCGAGCCCGTGCTCCACCGCGGTCGCCTGCGTACGCGGCCCGATCGCCGCCAGCACCGTGGACTCGTGCGGCTTGCCGGCGATCCCGACCAGGTTGCGGACGGTCGAGGAGGAGGTGAACAGCACCGCGTCGAACCCGCCCCCCTTGAGCGCATCGCGGATCTCGGCGGACGGCGGCGCGGCCCGGACGGTGCGGTAGGCGGTGACCTCGTCGACCTGCCAGCCCCGGTGCAACAGCCCGGCGAGCAAGGTGTCGGTCGCGATGTCGGCGCGCGGGAGCAGCACGCGGTCGAGCGGGTCGTAGACCTCGTCACGAGCGGCCCAGTCGGCCAGCAGCCCTTCGCTCGAGTGCTGATGCGACGGCAGGAGGTCGGGCTCGAGGCCCAGCTCGCGCAGCGACGCGGCAGTTGCCTCGCCGACGGCCGCGATCTTGACCCCGGCGTACGCCCGGCTGTCGAGCCCGAGCTCGGTGATCT
Organism: Mycobacteriales bacterium; assembly: GCA_038235705.1. Lineage (GTDB taxonomy): Bacteria > Actinomycetota > Actinomycetes > Mycobacteriales > SCTD01 > CANKBT01. Next base: position 4,576 of record JBBSTR010000105.1, read on the forward strand.
TCTCGCGTACGGCGCGTACGGCGTTCGTGCTCGTGAACGCGACCCACGCGTAGCGTCCGGTGACCAGGCCGCGGATCGCCCGGTCCATCGGCGCTGCCGTGCGCGGCGGCTCGACCGCGATGGTCGGGACCTCGACCGGGATCGCGCCGTGCCGGCGCAGCGCGTCGGACAGCACGCCGGCCTGGTCACGGGTGCGCGGGACCAGCACGCGCCAGCCGTACAAGGCACGCTGCTCGTACCAGCCGAGCCGTCCGACCTTCTTCACCGGGTCGCCGAGCACGACCACGGCGTCGCCCGACAACCCGGCGACGTCGGTCTCCAGGGCGTCCAGCGTGCTGACCACGGTCTGCTGGTCCGGCCCGGTGCCGCCGACGGTGACGGCGACCGGCGCCTCGGGCCGGCGACCGTGCTCGACCAGCGCACTGCCGATCTTGGGGACCTCGGCGACCGGGGCGAGCAGCACGAGCGTGCCGCCGCGCGACGCGAGCGCGCGCCAGTCGGTGCCGTCGGTGACCTCGGCGACGGTGCGGACCGGACCGAGCGGGAGCCCGGCGTACGCGGCGACGGCGTCGGCGACGGGAACGCTGGGGACGACCTCCAGCTGTTGGCCGCCCCGGACGACCGTCTCGGCCTCTTTGACCCCGGCGGGGGTCGCGAACGGGTCGCCCGGCAGCAGCCGGACGACCTGACGACCGGCCCGGGCGGCGTTGAGCAGCTGAGCGCCGACCGGCTCGTCGGCACTTCGGAGCACCTCGGCACGCGGTCCGGCGAGGTTCAGCACTGCGTCCGGGACGGCCGGGTGCGCGAGCACCAGGTCGGCCTCGGCGAGCAGCGTCTCGGCGCGGCGGGTGAGCAGCCCCGGGTCCCCGGCGCCGGATCCCACCAGGGCAACACGTCCGGCAGCACTCACAGTGGCTCCTCCTCGATCGACATCATCAGGGCTGCGCCGCGGTCGAGCAGCTCGGCGGCGAGCCGGCGTCCCACCCCCGCGGCGTCGGTGGTCGGTCCGGTCGCGGACAGGCGTACGGCGTCCGAACCGTCGATCGCCGCGACCAGCCCGCGCAGGTAGAGCTCCGGGCCGTCGTCGCCCTCGCCGATCTCCGCGAGCGCGGCGACCGGGGCGGAGCAGCCGGCTTCGAGAGCGGCGAGCAGGGCCCGCTCGGCGACGACGCAGGCCCGGGTGTCGTCGTGCTCGAGCGCGCTCAACGCCCGCACGAGGTCGGGATCGTCGGTGCGGCACTCGACGGCCAGCGCGCCCTGCGCGGGGGCAGGCAGCACGGTCAGCGGGTCGATCGTCTCGGTCACCTCGACGAGCCTGTCGAGCCGGGCGAGCCCCGCCCGCGCGAGCACGACGGCGTCGAGCGTCCGGCTGGTGACGAACCCGATCCGGGTCTCGACGTTGCCGCGGATGGGCTGCACGTCGAAGCCGAGCTGCAGCCCGCGCAGCTGAGCGATCCGACGGGGCGCGCCGGTGCCGATCCGCGTCCCCGGTCCCAGCTCACCGAGGGTCAGCCCGTCCCGGGCGATCAGCACGTCCCGCGGGTCCTCGCGCTCGGGCACCGCCGCGATCACGAGCCCGGGCGCCTCCGCGGTCGGCAGGTCCTTGTAGCTGTGGACGGCCAGGTCGACCCGGCCGTCGAGCAGCGCGTCCCGCAGCGCCGTCACGAAGACCCCGGTGCCGCCGAGCTGCTGGATCGGGGCGCGGGAGGTGTCGCCCTTCGTGGTGACCCGGACCAGCTCGACCTCGTGGCCGAGCGCCCGCAGCGCGTCGGCGACGTGCCCGGACTGGGTCAGGGCGAGCTGGGATCCCCGGGTGCCGAGGCGGAGCGTGCCGGGGCGTCGCACGGTCACGCGCTCTCCGCCTCGATCCGCGAACCGTCGGGGAGCAGGGGCGTCGAGGCGACGGCGACGGGTGCGCTGCGGTCCAGGCCGAACAGCTCGCGCAGGGCCGACTCGTACGAGGTGGGCTCGGGCGCCGAGGCCAGCTCCCGGACCCGCACCGACGGCGTGTGGAGCAGTGTCTGCACGACACGCCGCACCGTGTGTGCCACCTCCGCGCGCGACCGGTCGTCCAGGGCCGGCACCCGGCCGTCCAGCCGAGTCAGCTCGGCGGTCACCACCTCCGCGGCGCGGCTGCGCAGCGCGGCGACGGTCGGACCGACCTGGCTGCTGCGCTGCCAGGCGAGGAACAGCCCGACCTCCTCGGTGACGATCTCCCGAACCGCCTCGACGTCGGCCGCGGCCGCTCCGGTCGCGAGCACGCCCTGCAGGGTCTCGAGGTCGATCAGCGTGACCCCGGGCAGCTCGCGCACGGCCGGATCGAGGTCACGCGGCAGCGCGAGGTCGACGAACGCCACCGGTCGTCCAGCACGGTCGCTGACCGCGTGGCGGACCAGGTCGTACGGCACCACGACGCCGGTCGAGCCGGTCGAGCTGACCACGACGTCGGCCTCGGTGATCGCGGCCGGCAGGTCGTCGAGCCCGATCCCGACGCCCTCCAGCGACAGTGCGAGCCGTCGGGCGTTCTCGACGGAGCGGTTGGCGACGGTCACGCCGGCGACCCCGAGCCGCCGCAGCGTGGCGCCGGACAACGCGCCCATCGACCCGGCGCCGATGATCAGCACGTCGCGACCCTCGAGCGGCCCCACGGCGAGCGCGGCCTGGTCGAGCGCGACGCTGACCAGCGACTGCCCGGCGGCGTCGATCCCGGTCTCGCTGTGCGCCCGCTTGCCGACCCGCAGCGCGGTCTGGAACAGCTCGTGCAGGGTGCGCCCGGCACCCTCGATGCTCGCGGAGTAGGCCCGGCGCAGCTGTCCGAGGATCTGGGACTCGCCGATCACCATCGAGTCGAGCCCGGTCGCCACCTCGAACAGGTGCCTGACCGCCTGACCCTCCCAGTGCACGTACAGGTGCTGCTGCAGCTCTTCGAGCGGCAGGCCGGACTCGCGGGTCAGGAGGTCGCTGACGGCCTCGAACCCGGCGTGGAAGCCCTGCGCGTCGGCATACACCTCGACGCGGTTGCAGGTGGACACCACGACGGCCTCGTCGACCGCTCCGGCGGTCAGGCGGCTCAGCGTCTGCCCGGTGTCGTGCAGCCCGACGGTGACCCGTTCGAGCAGCGCCACCGGGGCGCTGCGATGGCTGACCCCGACGACCAGAACGCTCATCTGTCTGCCTCCCGGCAGGCGGCGATCCGGCCCTGCTCGGTCATGCTGCTCCTGGGATCGCTGGTTGACCCGAGGTTACGCGCTGTGCAACGACCTGGCCTGAGGAGTGCTGGGAGTCACAGCCGAGCCCACCGTCCCTCACGCACGGAGCGCGACGCGCAGCGCCTTCGGGTCGATCTGCCAGAACGCGTGCTCCACACCGTCGAGCAGCACGACCGGGACCTTGTGGC
>JBBSTR010000106.1:0-7764 GCA_038235705.1 Mycobacteriales bacterium
CCCACCCAGCGACGCGTCAGCGGCGCCCGACCCACCCAGCGACGCGTCAGCGGCGCCCGACCCACCCAGCGACGCGTCAGCGGCGCCCGACCCACCCAGCGACGCGTCAGCGGCGCCCGACCCACCCAGCGACGCGCCAGCGGCGCCCGGGCCGACAGCGAGGCCGCTCGGTTGGGCCAGGACCGCGTCGCGAGCCGGTCCGTCGTACAGGCCTTCGCGACCGGTGCCGGCGAGCACCCGTACGCCCAGGTGAGGATCGACCGTGACCAGCTGGTGCGTCCCGGCCAGCGCCACGACCAGCGCGCCCTGCCACCGGGTGATCCCCCAGGGCGAGGACAGTCGGACGTCCGGGCCTTCGCGAGGGTCGCCGGGACGCCACGGCTCGCCCGTCCCCGCGACCACCTGCACCTCGCCCGAGCCCAGGTCCAGGTGCAGCACCCGATGGCTGCCGGTGTCGGCCACCCAGGCGGTCGAACCCTCGACGTGGACGCCCTGCGGCCCGGTGAACCCGCCGTAACGCCGCACCTCGACGCCCTCAGCGTCCAGCGCGACCAGCTCGCCACGGCCCGGCAGCGTCACGAGCACCCCGCCGGCCAGCCCGGGCAAGGTCGGCAGCAGCGCCAGCCCGCCGGGACGGTCGTCCGTCACCACCTCGGCCCGCCCCCGACGGGCCCCGGCCAACGCGAGCAGGGAGGCGACGTGCCCCTCGCCGGACACCTGCCGCACCACGTAACCGTCCGGGTCGACCAGGGTGAGGGTGGGCCAGGCCTTCACCGCGTACGCGTCCCAGGTGGTCAGGTCCGGGTCGTGCAGGACCGGGTGAGCGATGCCGAGCCGGGCGACCGCCGAACGAGCGGCCGCCTCCGTGGCCTCGTACGCGAACTTTGGGCTGTGCACCCCGACCACCGTCACGCCGTACGCCCCGGCCAGCTCGGCGACGGTGTGCCGGCAGTTGATGCAGCCGGCCGTGAAGAAGTGGAGCAGCACCCAGGAGCCCGGCACGGGCGGTGCGCCCACGATCCAGGTCCCGGTCAGCCGAGGCGCCCGGATCCGCACGGAACCACCGTACGGGCGCTCAAGGCGGACGCGGCAGCTGCCGAAGAGCGAGATCGTGAGGACCCGGCTGCTGATCCTGCCCACGCTCGCCGCGCTGATCGTGAACGTGTTCGTCCCCGTCCCTCCGGTGATCACCCTGCTCGCAGCGGCGCTGCTGGTCGTCGTCGCCTGGGGCTTCCGCCAGGACACGCAGAGCCAGCTCCACCAGCTGCAGCGCCAGGTCCGCACCGACCCGCTCACCGGGCTCGCCAACCGCACCGCCCTGTACGAGGACCTCGCCGTACGCCTCACCGGGCCGGGCCAGCCGTTCGCGGTGCTGCTGCTCGACCTCGACCGGTTCAAGGAGATCAACGACAGCCTCGGTCATCACGTCGGCGACCAGCTGCTCATCGAGGTCGGCCAACGTCTGCGACCGTTGCTGCGGACGCAGGACCTGTTCGTACGCCTGGGGGGTGACGAGTTCGCCATGGTGGTGCCCGGGGACGAGTCGCTCCCAGCCGCCCGTCGGCTGCTCACCGCGCTGGCGGAGCCGTTCGCGCTCGACGGGATGCTCGTGCGCGTCGGCGGCAGCCTTGGCGTCGCCCGCTACCCCGAGGACGCCCGCGACGCGAACGCCCTGCTGCAGCGGGCTGACGTCGCGATGTACGTCGCAAAATCCGCAGGCGGCGGGGTGAGCCCGTACGACCCGCAGCAGGACCAGCACAGCCGGGAGCGGCTGCGGACGGTGCAGCAGCTGCGGGCAGCGCTGCTCGCGGACGAGCTCACCGTCTACTACCAGCCGCAGTGCGACGTCGCGACCGGGCTGGCGGTCGGGGCCGAGGCGCTGGTGCGCTGGCAGCACCCGACCCGCGGGGTGCTCGGTCCGGAGCGGTTCCTGCCGCTGGTCGAGCAGGCCGGCCTCATGCCCGAGCTGACCCGCGCGGTGCTGCACCAGGCCGTGACGCAGTGCGTGGCCTGGCGCACGGTCGGCCTCGAGCTGGGCGTGTCGGTGAACCTGTCGGCCTCGAACCTGCTGGACGAGGACCTGACCGAGCACGTGGTCGCCCTGCTGGCCGCCTCCGGGCTGCCGCCGGGCGCGCTCACGCTCGAGCTCACCGAGAACCTGCTGCTGTCGGACCCGGAGCGGTGCCTGGAGACCCTGCTGCGGCTCAAGGCGGCCGGCGTCTGGCTGTCGATCGACGACTACGGCACCGGCTACTGCTCGCTGTCCTACCTACAGTCCCTGCCGGTCGACGAGCTCAAGCTGGACCGCTCGTTCCTGACCGACCTGGAGTTCTCGCGCAACACCTCGATCGTGCGATCGACCGTGGATCTTGCCCATGACCTGGGGCTCCGGGTCGTCGCCGAGGGGGTCGAGGACGCCGCCGGGCTCGACCTGCTGCGTCAGCTGCAGTGCGACACGGCCCAGGGCTTCTTCCTGTCTCGCCCCATGACCGCCGCCGCGATGACCGCCTGGCTGCTGGCGCGCCACCTGGGCTCCGAGCTGGTGTCAGGCTGACCGATCGCGGAGGGTCAGCAGCGCGACCAGGGCGACGATCACCAGAGTGCTGACCACGGTGACGACGCCGTCCCCGTAGCCCAGACCGCCCCCGGTGTGCTTGCCGAGCCAGTCGGCGAACGAGGCGCCGAGCGGACGGGTCAGCACGTACGCGGTCCAGAACGTCGCGACCGGCGGCGCCCCGAGCTTCCAGGCGACCAGCGGCACGAGGATCAGGACGCCGAACAGGACGCCCGACGCGTAGAACCCCAGGCCCCACGTGAGCCCGGTCAGGTCGCCGGCCGCCGTGCCGAGCGCGAACGTCGCCAGCACCGTCAGCCAGTAGAAGCGCTCCCGTCGCACGGTCGCGATGCTGTGGACCGACAGGGTTCCTTCGGTGCGCCACCAGGCCGTGAACAGCGCGGCGACGACGATCGCCCAGAACGCCGTCGAGATCACGTACGGCACCCCGAGGACCTTGTGCAGCACGTCCGCGGCGATCGTGCCGGCGACGGCGACCATCGCGACGGCGAACCAGTAGGTGGGTGCGTGGTAGCGCGGGGCCCTGAGCTGCAGCCACATCGCCGTCGCCAGCCCGGCCACCGCCACGAGGCCGCCGAGCACCAGGGCGGTCTCGCCGAGCCAGTCGCTGGTCGACTCGCCCATCCCGGTGGTGAGGATCTTGACGGTCCAGAACAGGGCCGTGACCTGGGGGACCTTCACGCCGAGCGGCTGCGTCCCGGGGATCAGTCGGTCGAGGCGGCTCGTGGCGGGGGCAGCGGTCACGGGCGCGACCGTAGGCCGGCCTTCCTGAGAACCGCCTGAGCGGCTCACCAACGTCCGGGGGTGAGGGGCTGCTCGCGTGGCTCTGGTGCGCTGCGGGTGGGTGCTTGCGCACCCACCTCGGGGTCACTTGCCTGTACGAAACCGTGCGGGCCGTACATCTTGGCCAGAGGTGGGTGCCCAAGCATCCGGGGTAGGGGCGCGGGGCTTCCGGGCCGTCGCGGTGTGTTTCAGGGTGCCTGCGCACGGTGATCACACGACGCATGAGACGCCTCGCTGCGGTCCTCGTCGTGCTGATGCTGGGGCTGATGGCCGCGCCGGCGTGGGCGCAGGCCGGGTTCGAGGGGCTGCGGGCCGACCAGCGCGTGTACGACCTGACCGGGTCGCTGACCCCGGACCAGTCGGCCGGGTTGCAGCAACGGCTCGACACGCTCGCCCGGGACCAGGGTGCAGACGTGGTGGTCGTCGTACGCGCTCTGGATGCCGACCCTGCTGAGACGCTCGACCAGGTCGAGAACCTGCAGCAGGCCTGGGCGAAGACGACCGGCCGGAGCCAGGACACCGCGGTCGGCATCCTGATCAACCGCGAGCCGGGCAAGAAGGACAAGGCGCGGGCCGGGATCTTCCTCGGCACGACGTACGACGACGGGAACGTGCCGCGCGGCGAGCAGGAGAAGATCGTCTCGGACGCGCTCATCCCACCGCTAAGGGACGGGGACGTGGCCGGGAGCCTGACGGCCGGCCTCGACCGGCTGAGCAGCGACCTCGTGAACGGGCCGCCGAAGAGCGGGTTCCAGACGTGGGCCGAGGGTGCGGTGTGGGTGCCGTACGTCCTGCTGGCGCTCGCGCTGGCCGGTGCGCTCGGGGGGTGGCAGCTGTTCGAACGGCGTGAGACGGCCGGTGCTGACGAGCCCGCTCCGACCCTGGTCCGGCCGGGGCGGCTCGAGCCGGCGGTGGCCGGCGCCCTGGCCGCGGGCGGAGCCTCGTCCTCCACGGTGCCGGCCGTGGTGCTGGCCCTCGCGGCCCGGGGCGCGCTGTCCTTCGAGCCCGAGGGCGAGAAGAAGCTGCAGGTACGGCTGGGGGACGGTTCCCTCGTACGCGGGAAGGTGGAGCAGACCGTCTGGGACGCCCTCGTGAAGCGGGCTGAGGACGGGGTAGTGGGCGCGGGCAAGCTGGGCAAGGTCGCTAGCGGGGCGACGTCGCAGGCGGTGGTCGACGAGCTGAAGGCGCACGGCTGGTGGAACCCACGGGCCAAGGCAGCCCTCGCCGGGCTGATCATGCTCGGAGCGGTCGCCGCGATCGTGGCGGTCTTCGCGGTGGCCGTGACGGTGAACGGCCTCGGGCTGCTCGGTCTGCTCGGCATCGTCCCGCTGGTCGTGGTCTCGCTCTCGGCCTTCGTGGCGGCCGGCATGGTGTCGAACCTGAGCCGTACGGGGGGACGGGAGGCGCTGGGCTGGAAGGCCTACCGGGCGGGGCTCAAGTCCGCGGCCAAGGACCCGTCGACGGCGGTGGACCTGGACTCTGCGCTGCCCGACCTGGTCGCGTTCGGGCTGGGCGGCGCGTACAAGGACCGGCTGAAAGACGCCGACCTGATCGCGTTCCGGTCGATGCCCGGCCACGCGGGGATCTTCCCGTGGGTGGTGTTCAGCGCGGTGTTCGCGTCGAGCTCTGGCGCCTCGGGCATGGTGTCGGGAGGTGGCGCCGGCGGCGGTGGCGGCGCGGCCGGGGGCACGTAACTCTTCAACGTGCGCGGACACCTCGCGCTAGCTTTTGCAGCTCCGAGCTGTGAAGCTGTTCCGCGTGACCCAGGACTACCAGCGGTTCGTACGTCACGCCATTACCGAGCCTGAGCGGAACGAGCTGCTCGTCGTTGATCGCCTTGCCGGCCAGCTCGTCGAGCACTTGGAGCTGTCGAAAGCTGAGATCGACGCCGTGCATATCTGCCGTGCCCAGAGCAGCGCGGTGCAAAAGGTCGTGGCCAGACTGCTCACCGCGGAACTCGGCTTTGAGGAAGAGGTCGTGCTGCGGCCAGAACGCGGCTTCACTACGCGGGCGCGGCCAGATTTCATCTACCGCTTGGGCCGTGAGCGCGGGATCCTGGCTGAAGTCGAACGAGGCACCTGCTTCGGCGACGACCGGCATGAGGTCGACGTTCTCAGTGTCCACATCTTCGGCTACGGCCGAGCCGTATGACGCTCCTCGACGAGCTCGGCGTTCGGCAGTCGGCGATGGCTTACGTCGCCGACTGCGCAGACCGCGCGGGTGGGGTGGTGTCCCGGGCAGAGCTGGAAGCGTTCACCTACGGCGGGGAGCCGCTCAAACTGATCGACCAGAGCCGAGGTATTCGCAACCCGCGGCAGCTCGCGGCGACGATGTCGATCCTCAGCCAACCCAAAGGCCCCTACGACGACGATCTCGATCCGATCGACGGTTTGCTGCGATACGCCTACCGCACCGGCGATATCGACCGGGGCGACAACCGCAAGCTTCGTCAGGCAGCAGTCCTCGGGCTACCGCTGATCCTCCTGCAGGGCATAGCGCCCGGCGTCTTCGTGCCCCGCATGCCAGTCTATGTTGTTGCTGACGATCCCATTGGTCGCAGCGTCAAGATTGCGGTCGATGAGGGCCTTCGCTTTGTGCAGCCCGGTAACGCCGACCAACGGCAGTATGTCGAGCGCTTAACCCGAATGCGTCTACACCAGCCCGTCTTCCGGGCTCGGGTGCTCGCGGCTTACAGCCGACAATGCGCGATCTGCCGTCTGAAGCACGTCGACCTGCTGGACGCCGCGCACATCGTGGGTGATGCCGAGAGCGGCCAGCCCACGGTCAATAACGGCTTGTCACTCTGCAAGATCCACCACGCTGCGTACGACCGGGGCATCCTCGGCGTAAGGCCGGACTACGTGGTGCAGGTGCGGGGAGACGTCCTGTTGGAGGTCGACGGGCCCATGCTCCGCCACGGATTGCAGGACGTGCATGGCTGGCGTCTCGAGCTCCCCAGCCGGCTGGTCGACCGACCCGAGCCCGATCTCCTCGCGCAGCGATGGGCGGCCTTCAACAGCTGACAGCCGAATGGGTGACTTATCCACAGCCACCTCCGCGGCCCGTTCTGCTGCGCTACTTTGCGCACATGCGCCCCAACCGCCCGCTGCTAAGCGGGTTGCTCTTGACCGCTCTGCTGCTCGGCTGCAGTAGCCAGCCCGCGCCGCTCACCCTGCCGCCAGTGCTCCCAACCCCGTCTCCGAGCCCGTCACATGCGAGCCCCTCGATGCAGGTAGCAACCCCGAGCGTTATCGCTCCACCACCCAGCGAGCTGACCGCCGACGGTGCCAGCGCATTTGCTCGCTATTATTATGATGTTTACAACGAGGCCGCCCGCACCGGAGACATCTCACAGCTTTCCGTCATCAGTGATGAGTCATGCATGACTTGTCGCGGCCAGCGCGAGACACTAAAAGGCTTTGCGGCTGTCGGTACACGCACCGAGGGTCGAAAAACGACTGTGGAGGAGGCGGTAGCACCAGGGGGTGGGAGCCTTATGCCATACGTGTCAATTCAACTTGTGACAGCCCAGGGCAAGCGAATCAAGAAAGATGGCGCAGTGGAGAACCTTGCGCCACAGTCCGCTCGAATTGCCATGCAATTGTCTTACAGCGACAATTCGTGGCACGTCTATCGCATCTTCTTCGAATGACACGGTCATGGAGCTGCACGTTTGTTCTATTGGTATGCGGGCTGCTGACTGCAGCAGGTATCTTGAAAGCTGACTCAGCATTTGCAACCGTCAGGCCTTCTTCTATACCCGCGGTGGAGCTTCCCCCGCTATGCGACTCAGGAGGCTGCGATGGGGTCGTTCGCGACAAGAGGACCCCGAACAGCGCGGGCTACCCTGTGGCCGTAACCGCCCAGGGACCTCGCCCACAAATCTCCCGTCTTCTTGCCTGTCCCGGGAACGTAACCGGGGGTCAAGACGTCCTTTGCACCTATGCAACGTCCTGCGCGGATCCCACCGAGAGTCGCTATTGGGTATTCGTAGCTCCGCCCCTAGCGGGTGGTGGCTTTGGTCCATCCGTTCAGCAGCCTGGAGACGTGTGTCTAGCCGCTGCTGAGGCGCCCGACCCGCTTCCGTTCATCGTCGCAGCCGTCGCCGACGACTGGAAGAACTTCGGGCTTCCGGGGTGGGGGATGACGACGCAACCCCCGACGGGCAGGGTGCTGATCAACGTCCCGACGCGGTTCGCGAGCAACGCACCGACGACCGTGTGTCAAGGGACATGAGGATCTGCCCGGGGGCGGTCATCAGAGGTGCCCGGTGACGGTCACGAGAGCTGCCCGGTGATGGCCGTGGGATCTGCCCGGGGTGGCCATCGGGGTCGGGCGTTCAGGTCAGGGGCATCACTCCTTGGCCGGCGAGGGCTTGGCTGAGGCGGACGCTGTCGCCGCTGGTC
>JBBSTR010000107.1:0-7649 GCA_038235705.1 Mycobacteriales bacterium
CATCGCGAAGACCACGGTGCCGAAGACGGTGTAGTGGAAGTGGGCGACGATGAAGTAGCTGTCAGACAGGTGGAAGTCCAGCGCCGGGCTCGAGATGATGATGCCGGTGAGCCCACCGAAGAGGAAGGTGACCAAGAAGCCCATCGCCCAGAGCATGGGGGTGGCCATGGTGACCTTGCCGCCCCACATGGTGCCGATCCAGTTGAAGAACTTGATGCCCGTGGGCACCGCGATGAGCATCGACATCACGGCGAAGAAGGGCAACATGACTTGGCCCGTGACGTACATGTGGTGGGCCCAGACGCTGGCCGACAGGGCCGCGATGGCGATGGTCGCGAAGATCAGCGTCTTGTACCCGAACAAGGGCTTGCGGGAGAAGACGGGGATGACCTCGCTGATGATGCCGAAGAACGGCAAGGCGATGATGTAGACCTCGGGGTGGCCGAAGAACCAGAACAGGTGCTGCCACAGGACGGCACCGCCGGTGGCTGAGTCGTAGATGTGACCGCCGAGGTGTCGGTCCATGAGCAGCGCCATGAAGGCGCCGGTCAGCACCGGGAAGGCCATGAGAACCAGGATCGATGTCACCAGGATGTTCCAGGTAAAGATCGGCATGCGGAACATCGTCATGCCCGGGGCGCGCAGCGTGATGATCGTGGTGACGAAGTTGACCGCGCCCAGGATGGTGCCGAGACCAGCGGCGGCCAGACCGACGATCCAGAGGTCGGCCCCGACGTTGGGGGAGTGGACGATGTCACTGAGCGGTGCGTTCGCGAACCAGCCGAAGCCGGCGGCCCCGCCTGGGGTCAGGAAGCCGGCCATGACGGTGAGTCCGCCGAACAGGTAGAGCCAGTAGGAGAAACCGTTGAGCCGAGGAAAGCTCATGTCCGGCGCACCGATCTGCAGCGGCATGATGAAGTTGGCCATGCCGTAGGCGGCGGCCGGTGCGAACAGGAACATCATGAGCGTGCCGTGCATGGTGAACAGCTGGTTGTACTGCTCGTTGCCGAGAAACTGCAGCCCGGGTCGGGCCAGCTCGGCGCGCATGATCTCCGCCATGATGCCCGAGGCGCAGAAGAAGCCGAAGGAGGTGCAGAGGTAGAGCAGACCGATGGTCTTGTGGTCGGTGGTGGTCAGCACCTTGACGATCTTGCTGCCCAGACCCGGGCTCGGCCGCTGGGTCTGGACGGGCGCGGTCACGCCCTCGATGAGTGCGGTCACTTCGCGGCTTCCTTGGGTGAGTTCGGGTCGCCGACGATGGCGGCGACGTCGGGCTGGCTCGGGTTGGGCGCGAAGTCACCCTGTTTCGCGAGCAACGCTCGCTGGTCCTTGATGTACGTGTCGTAGGCGTCGCCGGAGACGACCTTGACGTAGAAGTTCATGCGGTCGTGCTTCTCGCCGCACAGCTCGGCGCACCGTCCGATGTAGGTGCCCTGCTCCTTGATGGTGAGCTCGAAGCTGTTCTTCTGGCTGCCCGGGAAGACGTCCCGCTTGAACAGGAACTTCGGCACCCAGAACGAGTGGATGACGTCGTTGCTGGTCTCGTTGAACCGGATGGAACGGTCGACCGGGAGCACCAGCACCGCCGGCTGACCAGGGACGCCGGTGATGCGCGGGTCAGGGGTGCTCGGGTCGTTGTCGTCGTGGACGAACTGCCAGTTCCACTGGAACCCGATCACCTGGATCGTGACGTCCGGGTTCTTGGACTCCTCGTTCACGTAGTTCTGGGAGACCGCGGTGTAGTAGAAGAGCACCGACACGATGACCAACGGGATGACCGTGTAGAGCACCTCGACCGGCAGGTTGTAGCGGACCTGGCGCGGCAGCTCGTCGGAACGCTTCCGGTAACGGAAGCACGCCCAGAGGATCAGGCCGATGACGAACAGCCCGACGACAGCCGCAGCCGCCACGGTGCCGAGCCACAGGTTGTAGACGTTCTCGCCGCGGTCGGTGATCGGGCTCGGGAAGCCGAGGTGGAAGCTCTTCTCGTAGGCCTCGCGGGCGGTGCAGCCGCTGGTCAGCGCGACCGTGACGGCCGCCAGCGCGAGCAGACGCAGCGTGCGGCGAACCGCACGAGGTCGTGCCGCAGGGGTGGGGGTGCGCACGCGTGGAACCTTCCTTGCCGAGGAGAGACGTCTGGGACCGGGAACACGTGCCCGGGCCGCACGGGAAATCTAGCCCAGCGCCGGCGGGCCTACCTGCCGAGGCGCGCCGCGGCCGACGGCCGATAACGTGCCGGCATGGCTGTGCTGCTGGACGCGGCGGCGGGAAGGCCGATGTCGGCCGCTGCCCGCCAGGCGTACGAGGCCGCTCAGCAGGACGGCTGGGCCGACCCGACCCGCACATACGCCGCCGGCCGCCGGGCCCGGTTGCTGCTCGACGGGGCGCGGGAAGCACTGGCGCAGAGCCTCGGCGCCCGGGCCGACGAGCTGGTGGTCGCACCCTCCGCCTGCTCCTCGCTGCGCTGGGCGGTGCAGGGCGCCCGGCTCGCCCGGCCGCTCGCGGACCCCACCGTGGTCTGCTCCGCGGTCGAGCACTCCTGCCTGCTCCGGGCCGTCGGCGACGACCGGCGCACGGTGGCGGTGGACGGGACCGGCCGCGTCGATGCGCAGGCGTACGAGACGGCGCTCTCCCCCACCCCGGTGCTGGCGTCGCTCATCGCCGCCAGCCACGAGGTCGGCACCCGGCAGCCGGTTGCGGCCGTCGCCGAGGCGTGCCGGGCCGCGGGCGTACCGCTGCTGGTCGATGCCGGCCCGTCCGTCGGTCACGACCCGGTGCCTGGCGGGTGGTCGCTGCTGGCCGCGGACGCCCGGTCCTGGGGTGGCCCCACGGTGGGGCTGCTCGCCGTGCGCACGGGCACCCGGTGGCGCCACCCGCTCGGCGTGCCCGACCCGGTGGACCTGCCGTCACTGCTGGCAGCGGCTGTCGGGCTGCAGGACGCCCTGGACCGCCGCGCGGAGGACGCCGCCCGCGCCCGAGCCCTCGTGGACCGGCTTCGGGCCGGGGTGGCCGGCGTGCCTGACGTGGAAGTGGTCGGCGACCCGGTGGAACGGCTGCCGCACGTGCTGACCTTCTCCTGCCTGTTCGTCGACGGGGAGGTGCTCACCGGGGAGCTGGACCGGGCGGGGTTCGCCGTCGGCAGCGGGTCGGCCTGCTCGGCAGACCCCGAGCACGAGCCGGGCCGACCGAGCCACGTGCTGGCCGCCATGGGCGTGCTCACCCAGGGCAACGTGCGCCTCAGCCTGTCGCCAGCAGTGAGCGAGGCTGACGTGGAGGCGTTCCTGGCCGTGCTGCCTGGCGCCGTCGAGCGGGCGCGGGCCGCAGGCGGGGCGACCGGGCTGTGAGCGCTCCCCCGGCAGCGACGGAGCCCGACCTCGTCCTGGACTGCCTCGGACGGCCGTGCCCGGTGCCCGTGATCGAGCTCGCCCGGGCGGCCGTCGGACTGCCCGCCGGCACGGTCGTCGAGGTGCTCACGGACGACCCGGCAGCGCTGCTGGACGTCCCGGCGTTCTGCCGGCTGCGCGGGCACGAGCACCTCGGGGACAGCCCTCGTCCCGTCGGTCGCGCCGTGACGGTGCGCCTGCGCTGAGCGTCCGCCAGGGTCAGGTCAGGTGCGGGCGTACGAGAGCCGCGGCGTCCTCGCCGTACGCCTGGGTGAAGCGCTCGAGCGCCACGACCGGCTCGAAGACGTACTCCTGGGGCCCGATGGTCTCCACCACGTGGGTGGCGAGCAACGAGCCGAGCTGGGCGCACTGCTCGAGCGGCAGGTCCCACGACAGGCCGGCGAGAAACCCGGCCCGGAACCCGTCGCCGACCCCGGTGGGCTCGAGCGGCCCGCTGGCCGGGACGGCCGCGACGACGATGTCAGCCTCGCCGGCCCGTCGCACGACGGACCCCTTGGCGCCGAGCGTGGTCACCAGCGTGCCGACCTGCTCTAGCAGCTGATCGTCGGTCCAGCCGGACTTGTTGCGCATGAGCCCCGCCTCGTACTCGTTGCCGAACAGCCAGGCCGCCCCGCGGACCAGCTCGACGATGGCCGGACCGTCGAGGAACGCCAGCTGCTGCGACGGGTCGGCGGCGAAGTCGATACCTCGGGCCCGGCACTCGGCGGTGTGCCGGGTCATGGCGCCCGGGTCGTCCGCGCCGATCAGCACGAGGTCGAAGTCACCGAGCGGCGCCAGCTCGATCTGCGCGGCCTCAGCCATCGCGCCGGGGTAGAAGGTGGCGATCTGGTTCTGCTCGGCGTCGGTGGTGCAGGTGAACCGGGCCGTCGCGGCCCGCTCGCTGACCCGCACGCCCGCGGTGTCCACCCCGACCTCGCCGAGCGCGGCGACATAGTCCTTGCCGTCCGCGCCGACCCCGCCGACCAGCACCGGCCTGAGCCCCAGGACCGCCAGCCCGTAGGAGATGTCGGCACCGACCCCGCCGCGCCGGACCTGCAGGTCGTCCGCGAGGAAGGACACCGAGAGGTGGTCCAGCTGGTCCGGGAGCACCGAGTCGGCGAACCTCCCGGCGAAGGTGAGCAGGTGGTCGGTCGCGATCGATCCGCAGACGGCGAGATGCATCCGGCGAGCCTATCGGTGACGACCCGTCGCAACCCGAGGACCCGCTGCGGGCGGGCGTACGGGTGCTGGCACGCGAACGGCGCCGCCCACGGGGGTGGGCGGCGCCGTCTGCCGGTCGTCTAGCTGAAGCTGTCCCCGCAGGCGCACGAGCTGCCGGCGTTCGGGTTGTCGATCGTGAAGCCCTGCTTCTCGATCGTGTCGACGAAGTCGATCGTCGCGCCCGAGAGGTAGGGAACGCTCATGCGGTCGACGGTCACCTTCACCGCGCCGTCCTCGTAGGCGTCGGTGACGTCACCGTCGAGCGTGCGCTCGTCGAAGAACAGCTGGTAGCGCAGGCCCGAGCAGCCGCCGGGCTGGACGGCGACCCGAAGGGCCAGGTCGTCTCTGCCCTCCTGGGCGAGCAGCGCGGCGACCTTGCTCGACGCCGGGTCGGTGAGGACGATGCCGGTCTGGGTGGAGGTCTTCTCGGGTGCGGTCACGGTGCTCTCCAGGAGTCGGGGGGTTCTACGAACGACAACGCTGCGGACCCCGTCGTGCTTCCACGGTACGTGGCAGGACCGTTGCCGTCACGTCCCAACAGCCGACCGTCAGCCCCGCGACCACTGTCCGGCGAGCCGTTCGGCCTGCTCGGCGAGGCTCCCGGCCGGGTCGGCGAGGGAGCGTTCCGCGCCGACCAGGTCCACGAGCGCGTACGCCGCCTCGATCCCCGCGGCGGCAACCTCCCGCCGGCCGAGCTGGACCCGGCCGGCGAGCACGACCACCGGGACGGCCTCCCGGGCGGCGGCCTGAGCGACTCCGCTGACCACCTTGCCCGTCATGCTCGTCACGTCGAACGTCCCCTCGCCGGTGACGACCAGGTCGGCCCCTTCGACGTGCGCGGCAAGCCCCACGAGGTCGGCGACCAGGGCGATCCCCGGCTCGCGGCGGGCACCGAGCGCGAGCAGCGCGGCCGCGAGCCCGCCGGCGGCGCCCGCCCCTGCCCGGTCGCGCACCTTGGTGCCGAGGTGGCCCTCGAGCAGGTCGGCCCAGCGGATCATGGCTGCCTCGAGCTGCTGCTGCTGGTCGGCGGTCGCGCCCTTCTGCTCAGCGAAGGTGGCGGTGGCCCCACGCAGGCCGAGCAACCGGGCGTCGACATCGGTGGCCGCGACCAGTTCCACGCCGATGAGCCGCGGGTCGACGGTGCCGGTCAGCGCGTGGGCGGGTCGCAGCGGTCCGCCGACCACCGGGCGACCCTGTTCGTCGACGCGGGTGACGCCGAGAGCCTCGAGCATCCCGGCTCCCCCGTCGTTGGTGGCAGAGCCGCCGAGGCCCAGCACGACGCGGGTCGCGCCGCTGTCCAGGGCGGCGAGGAGCAGCTGCCCCACGCCGTACGTGGTGGTGACCGTCGGGTCACGCTCGCTCTCGCTCAGCAGATGGAGCCCGCATGCTTGCGCGCTCTCGACGTAAGCCGTCCCGTGGTCCAGCAGCAGGGCCGCGGTGATCGGGCGCCCCAGCGGGTCCTTGACGGTGACGGGCACGAGGGTGGCGTCGGTGAGCGCGGTCAGCAGCACCTCCAGCAGCCCCGGACCGCCGTCCGAGAGCGGCACGAGGTGCAGCGCGTCGAGCGGTGCCCGCCGTCGCCACCCCTCTGCCATGGCCCGGGCCGCGGCGGCGGCGGACAGCGATCCGCCGAAGGAGTCAGGGGACAGGACGACCTTCATGGGAATAGTCTGCTCGCACCGAGGTTGTCGTCACTGCGACGCTTACCTTCTCCCAGGGGCCGACGCCCACCCGTCCGCCTCCCGCTCCCCGTCCTGCGCTGCAGGTCTGACAGGAGTCCCCATGACCGAGCTCGACCTGATGCCCGGCGTGACGCCGAGCCCGCTGGCACTGTTGCTGCTCGGACGCGAGAGCGACCCGTCCTCCGAGCGGGGCGTCGACTGCCCCGGCGACCTGCCCGCCCCGTCCGACCCCGGGCTCGTCGAGCGGGCTCGCGCGGCGAAGGCAACCCTCGGGGACCGGGTCTTCGTGCTCGGTCACCATTACCAGCGGGACGAGGTCATCCAGTTCGCCGACGTCACCGGCGACTCCTTCCGGCTCGCCCAGCAGGCCGCCGCCCGGCCGGACGCGGAGTTCATCGTGTTCTGCGGGGTGCACTTCATGGCCGAGTCGGCCGACATCCTCACCGGTCCCGAGCAGGCCGTGCTGCTCCCCGATCTCGCCGCCGGCTGCTCGATGGCCGACATGGCGACCTTCGCCCAGGTCGAGCAGTGCTGGGACGACCTGGTCCGCGCCGGCGTGGCCGACGAGGTCGTACCGGTCTCCTACATGAACTCCTCGGCCGACATCAAGGCGTTCACCGGGCGTCACGGCGGCACGATCTGTACCTCGTCCAACGCGAAGCGCGCGCTCGACTGGGCGTTGAGCCGGCGGGCGCCTTCCCAGGGCAAGGTGCTGTTCCTGCCCGACCAGCACCTGGGGCGCAACACCGCCGTCCTCGAGGCCGGCATGTCGCTGGACGACTGCGTGCTCTACGACCCGCACAAGCCCGGCGGTGGCCTCACGGCTCAGCAGCTGGTCGACGCCACGATGATCCTGTGGAAGGGCCACTGCTCGGTGCACGGCCGCTTCAGCCTGGAGTCGGTGAACGACGTGCGCGCCAGGATCCCCGGCGTGCAGGTGCTCGCCCACCCGGAGTGTCGCCACGAGGTGGTGCTGGCCGCCGACCTGGTCGGCTCGACCGATTTCATCATCAAGACCCTGGACGCGGCCGAGCCCGGCTCGGCCTGGGCGATCGGGACCGAGCTCAACCTGGTCCGCCGGCTCGCGCTGCAGCACCCGGACAAGACCGTGGTCTTTCTCGACAAGACGGTCTGCTTCTGCTCCACGATGAACCGGATCGACCTGCCTCACCTGGTCTGGCAGCTCGAGGAGCTGGTCGCCGGCCGCGTCCCGAACCGGATCGTGGTCGAGCCGGGGGTCGCGTCCCAGGCGCGGGTCGCGCTGGAGCAGATGCTGGCCCTGCCGTGACGGTGGCTAGGGTGAGCGCGTGACCGGACCGACCGGGCCCGGCAAGGGCCGCCCCACGCCCAAGCGACGTGATGC
>JBBSTR010000108.1:0-7646 GCA_038235705.1 Mycobacteriales bacterium
CGAGGCGTGCCGGGCCCGCGACGTCGGATCGGCAAGGGCGTGCAGCAGCAGATCGACCGCGGTGCGGCCCAGGTCCTGCTTGGGCACTCGCACGGTGGTGAGGGCGGGATGGAGCATCGCCGACATCTCGATGTCGTCAACGCCGACGACGCTGAGATCGTCGGGCACGACCGTGCCGCGCTCCCGCAGCGCGCTGACCATGCCGATCGCGCACAGGTCGTTGTAGGCGACGACGGAGGTCACGCCGGACGCGACGACGCACTGGACCGCATGCCGGCCGCCCTCGAAGGTCGGGGCGAAGTGGCCCAGGTCGACGAGGCGCACCCCGGTCGCCTCGGTCGCCGATCGAAGTCCGATCAGCCGCTGCCTCGACGACCAGCTCGACCGGGGGCCCGCGACGTAGCCGATCTCGCGGTGACCCAGGCTGACGAGGTGGTCCACGACCGCACGCATGGCGGCCGGCGTGTCGATCGTGACGCTGGAGATCGGACCGGCGTGGCGGTTGACGAGCACCACCGGGACGTAGCCGCTCGCTTCGCGCAGCTCGGCGGGCGGCATGCGCGGCGAGCAGAGGATGACGCCGTCGACCTGCTTGGCCAGGGAACGCACCAGGCCGAGCTCGGCCTGCGGGACCTCGTCGGTGTCGGCGACGAAGACCTGGTAGTCCGACGCGTGCGCGCGCTGCTGCACGGCCTTGACCACGGAGGGGAAGAAGGGGTTGGCCAGGTCCGGCAGGATCAGACCGATGTTGCCGGTACGACCGGTGATCAGGCCCCGTGCAGCGCGGTTCGGGCGATATCCCAGCGCGTCGGCGACCCGGACGACCCGTTCCCGAGTCGCGGGGTCGACGACTGCGGGGTTGGCCAGGGCCCGCGAGACGGTGGAGGCCGACACGCCCGCGGCCTTGGCCACGTCGCGGACGGTCACCGCCACTGTCGTCCTCCACCCTCTGCTGAGCCCGAGCCCAGCGTGCAATCGGTTGCAGACTAAAGTCAAGGCTGTCGGCGTCAGGTCGTCGACCCGTAGGAGCTCACGATGCCCGAGAGACTGACCCTGCACCCCGACCGGGCGCTGCCGGTCGAGCCACAGGTGCGGGGAGTGGCCCGCACGATCTACGAGCAGACCCGAGAACTGCCACTGGTCTGCATGCACGGTCACGTCGACGTGTCCGTGTTCTCCCGTGACGAGGCCTTTCCCGATCCGGCTGCGCTTCTGGTGACCCCAGACCACTACGTCACGCGGATGTTGGTCTCGCAGGGCGTGGCGCCGGAGGACCTCGGGGTGGCTCGCGCGGACGGGGGAGCGGTCGAGACCGACCCCCGCAGGATCTGGCGCCGGTTCTGCGAGGGCTGGGCTCTGTTCCGCGGGACGCCGTCTCGCTTCTGGCTCGAGCACGAGCTGGTCGAGGTTTTCGGCGTCGACGTCGTCCCGTCGGCGAAGACGGCTGACGCCCTGTTCGACACGCTGTCCGAGCGGCTGGCCGAGCCCGCCTACCGGCCGATGACGCTCCTGGACAGGTTCGGCATCGAGCTGCTCTCGACCACCGACCCAGCCGGGTCGACCCTGTCTGAGCACGCCCGGCTCGCCGCGCAGGGACACGGGAAGCGGATCGTCCCCACCTTCCGTCCCGACGCGGTGGTCAGCCTCACGAGCCCGACCTGGACGACCGCCGTCACAGCGCTCGCCTCGGTCGCCGACACCGACACCGGCGACTACGACGGCTACCTGGCCGCACTGCGGGCGCAACGGCGGCGGTTCATCGATGCGGGTGCGCTCGCGAGCGACCACGGCCACACCACCCCGGACACCACACCCCGTCCCGAGGCGCGGGCGGCCGAGATCTACCGCCGGGCCTGGAGCGGGGAAGTGGCCCCCGAGGAGGCGGGGGCGTTCGAGGCGCACATGCTGTTCACCTTCGCGCAGATGGCCGCCGAGGACGGGCTCGTCATGCAGATCCATCCCGGTGTGCTCCGCGACCACCACCGGGCCACTCTCGACACCTACGGCGCCGACCAAGGCTTCGACCTGCCTGTCCGTACGGAGTTCACCCGCGCACTCCGACCGATGCTCGAGCGGTTCGGTCGTGACCCCGGCTTCCGGGCCGTCGTGTTCACCGTCGACGAGACCACGTTCAGCCGTGAGCTCGCGCCGCTCGCGGGGGTCTATCCGTCGCTGCGCCTCGGGGCTCCGTGGTGGTTCCTCGACAGTCCCGACGGGATGCGGCGCTTCCGCGAGGCGGTAACCGAGACCGCGGGCTTCTACAACACGTCCGGGTTCGTCGACGACACCCGGGCCTTTCCCTCGATACCGGCCCGCCACGACCTGGCCCGGCGGGTCGACGCCGGCTACCTCGCCCGACTCGTCTGCGAGCACCGGCTGACCGAGGACGAAGCCGCTGAGACCGCGGTCGACCTGGCGTACGTCCTGCCCAAGACGTCCTACGCCCGACAGGATCGGTAACGGCAAGATGACATAATGCTCATTATCGGCGATGCTGGGACGGGGGAGCGCATCGCGCGGAGAAGCCCACAGCTCGGCGCGATCGGAGCGTCCGGACGGCCGCGTCCTTGACCGCCGTACGGGTCAAGGGGTTATCGTCCGACCGCCCCGTGACAGGGGCCACACCCCCCGTCGTGAAGGCCCGCCATGAAGCTGCTCCTCGGCCGTCCGTTCGTCCGGCTCGTCGGTACCGGAGCCGCTGCTGCGCTCGTGCTGGGGGTGCTCGCCTTCGGCCCCGCGGCGTCCGCGGCAACCCCTGCGGTCGACGGCGCCCTGTCGCACTTCGACCTGGCCCGCAAGGACTGCGTCGGCACGGCGTACGGGCGGACCTCCAAGGTCTGGTACACGGTCGCGAACGGCGTGCTGTCCGACGTGTACGAACCCACGATCGACACCACGAACGTCGAGTCGATGCAGTTCGTGGTCACCGACGGCAGGACGTTCACCGATCTGCAGACCCGGGACGCCACCTACACCGTGCAGAGCAACGACATCGGGATGGTCTGCTCGGTCACGACCACCGCGAAGAGCGGGAAGTGGCGGCTGCGCACGACGTTCAACACTGATCCCGGTCGGGACACCGTCATGGTCGACGCTGAGCTCACCGGGCTGACGGTCAAGACCGAGGACCTGCAGCTCTACACGCGGCTGGACCCGAGCATCGGGGGCAACGGCGGCGGCGGGAGCGACAACGCCGGCGCGGACACGGCCACCACCGACGCCGCCACCGGGGCGCTGGTCAGCTCGGACACCAACACGGTCACGGCGGCGACGAACCGCGACTACGCGCAGCCGACCTCGCTCGCGCTGCGGGCCGACCGTCCGTTCCTGTCCAGCAGCAACGGCTACGTCGGCACCCCGAGCGACGGGCTCACCCAGCTGGACGCCTTCCGGTCGCTCACCTCCCGCACCGCGAGCGCCCCCGACGGCAACGTGGTCAGCACCGCGCAGCTGGACCTCACCGACGGCCAGGCGACCGTCGTCCTGGGCTTCGGCCGGGACCGCGCGCGCGCCCTGGCGACCGCGGACGCCTCGCTGCGCCGGTCCGCGCTGGCGATCCGCAGCGACTACAACAAGGGCTGGCTCGCCTACGACCGCACCCTCACCCGCCCGCCCGGCGTGCTGCCGGGGCTCGGCTGGCCCGGGAGCCGTCCGCTGAACCGGGCCTACTACCAGAGCATCAACGTGGTGAAGGCCAGCGAGGACAAGACCTTCCCCGGCGCGATCCTTGCCGGGCTCGGGTCCCCGTGGGGCCAGGCCGTCCCGGCGGGCAACCTCCAGGACGGCAAGGCGCCCTACTTCGGCTCCTACCGCGAGGTCTTCAGCCGCGACCTGTACGAGGCCTCGACCGCGCTGCTCACGGCCGGCGACCGCGCCACCGCGCAGGCCACCGCCCGGTTCCTGCTCGAGCGCCAGCAGCTGCCCGACGGTCGGATCCCGCGCAACAGCCTGCTCAACGGCAAGGCCGCCCCGGACACCGGCGGCGACCAGCTCGACGAGACGGCGTTCCCGATCCTCATGGCGGAGCAGTCGGGGCTGACCGACCGAGCGCTCTACACCGACCACATCCGCCCGGCGGCGGACTTCCTCGTAGCCCGGGGCCCGTCCTTCGGCTCGGAGCGGTGGGAGGAGCAGAGCGGCTACTCCCCCTCGACGATCGCCGCCGAGATCGCCGGGCTCGTCGCCGCCGGACGACAGGCTCAGCGCAGCGGCGATCCCGACCGGGCCCGGCTCTACCTGGCGACCGCGGACCACTTCCAACGCTCGATCAAGGGCTGGACGGTCACCACCACCGGCCCGTACGGGACCGGCCGCTACTTCATCCGGCTCGCCAAGACCGGCGACCCGGACGCGGCGATCTCCTACGGGCTCGGCAACGGCGCCCCGGACGCCGACCAGCGAGCGGTCGTCGACGCCGGGTTCCTCGAGCTGACCCGGCTCGGGATCCTGCCCGCGAGCGATCCCGACGTGCAGGCCAGCCTCGCCGTCGTCGACCAGGCGCTCAAGCGCACCACGCCGGCCGGGGACGGCTGGTACCGCTACGGGACCTCCGCGCCCGGGACCGAGGACGGCTACGGCGACTGCCACGTCGCCGACCCGACCGACTGCCAGGTCGAAGGGCAGCCGTGGCCGACCACCAACAAGGGATCCGGGCACCTGTGGCCGGTCCTGGCCGGTGAACGCGCCGAGCAGCTGCTGCAGACCGGTGACCGCACCGGTGCGCTGAAGCTGCTGCAGGCGATGAACGCGTCGGCCTCTGGCGACGGTCTGATCCCCGAGCAGACCTGGGAGGACGCAGCCGTCCCCGCCTCGCCCTACGGCACCGACCCCGCGACGGCGTCGATCGGCTTCGTGCCCGGCGGGCCCGCCGGCTCCGCGGCGCCGCTGACCTGGGCACAGGCGCAGCAGGCCCGGCTCGTGCTGGGGCTCGCAGGCACGACGCCGGTCGAGCAACCTTCCTTCGTCCGCGACCGTTACGTCACCTCTGCCCCGCCGGCGAAGGCGCCGCTCACGGTCTCCGCACCCGCCTCGGGGGCTTCCGTGACCTCCGCGACCACCGAGGTCACCGGGACCACGGCGCCTGGCGCCCGGGTGGTGGTGGCCGCGGCCCACACCGACACCGGAGCCCCGACCGCCGTCGTCGCGGTCACCGCCGGTCCCGGCGGTGCCTTCGACCTGACCGTCCCGACCACGTTCGGGACGACCGTCCTGACGACGACCGCCTCCGCCGGCCCGGCGACCGCCTACGACCAGCGCTCGGTCAGCTCCGACGTGCTGAGCGGGACGACCGTGCTCGACGTCAGCGACCCGACCGGTGACGACCACGGCCCGGGCACGTTCACCAACCCCACGGCCGCCGACTTCAAGGACGGCGCGTTCGACCTGACCCGCTTCCAGGTGGTGCAGGACGGGACGACCACGTATCTGCGCGCCCAGGTGCGGGACCTGTCACCGACCTTCGGCAACGCGCTCGGCGCCCAGCTGCTCACGGTCTTCGCTCACGAGCCCGGCGTCGCCGGCTCCACCGCGGCGCTCTACCCGAGCCGGAACTACTCGGTCGCGCCGCAGGACGCCTGGGCCCGAGCCATCCAGGTCCGTGGGTTCGACGAGACCCGGGTCTTCGACGCCCCCGGCTCCCAGATCGGCACGGTCAGCGCGCAGGCGAGCGCGCTGACCGGCTACATCACGATTGCCGTCCCGACGGCGCTGCTCGGCGGGACCCCCGGGCCGGGCTGGTCCTTCACCGTCGTGATGCACGGCCAGGACGGTTACGGCCAGGACGGCGCCCGGACCTTCACCCCGACCGCCGAGGCGTACACCTTCGGTCGGTGCCCGACGGCCGACGACCCTGACCCCCGTTGCCAGGTGCCGCTGGACCGGCTGCCCAAGGCGATCGACGTGCTCACCCCGGCGGGCGTCAGCCAGAGCGACGAGCTCGACCCGACGCGGCCGGTCGTCCTGCGCGGCGTGCCGGTCGGCGGTTGACGCGTCTTCACGAGATCTTCACCAGGCAGTTGTGACCTGGACCACAAGAGGGTCTAAGGTCGGGCGACCGATCCAGGGAGGCGACGCATGCAGATCCGTCGAGTGCTCGACAACAAGGGCAGCGAGGTCGTCACCGTGCGGCCCGACCAGGACGTCCAGGCGCTGGTCGGCCTTCTGGCGCAGCACAAGGTCGGAGCGCTCGTCGTCTCCCCGGACGGTCGTCACGTGGCGGGGATCGTCAGCGAGCGGGACGTCGTGCGGGCGCTGGCGTCCATGGGCACGTCCGTGCTCACCGAGCCGGTGAGCGCGATCGCGACCGCCGACGTCCACACCGTCACGGCGGACCGGACGGTGGACGAGCTGAGGGCACTGATGACCGAGGCCCGCGTGCGCCACATCCCGGTCGTCGACGCGCAGCACTGCCTGGTCGGGATCGTGTCCATCGGAGACGTGGTCAAGAACCACATCGACGCGCTGGCCGGCGAGCGTGACGCCCTCCAGAGCTACGTGACCTCCGGCGGCTGAGCCGGCAACCTCCGGCAGGGCTCGCGCGGCACCTCCGCGAGCCACCGTGTAGGTCACCGTGGGACGGGCATCCGTCTCAGACTTCGGGCTGCCCGGCCCGGACGACCCACCGGAGGCACTGTGTCCAGCGTCCTGTTCGGCTCGATCGGCACCATCGCCGAGACCTCGGAGATGCAGCGCAAGGCCTACAACGACGCGTTCGCCGAGCACGGGCTCGACTGGACGTGGGAGCGCGCGGACTATCAGAAGCTGCTCCCGCAGAGTGGCGGGCGCGACCGGGTCGCCGACTACGCGAAGGACCGCGGCGAGAGCGTGGACGCCGACGCGGTGCACCAGACCAAGTCGCGGCTCTACCAGGAGGCGCTCGCCAAGGCTCCCGTCGAGGCGCGACCGGGCGTGATCGACACGATTCGCCGCGCCAAGGCCGACGGTCTCAAGGTCGGGCTCGTCACGACCACCTCACCCCAGAACATCGACGCGTTGACCAGCGCTCTCAACGGGCTGGACAAGGCCGACTTCGACGTCATCGTCGACGTCACCAAGGTCGACACCCCCAAGCCTGACAAGGCGCCTTACGTCTGGGCCCTCGAGCAGCTCGGAGAGCAGCCCGGCGACTGCGCGGCCGTTGAGGACAACGCGTACGGCGTGCAGGCGGCGAAGGCGGCCGGCGTCGCGGTGATCGCGTTCCCCGGCGTCAACACCGCCGACCACGACTTCGGGGACGCGCAGAAGGTCCAGCGCGTCGAGCTGTCCGCCCTCAACGAGCTGATCCTGGCCTAGCCGTGAAGCACACCGTCCTGTCCCCCGTGGGCGCCCTGGTGACCGACCTGGCGGTTGCGGGCGCCGACGACGCTGACGTCTCGGAGCTCAAGAGCCTGCTGGCGACGCACGGGGTCCTGGTCTTTCGCGGCCAGGACTCGGGCGACGACGACTTCGTCGCCTTTCTCGAGTCGTTCGGACCGTTGACGTTCTCGACCGGGGAGACGCCCGCGCCGGGCGCCCCGCAGCTCAACGTGGTCAGCAACGTCGGCCGCACCACACCACCGAAGAGCCAGTTTCACGTCGACAGCTCCTACTTCGCCGAGCCGCCCGCCTACACGGCGCTGCGGGCGGTCGCCATCCCTTCTCAAGGTGGC
>JBBSTR010000109.1:0-7636 GCA_038235705.1 Mycobacteriales bacterium
CGGCGACCCCTGGGCCGCATCCTCGTGGTCCGCCGGGTCGTGGTCTGCGGGTTCGTGGTCCGCCGGGTCGTGGTCTGCGGGTTCGTGGTCCGCCGGGTCGTGGTCTGCGGGTTCGTGGTCCGCCGGGTCGTGGTCTGCCGGTTCCTGGTCCTCCGACTGGTCTGGAGAGGACTCGTGACCGCCTCCCCGACCGGCCGGACCCGTACGTTCGTGGTCCTGCTGGCCTCGCTCTGCCTGGCCGTCGGCTCCGGGCTCGCAGCGCTCGGCGGATGGGGCGCGCCCGTCTGGTGGGCCCTGCCCGTCCTGGCCCTCGGGGTGCTGGCTACCGAGATCGCCGTGGTCCACATGCAGTACGGCCGTCAGCGGTGGACGTTCTCGCTGACCGAGGCGGTGATCGCCGGGGCGCTCGTGCTCACCAGCGGCGCCTGGGCGGTCGTGGGGGTCGGGATCGGGATGCTGGCCGCACAGCTCTTGCGGCATCAGCCCCCGATCAAGACCTACTTCAACACCGCGCAGTACGTCCTGGAGGTCGCGGCGGCACAGGCGGTCGTGAGCCTGGTCGGCTGGGACCTGCGTGGAGCCGCAGCCGGCATGCTGACCTTCTGGGCCCTCAACCACGCGCTCATGGGGATCGTCCTGGCGCTGACGACCGAGTCCTCGCTGCGCGACCTGTTGAAGGCGAACACGCTGCTGCGCCTGGCGCACACCGCCGGGAACGCGTCGATCGGTCTGCTCGCGGCCTACCTCGCGGTCGAGGAGCCGATCGGGCTGCTCGGCCTCGTGATCCCGGTCCTGCTCGTCTGGATGTCCTACGAGCAGGAGGCCCGGCGGGCCGCCGAGGCCCGGCTCTACGCCGAGCTCGCCCGCGGCCAGGAGCTGGCGGCCGGTCAGTCCGCCGACCTGTCGGCGACGGTCGTGGTGGCGGCTGCGGCCCGGCTGCTCGGCGGCGCCGACGTCGAGATGCTCCTGCTGTCCCCCGAGGGGCCGGTGCGCTACACCGGCGACGAGCGCACGGCTCCGCACCGGACGCGGGCGGCGACCGGTGCGTTCGGCGCACCCTGGGTGATGCAGGCGCTCGGCCAGCGGGGAGTCTCCACCGCCACGGAGGACGGGCGGGCGTACTGCTGCGCGGTGCTCGGCCCTGAGGAGGACCCGGTGGCGGTGCTCGTCGCGCGCCGGGCCGAGGGCGAACCGGCGTACGGCCGGCGCGAGACCCGGCTGATGGCGGTCCTCGTGCGTCAGGCAGAAGCTTGGCTGTCGGCCGGTGACCTGTCGGACCGTTACCGGGTCGCGGCCGGTCAGGCCGCCCGGGCTTCCGGAGCGGCCCTGGCCCTCGGCGACCTCGGCGCAGCGACGACCCCGGCGCTCGGGCTGCTGCACGACAGCGCCTCACGGCTGGCCCGACTGGCGGAGGACGGAGGCGTCGACGACATCGTGGAGCAGCTGCACACCGTCGAGCGGGCGGTCGCGTCACTGCTCGGCGCGGTCGCGCTGGCCGCGGACCCGCAGCTTGCGTCGGAGGCCGGCACCGTGGCCGGGGGGCTGAAGCCGACGACGCGTCCGTCGAGCGACTGGACGACTACCGGGGTCCTGCGGTGACCTCGCGGCGGCCGCCGCTCGCCGTCGGGGCCGGTCTGCTCACCGCAGGCTGTGTGCTCGGGGGTGCGATGGTGACCGCCGCGCTGCTGTGGCTGACCGGATCAGCGGGCAAGGCTGCACTGCTCAGCCTTGCGGCCGGATCCGCGGTCGGGCTGCTGCTCTGCGCCGTGCCGGTGGCCGCCGCCGGTCGCCACGCCGCCTCGCTGCGGCGCTTGCACCGGGCTGCCGTGCTCCGGCTGCACGACCCGTCCGGTCCGGTCGAGGTCTACGGTCGGCCGGGCGGCGCCTCCGAGGAGCTGGCCGAGCTGGCGAGGGTCCTGGAGGCTCTGCACGTCAGGGTTCGCGTTGGTGAACGGGTCGGTGAGCAGCACCGGCGTGAGGCAGAGACCGCCGCGGCGGGGGTGCCGGAGCTGCTGGCGGGGCTCGTCGCCGCGGAGGAGGCTGCACGCGGGCAGCTGGCCGCCGAGCTGCACGACACTGTGGCTCAGTCGCTGATGATCGCTCGCAGCATGCTGAAGGCGACGGTCAGCACACAGGACGACATCGTCCGGCTCGGTGACTACGTCGAGGACGCCGAGGAGCAGGTCCGGGCGGTGATGGCTCGCACGCGCCCGCCCGCCCTGCACGACGGGGACCTCGCTGCAGCCGTCGGCCTTCTGCGCCTGGACATGGAGTCGCGCTACGGGCTGGACGTGACCGTCTCCTGGCCGGAGGAGGCCTACCCGCTGCCGCTGGCGAGCGCTGTGACGGTCTACCGCTTCTTCCAGGAGGCGCTGCTTAACGTCGTGAAGCACGCCGACGTGGACGACGCCCTTGCCGGCCTCACCGTCGACGGCGCGATGATCCGGGCCTGCGTCCAGGACTCCGGTCCCGGCTTCGACCCGGCGTCGGTGCGTCCTGACCGAGGACGCCAGGTCGGGCTGGGCCTCCTGCGTGAGCGGGCCCGCCTCTCCGGCGGATCGCTCACGATCGACAGCCGGGTGGGCACGGGCACCGTCCTGACCCTGGTGCTCCCCAGGTCGTCGCCGACCCCTCGTCCCGTCGACGGGTTCGACCCGGCCGAGTTCTTCGAGTCGGTCGCCGACCGTGAGGCCGCGGACCGCTAACCGTCGGTGCGGCCCTCAGCGGTGGTGCAGCGCGGTCACCCCGACCGGCGGTAACCCGGCGGTAGAGCACAGCAGGTCACACCACGCGAGCAGATGATCACCGAGGGCGATGCCGTCGGGCCCGGGCAGCGGGGTCCAGGAGGCACGCACCTCGACCTCGCACTCGTCGGCCGGGTCCTCCATCTCGCCGAACCGGCGGCTGGCGGTGCGGGTCACCGTGCCGCTCGTAGCCGTGCAGCCGGCGTCGCGGTCGGCGAGACCGTCGAGGAGCCACGACCACCCGGCGTCGGCCAGCGCCGGGTCGGCGCCCATCTCCGGGTCGACCGCCGCCTCGACGAACGCCACGATCCGGGTGTCGCCCCGCCAGCCGTCCTGCCCCTGCGGGTCGTGCAGCACGACGAACCGGCCGCTGGCCACGTCGTCGCTGTCGTCGCCCGAGCCGCCGTTGACCTCGGCGGCAACAGCCACCGACCACGGTGCCATCTTCTTCGGCGCCGGAACGATCCGCAGGCTCAGCTCTGGCCTCACAGGTCCGTCGAGCACGGCACGCAGGTGCGCCAGCGCCCACGCGAAGCCCTCAGGGGGTGCATCGGCGGTGGGCTCAGGTCGGGTCGCCACCGGGATCACCCTCGGAGGGTAGGGCCGTCGACGACCCGAGGCCGGGAGCCGAGATGGTGGCGTGTCGGCCGCACTCGCTCTGCTGGGCGGACCCGACCGCGCGACCAACGGCCCTGCGGTCGGGGGACCATGACGAACGTCAGGCAGCCATCGGCGCGAGCGCCGCAGCGGAAGCGGACAACGCCGGCCAGTCGGGGGTCGGCTCGTCGGTCAGGTCGAGCCGACCGGGCACCAGGACGCCGACGACGATCGCCGAGCCGCAGTCGACGCAGCCCAGCTCGTCCTCGGTGCAGTCCTCGAGCACGACGATCTCGAAGACGGTCTCGGCCGCGCACCCTGCGCACCAGCGCATCGTCTCGCTCATCTCGCCCACCTCCACGCATCGCTTCGGTCGAACGACTGGTCGACCACGATCACCGTCGCACGCACCTCCGACAGAACCGGTGAGACACGCCGCCGGGCGGGCCGCGCCTAGGCTCGTCGGGGATGAGCAGCCCCGTGCAGGAGACCTTCGCAGCACCTCTTCAGAGCAGCGCCTTCCTCAAGGCCTGCCGTCGCGAGCCGGTGCCCCACACTCCGGTGTGGTTCATGCGTCAGGCGGGTCGTGCGCTCCCCGAGTACCGGGCGCTCCGCGAGGGCACCGACATGCTCGAGGCCTGCGCGACGCCGGACCTGGTCACCGAGATCACGCTGCAGCCCGTGCGTCGGTTCGGGGTCGACGCGGCGATCTTCTTCTCCGACATCGTCGTCCCGCTCAAGGCGGTCGGCGTCGACCTGACGATCCAGCCGGGCGTCGGGCCGGTGGTCGCCGAGCCGTTCCGCACCGCCGCCGACCTCGACCGACTGCCGGTCCTGACCCCGGAGCACGTCCCCTACGTCACGGAGGCCGTGAGCGCCTTGGTCGCCGAGCTCGGTGCGACCCCGCTGATCGGCTTCGCCGGTGCGCCGTTCACCCTCGCGAGCTATCTGGTGGAGGGTGGTCCGAGCAAGAACCACGCTCGGACCAAGGCCATGATGTACGGCGAACCGCAGCTGTGGTCTGACCTGCTGGCCCGGCTCGCACAGATCACCGAGGCATTTCTGCGGGTGCAGATCGACGCGGGCGCGAGCGCGGTGCAGCTGTTCGACTCCTGGGTGGGCGCGCTGCCGGCCGCCGATTACCGCACGTTCGTGCAACCGCACTCCACCCGCGTGCTGGCGGCGGTCGCCGACGTGCCGCGGATCCACTTCGGGGTCGGTACGGGCGAGCTGCTCCACGACATGGGCGCGGCCGGGGCCGACGTCGTCGGGATCGACTGGCGTCTGCCGCTGGACGAGGGCGCCCGCCGGGTCGGGCCGGGCAAGGCGGTTCAGGGCAACCTCGACCCCACGCTGGTCTTCGCCCCCACCGAGGTCGTCCGTCGGGAGACCGCGCGCGTCGTCGCCGAGGGGCAGCGGTGCGAGGGGCACGTGTTCAACCTCGGTCACGGTGTACTGCCCGACACCGACCCGGACGTGCTGCACCGGGTCGTCGACCACGTGCACGAGCTGACAGCGGTCTGACGCTCGGGCTGTCCAGGCGCGGTCTGGCACCGACGGTGGGCTGAGCTGCTGCTGACGGTGGGCTGAGCTGCCGCTGACCCCCGGCTGAGCTGCTGCTAACGGTGGGCTGAGCTGCTGCTGACCCCGGCTGCTTCAGCGGGTGCGGCTGCGTCCACCTCGCCCTCTCGCCGGGCCTGGCGTCGCTGCACCCACCCCCACCTGCACGCACCACCTGCCCGCCGGTCTCGGGTGCGGCTGCGTCCACCTCGCGTGGCTGGTCCTCGGTCGCGACGCCAAGGGGACGTACAGCACGGAGGGGGAAGACCGCGCAAGAACGGGTGCGGCTGCGTCCACCTCGCCGCCCGGTGCAGCAGGCGTACCGGAAATGCTGGGATGTGCGGTGTCCTGCGGTACTAAAGTCCGCGAGGTGGACGCAGCTGCACCCGGCGCCGCCAGCCGGCGTGCCTGCGTCGCGCGAGCCTTCGGGCGCCGGTCCGGACAGGCAGGTGGACGCGATCGCACCCGGTTCGAGGCGCACGGGCGCGGGAGTACGGCCGGCCGAGCTGCAGCCGCCGGCGCCCAGCAGCAGTGCGCCACGAGGTCCGGGCTGACGAGGTGGACGCAGCGGCGCCCGGCAGAGCCCGAGACGGCTCCTAGGCTCGGGGAGTGACGCAGGGACACGGAACCGAGCCAGGACCGGGGGCGATCGGCCCACGTGGCGCCCGACCGCGCACGGCGGTGGTCGTCGGGGCCGGGCTCGCGGGACTGGCTGCCGCATACGACCTGCAGGCTGCAGGGGTCAGCGTCACGGTCCTGGAGGCCGGCACCCGGGTGGGCGGCAAGGTCAGCAGCAGCGAGGTCGGAGGGCTGCTGGTCGACGAGGGCGCTGACGCGATGCTGGCGAGGGTCCCGTACGCCGTCGATCTTGCCCGTGAGCTGGGCCTCGAGCTGATCACGCCGGTGGCCGGGCAGGCGAGTCTCTGGGTCGACGGGACCCTGACGCCGCTGCCGGCCGGGACCCTGCTCGGCATTCCCGGCGACCTGCGCGCGCTGGCGGCCAGCGGCGTGCTGAGCCCTCGGGCCATGGCCCGGCTTACGCGCGACGTGACACGTCCGGGAGAGCCGCTGACCGAGGACGTGGCAGTAGGCGCCTACGTCGCCGAGAGGCTCGGCCAGGAGGTGACAGATCGCCTTGTCGACCCACTCCTGGGCGGCGTCTACGCAGGCCACGCGAGCCGCCTCAGCCTGCGGGCCACGGTCCCGGCGCTGGCGGGCCCGACCTCGACCACCGGGTCGCTGCTCCAGGCGGTCGCCCAGGTCAGGGCGGAGAAGCCTCCGCCCGGCCCGGTCTTTCGCGGGCTCGCCACCTCGATGGGTTCCTACGCCCCGGCGCTGGCCCGCCACCTCGACGTACGGCTCCGCACGACCGTCCGCGCCATCGACCGCACCCCGACCGGCTGGCGGGTCACCCACGGCTCCGCGGCCGACCCGCGCCAGCTCGAGACGGACGTGGTCGTGATCGCCGTCCCTGCGCCCGCCGCCGCCAAGCTGCTCCCGGACGTGCCGGACCTGGCGCAGGTCCCGTACGCCTCGGTCGCGATCGTCACGCTCGTGCTCGACGGCGAGACCCCCGGGACGGGCAGCGGCTTCCTCGTACCGGCGATCGATGGCCGCACGATCAAGGCGGTCACCTTCACCTCCCGCAAGTGGGGCCGCGCCGGACCGGCCGTGGTGCGGGCGAGCATCGGGCGCCACGGCGAGGAGCGCGCCCTCCAGCACTCCGACGACGAGCTGGTGGCCACGGTGCGGGACGAGCTCGAACTGGCCGTCGGTCCGGTCCCGCGCACCCTGGACGCCCGGGTGACCCGATGGGGCGGCGGGCTCCCGCAGTACACGGTCGGCCACGTCGAGCGGGTGGTACGCATCCGGGCCGCGGTCGCGCGCCAGCCGGGGCGGCAGGTGGCGGGCGCGGCGTACGACGGAGTGGGCGTCC
Source organism: Mycobacteriales bacterium (assembly GCA_038235705.1). Lineage (GTDB taxonomy): Bacteria > Actinomycetota > Actinomycetes > Mycobacteriales > SCTD01 > CANKBT01. Next base: position 6,838 of record JBBSTR010000109.1, read on the forward strand.
CGGCCGTCGTGCACAGCGGGCGGCAGGCGGCCCGGGCACTGTTGGAGGCAGAATGGCCTCATGGCTGAGTCTGAACTGAGTGCCCGCGAGCTGAACGACCAGATGCTCTACGCGATGTATGCCGTCTTCAGGTCCGCTAAGCCGCTGCCCGAGGACCGCACCGGGATCGCCGAGCAGGCGCAGGGGCTGCTGGACGAGCTGCTGGGCAAGGACGTCTACACCCGCGGGACCTACGACGTGAGCGGGTTCAAGGCCGAGGCCGATCTGCTCGTCTGGTGGACCTGCCCCGACATCGACGTGCTGCAAGAGGCTTACGCCCGGTTCCGGCAGAGCGACCTCGGGCGGCACCTGACGCCCGTCTGGTCCAGCGTCGCGCTGCACCGGCCGGCCGAGTTCAACCGCAACCACATCCCGGCGTACGTGCGGCGGGAGGACCCCAAGAAGTACGTCTGCGTCTACCCGTTCAACCGCAGCCTCGAGTGGTACCTGCTGCCCGACTACGAGCGCCGCGGGATGCTGTCCGAGCACGGGATCGTGGGGCGTGAGTTCGAGGACGTGCGGGCCAACACGGTCGCCGCGTTCGGGCTCGGTGACTACGAGTGGATCCTTGCCTTCGAGGCTGACGAGCTGCACCGCATCGTCGACTGCCTGCGCGCTCTGCGCGCCTCCAAGGCCCGGCTGCACACCAAGCTGGAGACGCCGTTCTTCACCGGCGGCGCCAAGACGATCGCGGAGATCGTCACCGCGCTCCCGTAGCCGTTCACCCGGTCAGCTCTCGAGCAGGGCCAACCAGTCGGTC
>JBBSTR010000110.1:0-7549 GCA_038235705.1 Mycobacteriales bacterium
GTCGCCGAGGCCTCGCAGGCGTCGACGGCCGGGAGCAGCTCGCGGTCGGCGACGTCGCGCACGAGCTCCAGCAGCTCACCTGCCTCAGGGGTCGGGAGCAGCCGGTCCACGACCGGGAGCGGGCTCATCTGCGTACGTGCGCGACGGAAGGCATGCGTTCATCCTGCCTGGCGGGGCACACTGGGCGCACCCGCACGTGGATCCGACGAGAAGAGCGGCATGGCTGGTGAGACCCATCGTCTCCGGCTGCGCGCCAGCAAGGAGCTCGTCGCGCGGGTGACCAGCGGCAGCGGGCCGATGCGCGAGCGCTCGCGACAGCAGCGTGCCGACGTGGCAGAGCTGCGCCGGCGGCGCGACCAGCTGGCGCCCGGTGGCCGGACCGTCGAGCGGCTCTGGCCGTCGTTCACCCCTCCGGTGGGGGACGTCTCGTGCGCGGCGCCGAGGCGGGCAGCGGGTCCGCTGGTCCTGCTCTGCGGGGTCTGTGACGAGGTGCTGGTCCAGGACGCCCCGTCGGACCTGGCGCCGATGATGCAGTGCCCGTGCTGCCGGGCCTACAACGTGCGAAGGAGCGACGACCTGCTCTGACGCAGGTCCGGCGCGGGCGGGCCGGCAACCGCACCCGCACGAGCGAGGGCACCTAGCGCGGACGCCGACCTGACGACGCGGCTCGACGAGCAGCGGGAGAGCGTCCGGCGTCACCACGAGACGCAGGTCGAGCTGTCCGCAGGGCAGGGCTTGTCAGCCGGGCTCGTCGAGCCGGCCTGGCGTGTCCAGCATCGCCACGACCACGCCCAGCGCCCCGCCACCACCGTCGAGGTCCACGGCTGCCAGCGTCATCGTGCGTCGCTGCGTGGTGCCGGTGCGGTCGATGGCCTCGATCTCGATGACCTCGCGGCCGCTGCCGCGCAGGACCACGGCGCGCAGCCCAGCCATCAGCTGGTCGGCGCCGATGCCGAGGTCGAGGGCGGTCAGCGGCTTGCCCTGCACCTCGTAGCTGCGCAGACCGATCATGCGCTCGGCGCCACCGTTCCACAGCTGCACCGTGTGGTCGGCGTCGAGCACGACGATCGCGGCGTCGAGCACCTCCAGGATCGCGTGCAGGAAGCCGTTGCTGCGATCCACGTCGTGGGTGCGCTCACGCAGCTCCTCGTTGAGGGTCTGCAGCTCTTCGTTGGTGCTCTGCAGCTCCTCGTTCATCGTCTCCAGCTCTTCGTTGGTGCTCTGCAGCTCCTCGTTGGTGGTCTCCAGCTCCTCGACCGCGGACTGCAGCTCCTCGTTGGTGGTCTCCAGCTCCTCGCTCGAGGACTGCAGCTCCTCGTAGGCCGCACCCAGCTGCGTCGTCTGCTGCTCAAGACGGATCTGCAGGGCGTTGCGCTCGGTGACGTCGACGAAGACCAGGTGCAGGCCCAGCAGCTCGCCCTCGACCTCGAGCGGGAGCACCGTGACGTCCCAGGTGGTGTCCTCCGAGGCGGGGAACCGGACGTCGTTCACCTCGACCGCGGTCCGGCTGGCCCCGACCTCCGCGACGGTCGCCCGCAGCCCGAAGGGCTTGGTGGCCATGGCCAGCTCGCCGAACGGCTGGCCGACGTCGGCCTGGGACAGCGGCAGCGCCTGCTGGGCGCGCTCGTTGATCAGCGCGATCACGCCCTGCCCGTCGAGCACGACCTGAGCGGCCGGGGCGGAGGAGAACGCGGCCTCGGTCACCCGACGTCGGGCGAGGTCGCGGCCGTAGCCGCCGACCGCGAGCGCCGTCAACCGGGACGTCGCCGAGCTGGGTCGGACCGCGAAGATGCGCATCGGGAGGTCGATCGCGGTGAACAGCGCGGACTGGGTCAGCAGCATCTCGGCGCGGCCCAGCATCAGCACCCCGTGCGGGTGCAGCGAGAAGGAGAACCGTCCGAGCACCCGGCTCTGGGTCTCGGTCGTGAAATACATCAGCGCGTTGCGGCACGTCAGCACCAGGACCCGGGAGATGGGGGCGTCCTGGAGCAGGTCGTGCCGTCCGAAGATGAGGTGTCTGCGCAGGTCGGCGCGGAAAAGGTAGCCGTCCCCATCGGCCTCGAAGTAGGTGTCGCGCCGCCCCTGGCTCAGCTGCTCGAGGGCCGAGGCGGGATAGCGCCCTGCCCGGGCGGTGGCGAGCGCGTCCTCGTCGATGTCGGTGGCGTAGACCTTGACCCGGTCCCTGAACGTCCGGTCACCGAGCCGCTCGTGCAGCAGGATCGCCAACGAGTAGGCCTCCTCGCCGCTCGCGCAGGCTGCGCTCCACACCCGGATCGGCTCGTTCTGGGGCAGCGCGGCGACCCGTTCGACGACGACGGCCCCGAGCGCCTCCCAGGTGTCCGGGTCGCGAAACAGGCTGGTGACGTTGATGAGCAGCGTGTCGAGCAGCTGGAGCACCTCGGCCGGCTGCACCTGGAGCAGGTCCAGGTAGGCGCGGACGTCGGCGGCGCCGACGCCCCGCACCCGTCGTTCGACCAGGCGCTGCAGGGACGGTCGCTTGTAGCCGGTGAAGTCGCTGCCGTGGTTGTCGCGCAGCCACCACAGCAGTTCTTCGAGATCGGTCTCGACGGGGATGCTCACGGGCCCACCACCGGTTCGTCGCTCCGTGCTGCCTCCGGCCCGGTCGCGTCACGACCGTCCGTCTCGTCGGTCACCTGGGTCAGCAGGTTCCTCAGCACCTCGGCCGAGTGAGCGGCGTCCTGTGCGCGCGACTCGAAGATCTGCCGGGAGCGCGGACGGGCCCCGTCCGCCCCCTTCGCCAGGCGTCGGCTCAGCTCGGCCCGCTCCTCCAGCACCCGCAGCGCGACCCAGAGCGCCTCCTGGAGGCTGCGGTCCTGCCGGGTGAGCAGGCTTCGGGCGGTCCAGGCGTGGCCGGTCCGGCAGCGGAAGCGCAGCCCGTCCGGTCCTGAGGTCAGCTGGTTGAGGACGCCGTGGCACTCGGGACACCCGAACGCCGACGGACGTCCTGGGTGGCTGCCGTCCGGCAGCAACGGCGGGTCTGCCAGCCCGCTGGCCACCTCGGCGAGATCGTCGGCCCGCTCGGCATCGGGGACGTCGGACCGTGCGGCGGTGACCGGCTGGCGCACGAGACGGTCCAGCTCTGCGGGGAGGTCGGCGAGAGTCAGGCGGGCCGCTCCGGGGACCGAGCGGAGCGCGGCCCGGGGCATCGCGTCGAACTCCGCCTCGTCAGGGTCCTGCACCAGGCAGACGCCGCCGTAGCGGGCGACCCGACCCAGGCCGACCGCCCCGTCGTCGAGCAGACCGGTCAGCACCACCCCGACGAGCCGGGGCCCGTACGCCAGGGCGGCGGACCGCAGCGTCACGTCGTGCGAGGGTCGGTGCCCGTTCTCCGCGGCTCCGCGCCCGAGCCGGACGTGGCCGTCCTCGACGATGAGGTGGACGTCCGGGCGGGCGACGACGACGGTGCCCACGGTCGGTACGAGCCCCTCCCGTGCCGCCACGACGGTCAGCCGGGTCCGGCGTTGCAGAATCTCCGGGAGCAGGCTGGGCGCTGAGGGGGTCAGGTGCAGCGCGACGACGACGGCCGCGGGCAGGTCCTCGGGAAGGTCGGCGACCAGGTTCTTCAGCGCCTCGACGCCACCGGCTGACGCGACGACGACGATCATGCGGTCGGCCGTGCGCGTATCGGTCATGCCGCCTGCTTACCCTGACGACCGCGCTCGAACGGTCCGGGAGGACGGGCTCAGGCCGGGACGAGCAGCCCGAGCAGCTCGCGGGCGAGCTCGGCGGGCGGCACCCGGCGGCTGTAGGTGGCACGCGCGCCGGCCTCCAGGAGCGCTCCGATGCTGCCGGCGTCGTCGACCTGCGCCGCGAAGGCGACGTCCGGGGCGTGCTGGCGCACCTGAAGGATGACCTCGCGACCGGTGAGCCGTGGCAGCGTCGCCTCGACGAGGACGAGGTCGGGCAGCTCGGCCACGGCGAACCCGACCGCGTGCGCCCCGTCCTGCACGGTGCCGACGACCTCGGCACCGCCGTCGGTCAGCGCCTCGATCAGCTGCCCGGTCAGCCACGGGTTGCGGTGGGCCAGCAGGACCGTGGGACGCCTCGGCTCCCGGACCCGCTGAACGCTCAGCTCCAACGAGCGTCCGGTGCGCTCGATGATGATCCGGTGCTCCTCCCGCAGCATCTCCATCCGGCGGGCGACGTCCATCCGCTGCTCGCGGGTGCGCGACCGCAGCGCCGCGGACTGCTGGGTCAGCCGGCGTGCGGCGTGCCAGGAGTCGAGCGCGGAGAGCTGTCGCTCGACGAGCAGCAGCTCCGCGTCGAGCAGAGGCTGTGGTGAGGGCAACGGGGTGAGGCTCATGGGCACTCCCGAAAGATCAAGGGACTCGCACAGGCCGCTTCCTGACCATGGCCGACCGTAAGCCGGGGCCTTTGGGCTGTCAACGTCCCCGGCCCCGCCGCATCAGCCCAGGACGTCGACCCCCAGCCGCAGCACGAGCAGCGTCACCACGACCAGGAACACCCTGCGCACCCAGCGGCTGCCCTTGCGGATCGCCAGTGCGGCCCCGACCTGGGCGCCTCCCAGGTTGGCCAGCGCCATGAGCGCCCCGAGACCCCACAGCACGTGACCGCCGAGCGCGAACAGCAGCAGCGCCGCGAGGTTGGTGGCCGTGTTGACCGCCTTGGCCGTCGCGCTGGCGTGCAGGAAGGACTGCCCGACGACCGCCACCAGCAGGATCACCAGGAAGGTCCCGGTGCCGGGCCCGACCGCCCCGTCGTACGCCCCGATGGCGAAGCCGGCCCCCAGTGCCACCTGCCGCTGCACCGAGGCCGTCAGTCGTAGGCGTTCCACCTCGCCCAGCGCCGGTCGACGCAGCGTGAGGACGAGCACCACGACCAGCGCGCCAAGGATGACCGGCCGCAGGGCGGCGGAGGGGACCGAGGCGGCGATCGCGGCGCCCGCTCCGGAGCCAACGAACGCCGCCAGCGCCATCGGTCCGGCCGTGCCCCGGTCGAGCTGCACCCGCCGTCCGTAGGTGACGGCGGCCGAGGCGGTGCCCACGACGGAGGCGAGCTTGTTGGTGCCGAGCAGCGTCACCACGGGCGCGCCCGGGAGCACCAGCAGCAGCGCCGGAAGCTGGATCAGGCCGCCGCCACCCGCGACCGCGTCGAGGGCACCGGCCCCCGCCGCCGCGAGCAGCAGCAGCAGGGTGTCGGTCAGGTCGGGCAGCGTTACGGCCCGGCCGTCGGGTCGGCCTTGTGCTCCGGGTCACCGGAGTGGGCCACGGCGTGCGGGTCCTCGGCGAACCGCGCGCGGGACGCCAGCACCTCCTGCTCGGCCTCCTCGCGGCCCACCCAGTCGGCGCCTTCGACGCTCTTGCCGGGCTCGAGATCCTTGTAGACCTCGAAGAAGTGCTGGATCTCCAGCTGGTCGTACTCGGAGATGTCACCGATGTCGCGCAGGTGCGCGTGGCGCGGGTCACCGGCGACGACGCACAGCAGCTTCTCGTCCGGTCCTGCCTCGTCGGTCATCCGGAACATGCCGACGGCACGCACCCGGATCAGGCAGCCGGGAAAGGTCGGCTCGTCCAGCAGCACCAGCGCGTCCAGCGGGTCGCCGTCGCCACCGAGCGTGTCCTCGACGAAGCCGTAGTCGGCGGGATAGCTGGTCGAGGTGAACAGCCGACGGTCCAGGCGGATGCGACCGGTGTGATGGTCCATCTCGTACTTGTTGCGCTGACCCTTCGGGATCTCGATCGTGACGTCGAACTCCACGGACGCTCCTTGCTCTGGGTGACGGGGACCGTGCGAGGGGTCCGGCGGGCCAGTCTGACGTACGAGGGCCCGGCACGGGAGGCCCCGGGCCCCGCGGCTGGTGTGATGGCGGTCATGGACGTGGCCCCCCGCACCCCGCCGCCGCGGCGACGACGGCCCCCGACGGCCGTGCTGGCGCTCGTCGCCGCCCTCGTGGTGCTGCTCGGCGTCGGGACCCCCCTGCTGCTGCAGCGCGGCGACGCCCCGCCGCCCAGGACGGCAGCCGCCGCACCGTCACTGCGTCCCGCGACCTCGCCCGTGCTGCCCGCGCGACCGCCGATGCTGCCCGGGCTCGCGGCGGACGCCGACCGGCCGACGACCGCCGCCCTGCTGGCGACGCTCTCCGCCGGGCTCTCCGACCCGCGGCTCGGCGGCCGTCCCGCGGTCTCGGTCGTGGACGCCGAGACCGGCGCCGTCCTGCTCAGCGAGCGCGGCGACGTGGCGGTGAAGCCGGCATCCACCAGCAAGCTCGTGACGGCGGTCGCGGCACTGACCGCGCTCGACCCGCAGTCCCGACCGCTGACCCGGGTGCTGGCCGGTGCCCTGCCGGGCCAGGTGGTCCTGGTCGGCGGTGGAGACGCGACGCTGGTCGGCGCGAGCAGCCCGGGATATCCGCGACGCGCCGACCTGTCCGGGCTCGCGTCGGTCGCTCGCACCGCCCTTGGCGGCGTCCCGGTCACTTCCGTGCTGGTCGACGACACCCTGTTCCAGGGTCCGGTGATCGGGCCCGGCTGGAAGCGCGGGTACGTGTCCGGCGGCGACGTCGCGCCGGTGACCGCGCTCATGGTCGACGGCGGCCGCGCACCCGGGCGGGAGGCCCGCTCGCTCGACCCTCCGGTCAGTGCCGGGCTCGCTCTCGCCGCTCTGCTCGGCAACCCCGCGGCCCCGGTCACCCGCGGCACCGCGCCGGGCGGCGCCAGGGTGCTGGCCGAGACCGAGGGGCCGACGGTGGCCCAGCAGGTGGAGCTGATGCTGACCCGGAGCGACAACGACGTCGCCGAGTCCCTCGCCCGGCAGGTCGCGCTCGCCCGTGGGGACGCGCCCACCTTCACCGGGGCCGCCGCGGCGTTGCGCGACGTCGTCGCCGAGGTGCTTGCCGGCGCGCCCGGCAGCGCGTCCGCTAGCTCGCCGGGCGGTGGGTCGGCCGGGACCGCCGCGCCGCTGGCCGTGCAGGACGGCAGCGGGCTCTCCCGGGACAGCCGGCTGCTCCCGGAGACCCTCGCCCGGCTTCTTGCCCGGGTGGCTGACCAGCCGGACGGTAGGTACGGGCCGCTGCTGTCCGGCTTGCCGGTCGCCGGCTTCGACGGCACCCTGCGGCGGCGCTACGACGGGGCGGCGGCACCGGCCGCGGGGGTCGTACGGGGAAAGACCGGCACGCTCGACGGCACCAGCGCGCTCGCCGGGCTGCTGCTGACCGCGGACGGGCGCCTGCTGGCGTTCGACCTCACCGCCGACGCCGTTCCGTCGGGCGCCAACCGGGGGGCCGAGGCGGCCCTCGACGCGCTCGCCGCACGGCTGGTCGCCTGCGGCTGCCGTTGAGCCCGGGCAGGCCGAGCCCGGATAGGTTGGCCGGTGTGGCCGCCACCCCTGCCCCCGTCGACTACGAGCTCGCTTGTCGCACCGCCCGTCGTCTCGTGCCGCCCGGTCCGCGGCTGACGCTGTCCGAGGCCGCCGACGTCGTGGTCGAGCTGCGCGAGGTGACCGTCCAGGCCGAGGAGCACGTTCGCGCGGTGACCGGCCTGGTCCCGCCGGGGGCGCCTGGTCAGGCGAC
>JBBSTR010000111.1:0-7216 GCA_038235705.1 Mycobacteriales bacterium
CCCGTCACGTCCTGCAGCTCGGCGAGGCTGAGCCCGGGGCGTCCGGCGATGGCCCGGAGGAGCACGGCCTCGGGGGAGCCGGGGTGAGGGATGCGCAGGTCGAGCCGCGCGATCGCTGTGTCTGCGAGGTGGGCCAGGTCGCCGTCCAGGCTCGGCCGGAGCGCATACAGCCCAGGCAGCGGGTCGGGGGACAGCAGAGCGTCCAGCAGCGCGGTCACGTCGGGTGCGGGCTCACCGGGCACGCCTCTGCTGCTCACGGGGTCAGTCTGCCTCGGTCAGAGTGCGCTCTGACCGAGGAGAGAGCGGTCAGAGCGCACTCTGACCGGGGCGCGGCCGGTCAGAGCGCACTCTGACCAGGGGCGCGCGGAGGGCTAGCTGAAGGCCGCGTCCGTACGACGAAGCACCCGCAACGAGCCGTGCGTGATCACCGGCGTGAACGCACCCTCCTGAGCCCGCTGGACCACGTGCCACGGCGGCTGCCCGCCGTCGGCCGGGTCAGGAAACACGTCGTGCACCAGGAGCAGCCCGCCGGGGACGACGTGCGGGGCGAACGCCGCGTAGTCGTGCTGCGCCACCTCCTCGGTGTGGTTGCCGTCCAGGAAGAGCAGCGCCAGCGGACTCGTCCACCACGCCCCGACCTGCTGCGTGGTGGCGGCCAGCACGCAGACCACGTCGTCCAGCCCAGCGTCCCAGAGCGTTCTGCGGAGCGACGGCAGCGTCTCGAGCCGACCGGTGTGCGCGTCGACCAGCTCGGCGTCGTGCCACTCCCAGCCCGCCTGGTTCTCCTCCGAGCCGCGGTGGTGGTCGACCGTGACCACCTGCGCGCCGCGCTCGCGGGCGGCCACGCCGAGGTGCACCGTCGACTTCCCGCAGTAGGTCCCTACCTCCAGCCACAGCCCCGGCCCGGCGGTCAGCGCGACGGTGTGCAGCGCGTCGCCCTCGTCCTCGGGCAGGAAGCCCTTCGTACGAGAGACGACCTGGGCGTACGGCGGGGGCAGGCTCACGTCCGCGAGTGTTCCATCCCGGTCGGTACGGTCGCCCGCATGACAGTCACCGTGGATCTCGACGGGCACGTCCTGCTGATCGGCGTGAACCGGCCCGACAAGCGCAACGCCTGGGACCTGGCGACGATCGACGAGGTGGGGCTGGCGTACGACCGGCTGGGCACGGACGACGACGTGCGGGTCGGCGTGGTCTACGGGCACGGTGACCACTTCTCGGCGGGGCTCGACCTGGCGGAGGTGGCGCCGGCGATGGCGAGCGGTGGGCCTGGGGTGCTGGGGGGCAGCGGTGCTTTCGACCCGTACGGGATCTGGGGCCCGCCGGTGCCGAAGCCGATCGTGCTGGCGGTCCAGGGGATCGCCTACACCCTGTCGATCGAGCTGGCGCTGGCGTCCGACATCGTGGTGTGCGCCGACGACGTGCGGTTCCGACAGCTCGAGATCGGGCGGGGGATCCTGCCCTTCGGTGGGGCGACGATCAGGGCTGCGCGCCAGCTCGGCTGGGGCAACGCGATGCGGTGGCTGCTGACCGCGGAGGAGTTCGGGGCCGCCGAGGCGTTGCGGATCGGGTTGGTGCAGGAGGTCGTCCCTGCCGGGACCCAGCTCGACCGGGCCGTCGAGCTGGCCCACGTGATCGCCAGGCAGGCCCCGCTGGGGGTGACCGGGACGCTGGCGAACGCCCGGCTGGCGCTGCGGTCGCAGGACGAGGCGGTCGAGCACCTGCGGGCCATCCTGCCGGGGATCCTGGCGTCGGAGGACGCTGCCGAGGGGGTGGCGTCCTTCGTCGAGCGACGCGAGGCACGGTTCACCGGCCGCTGAGCTCTGCTCGGCGCTGCTGCAGCCGCCGCCGCTGCTGCTGCTGCTGCCCTGCCTGCCGCCGCTGCCCCGGTCTGAGGGCGCTTTGACCGCGCCCGCCCCGGTCTGAGGGCGCTCTGACCGCGCCCGCAGTGGTCGGAGCGCTCTCTGACCAGTCGGGTGCTGCTCGGAGCTCGCTCAGGAAATTCGTAGCGCTCCCGTCCGGAACGCGTACAGCTCCTGGTCCGTCGCCGGCAACAACGGCCCACGAGCCTTGATGATCAGACCTTTCGGCTCCATGCCGCGCCGGGCCTCGGCGGCACGCAGCACGGTCCGCGCCCAGGCCACCGGGTCCTTTCGGTAGCGGGCGGGGCTGCGGTGCAGCAGCTGCATCCCCGAGGCGGTGTATCGGTCGGACCGGACGAGTGTCCGCTCGGCGTCTCCGTCGCTCGCGTGGTGCTCCCACGAGTCGCACTCGTAGCCGAGGCCTGTGCCGCGGATGAGCCCGTCGACGCTGCCGAGCAGTTCCCCGTCGAGGTAGATCCACGGGTTGAGCAGCAGCTCCAGCCCCGGGCCTGCCTCGGCGAGCAACGAGTCGCACATCTCCGCCTCGGGCGAGGAGGCGGCTCCGCGTACGGCGTCACCGAGGACCCGTCGGGTGAGGGCGGAGCCGTTGAGGCGCCCGGCGTCCAGCTCGCACCGCAGCTCGGCTTCGGTGACCACCTTCTTCGACACCGCGTGCAGGAGGACGGACCGAGCCGTCCGGAGGTCCGTCTCGGCGCGGCTCAGGTCCACGAGTGCCCTGGCCGGGCGGGCGAGGCAGATGCCTGACGCCGTGGTCCACGTGTCGGGCATCCTGCGCGTACGAACGACCCTGACGTGCTGCGTGCTCACACGGTTGCGTCCGTTCGGTACGAGCACAGGGACGGCTCCACGGTCCTCGACGTACTTCAGGCCGTACAAGGCACAGGCAGCCCACCCTGTGACGACAGCCCCAGGACCTGCATGCTCGACAGCCGCGTGGGCCCGGGCGGCGACCTTCGCGTCGGGGAGCAGGAAGACCGACGGGGCAGCTCTCAGGAGCAACCCGGCGCGCACCTGCTCGTCCGGAGCTTGTCGCCGTCGGCGACCGTCCACGAACTGGGCGCGGGTGAACGACAGGTCGTCGGCACTGACCGGCAGCAGGTGTGGCGCGAACGGCTTTGTCATGGAGGGATCTCACGGGCCCGGCCGACTCCACGGCAGTGTGCGTGGCGATCTGTGAACAACAGGTCGGCTGTGGACAGGCGCAGCGAGACGTTGGATGTTGGCCGGTCAGAGTGCGCTCTGACTGCCGCGAGCCTGGTCAGAGTGCGCTCTGACCGGTCCGCAGATGGTCAGAGTGCGCTCTGACCGGTCCGCCAGTGGTCAGAGTGCGCTCTGACCGGCCGGGGAGGTGGTTCGGGCGAGGCTGAGTGTGACCAGCGGCTCGGTCGGCGGGCAGCGGCTACCAGCCGCGGGCACGCCACTCGGGCAGTGAGTCTCGCTCGGCGCCCAGGGTCGTGTCGGTCCCGTGGCCCGGGTAGACCCACGTCTGGTCCGGCAGCACGTCGAACAGCTTGGTCGTCACGTCGTCCAGCAGCGCCGTGAAACGGGCGGCGTCCTTCTCGGTGTTGCCGATCCCGCCCGGGAACAGGCTGTCGCCGGTGAACAGGTGCGCCCGCTCGGGATCGCCCTCGTACAGCAGCGCGATGGAGCCCGGCGTGTGCCCGACCAGGGCGACGACCCTCAGCGAGGCCTCGCCGACCTTGACCGTCTCACCGTCGTTGACCAGCCGGGACGCCTCGAGCGGAAGGTCGTCGGCGTCGTTGGGGTGCACCAGCACCGGCGCGTCCGTCGCTTGCACCACCTCGACCAGGGCCTGCTGGTGGTCCCAGTGACCGTGCGTCTCGACGATCCCGGTGAGCCGCCCGTCGCCTACCAGCTCGAGCAGCAGCGGAGCGTCGCCGGCGGCGTCGACGAGCAGCGTGTCGCCGGTCGTCGTACACCGGAGCAGGTAGCAGTTGTTGGTGAACGGCGGCGTGCAGACCTTGGTGATCCGCAGCCCAGGGACCTCGCGGACGTCCGCGGGCCCGCCCTGCTCGACGACTCCGGTGTAGGTCACATGGTCCTCCAGGAAGCAGGTTGTCGGACCCCGACGTTAACCTCCGTAGCGACCCCGACCGCCCCGCTCGAGAGGACTTCATGGACAACCGACTCGTCGTTCACGGCGCCCGGGAGCACAACCTCAAGGACGTCTCGGTCGACCTGCCGAGAGACGCCCTGATCGTGTTCACGGGCCTGTCCGGTTCGGGGAAGTCTTCGCTGGCGTTCGACACGATCTTCGCCGAGGGGCAGCGGAGGTACGTCGAGTCGCTCAGCTCCTACGCCCGCCAGTTCCTGGGGCAGATGGACAAGCCCGATGTCGACTTCATCGAGGGGCTGAGCCCTGCGGTCTCGATCGACCAGAAGTCGACCAACCGCAACCCCCGGTCGACCGTCGGGACCGTGACAGAGGTCTACGACTACCTCCGCGTCCTGTTTGCCCGCGCCGGGACGCCGCACTGCCCGAAGTGCGGTCGGGTGATCGCCCGGCAGCAGCCGAGCCAGATCGTCGACCAGATCATGACGCTCACCGAGGGCACCAGGTTCCAGGTCCTCGCCCCCGTCATCCGCGGTCGAAAGGGTGAATACGTCGACCTGTTCGCCGACCTGCAGACCAAGGGCTACAGCCGCGCGCGGGTCGACGGTGTCGTTCACAGCCTTGCCGAGCCGCCGGTTCTCAAGAAGCAGGAGAAGCACACGATCGAGGTGGTCGTCGACCGGCTCTCGGTGAAGGAGAGCGCGAAGCGACGGCTCACCGACTCGGTCGAGACGGCGCTCAAGCTGGGCAGCGGGCTCGTGATCCTGGAGTTCGTCGACCTCCCCGAGGACGACCCGGCCCGCGAGCGCACCTGGTCCGAGCACCTCGCCTGCCTCTACGACGACCTGTCGTTCGAGGAGATGGAGCCGCGCAGCTTCTCCTTCAACGGACCGTACGGCGCCTGCCCGGACTGCTCGGGCCTCGGCGTCCGCATGGAGGTCGACCCCGAGCTGGTCGTCCCCGACCCCGACAAGTCCCTGGCCGAGGGCGCGATCCAGCCCTGGAGCAGCGGCCACAACGTCGAATACTTCGGGCGCCTGCTCACGGCGCTCGGCGACGCGCTGGGCTTCACCCTGCGTACGCCGTGGAAGAAGCTCACCAAGGTCCAGCAGCACGCCGTCCTGCACGGGCACGAGACCGAGGTGCACGTCCGCTACACCAACCGCTACGGGCGGACGCGCAGCTACTACACCGCGTTCGAGGGCGTGCTCCCGTTCCTGGAGCGGCGGCACACCGAGGCGGAGAGCGAGAGCTCGCGCGAGCGGTTCGAGGGCTACATGCGCGAGGTGCCGTGCCCGACCTGCAAGGGTCAGCGGCTCAAGCCCGAGGTGCTCGCGGTGACCCTGGGCGACCGGTCGATCTCCGACGTCGCGGCGCTGTCGATCGTGGACGCGGCCGAGTTCCTGCGGTCGCTCGAGCTGGACGCCCGGCAGGCGATGATCGCCGAGCGGGTCCTCAAAGAGGTCAACGCGCGGCTCGGCTTCCTGCTCGACGTCGGGCTCGACTACCTCTCGCTCGGCCGGTCCGCGGGTTCGCTGTCCGGCGGGGAGGCGCAGCGGATCCGGCTCGCGACCCAGATCGGCTCGGGCCTGGTCGGTGTGCTCTACGTGCTGGACGAGCCGTCGATCGGGCTGCACCAGCGCGACAACCGGCGGCTCATCGACACCCTCGTGCGACTGCGCGACCTCGGCAACACGCTGATCGTGGTCGAGCACGACGAGGACACCGTGCGCGCTTCGGACTGGGTCGTCGACGTCGGACCGGGGGCAGGGGAGCACGGCGGGCAGATCGTCGTGAGCGGGTCCGTGGACGACCTGCTGGCCTGTCCAGACTCCATCACTGGGCAGTACCTGTCGGGCGTCCTGCAGATGGCTGTGCCGGCAGTGCGGCGTGCGCGCACCAAGGGCCGCGAGCTGAAGGTCGTCGGCGCCCGTGAGCACAACCTGCATGACGTGAGCGTGTCCTTCCCGCTCGGCCAGCTCGTCGCGGTCACCGGCGTCTCCGGCTCCGGCAAGTCGACCCTGGTCAACGACATCCTCTCCCGGGTGCTGGCGAACAAGCTGAACGGCTCCCGCGAGGTGCCGGGCCGTCACACCCGGGTGACCGGCGTCGAGCTGCTCGACAAGGTGGTGCGGGTCGACCAGTCGCCGATCGGGCGTACGCCACGGTCCAACCCGGCCACCTACACCGGCGTCTTCGACCACATGCGGCGGCTGTTCGCCGAGACCACCGAGGCCAAGGTCCGCGGCTACCTGCCGGGGCGGTTCAGCTTCAACGTCAAGGGCGGCCGCTGCGAGGCGTGCGCGGGTGACGGCACCATCAAGATCGAGATGAACTTTCTCCCGGACGTGTACGTGCCGTGCGAGGTCTGTGGCGGCGCCCGCTACAACCGAGAGACCCTCGAGGTGCACTTCAAGGGCAAGACCATCTCCGAGGTGCTGGACCTGCCGATCGAGGAAGCGGCTGAGTTCTTCGAGGCCGTTCCGGCGATCAGTCGGCACCTCAAGACTCTGGTCGACGTCGGCCTCGGCTATGTCCGGCTCGGACAGCCGGCGCCGACGCTGTCCGGCGGTGAGGCGCAGCGCGTCAAGCTCGCCGCCGAGCTGCAGAAGCGGCAGATGGGCCGCACCGTCTACATCCTCGACGAGCCCACCACCGGGCTCCACTTCGAGGACATCCGCAAGCTGCTGATCGTGCTCGGCCGCCTCGTCGAAGCCGGTAACTCGGTGATCGTGATCGAGCACAACCTCGACGTCATCAAGACGGCGGACTGGGTGATCGACATGGGGCCCGAGGGTGGCTCGGGCGGTGGCATGGTTGTTGCCGAGGGCACCCCGGAGCAGGTTGCCGCTGCGCCGGGTTCGCACACCGGCCGCTTCCTCGCCGACGTGCTGTCGGGGCGTCACGCGGCCAAGGCGCCGGGTGCAGCCCGCCCCCGAACCCCCCGCCAGAAGGCCGCCCGTGCGTCGGCAGCAGAGCCGGTCGCCGCCTTGGGCTGAGGCACCGCGGTGCTGCTCAGACAGCTGGCTGCCCCTCAGCCGGCGCCTTGCGCCGTACGGCTACCAGTTGCGACGTCGTTCGACTGCACCCACGCCCAGCAGGACCGCCCCTGAGCTGCGCCTTCCAGCGCGGTGCCTTCCCGAGCTGTGCCTTGTTTCGCGGTGCCTTCTTACGTCGTGCCCGGCTTCGCGGTGCCTTCCTACGTCGTGCCCGGCTTCGCCGTGCCTTCCTACGTCGTGCCCCGCTGCGCTGTGCCACC
>JBBSTR010000112.1:0-7159 GCA_038235705.1 Mycobacteriales bacterium
GCCACCGGGCCAAGACCCTGCACCGCGACAACCCCCACCCCTGGACCTCGAAGCGCAACAGCGACGGCAGCACCACCTGGACCAGCCCGCTCGGCCGCACCCACACCCGACCCGGCTACTGGACCGCGCCCCCGACCTCCCTGCCCGACCTGCACCCCGACCCGGCGCCCCTGCCCGACGGCGCCGACGGCCAGCTCTGGTGGCAGGACACCGGCAACACCGACCCCGGGCTTCGCACCGACCTGCGCGACCGGCTCACCACCGACGCCGCCCGCACCGCCAGCACCAAGAAGGCCCGGCGCGTGGCCGCACACGCCCGGCACAACCAAGCCGCTCAGCGTGACGCCCACGCCAGCGCCGACCCCTGGTACGCCGCCGCGCCCCTCGCTACCGACCTCGACGAGTCAGACCGGGCGCCCGGCGACGAACCACCGTTCTGATCGGTGGTCGGACGGCCGAGGCCCTCGATCAGGCTCCGAGGACTCACGACCGGCCTGGCGCCCTCAGGGCCGCGACCACGACCGGCACGTCTCCCCAGCGCTGGTCCACCCGTCCGAGCTCGGTCCAGCCGCGGCGCAGATACCAGCCGTACGCCGGGCTCAGCACCCACACCTCGAGCACGGCCGTACGGCCCAGGCTCGTCGCCCGCTCGACAGCCGTCGACAACAGGGCGCTGCCGGTCCCCGGCACCGAGCCGTCGGTGAACAGCCGCGACACCACGGCGACCTCGCCGAGCGTCTCCCACAGCGGCCCGCAGGCTCCGTGCACCGGGTGCAGCGCGACGTGTCCCAGGACGGTGGCCCCGTCGACCGCCACCCACGACGCAAGCTCTGCCGGCAGCGCCAGCCACGGCGCCGCGACCGCTTCCTGCCGTACGGGATAGCCCTGCTCGTCGTGGGTGTGCTGCAGCAGCGTCAACAGTGACGGGAGGTCGCCTGCCCTCCGGGCCCGGACTCCGTCCTTCGTCATCAGACCCTGCAGGTCACGACAGCGGGCTGACGTCGGCCGCGGCCGAGCCGTTGATCGTGCTGTTCTCCCACGGCCATGACACCTCGCCGAGCGAGCCGAGCAGCAGGGAGAGCACGACGAGCACGGCCCCTACCAGGACGACGCTGAGCCACGGACGTCGAGGCCGCACCGAAGATGCGTAGCCGGCCGGGTCGGGCTCAGGGGCCAGCCGGGGCGCGGCCGCACGACGAAAGGGCACTGCGGTCGGCGGCCCGTGACGGCGGGCGGGCCGTTGTTGGCCTTCGGTCATCGCTCCATCATGGGCGGCGCTGGGCGGACCGGCTACTCCCACTCGATCGTGCCCGGCGGCTTGGACGTCACGTCCAGCACGACCCGGTTGACCTCAGGCACCTCGTTGGTGATCCGGGTCGAGATCAGGGCGAGGGTCTCGTAGGGCACGCGGGTCCAGTCGGCGGTCATCGCGTCCTCGGAGGAGACCGGGCGCAGCACGACCGGGTGGCCGTAGGTGCGCCCGTCGCCCTGGACCCCGACCGACCGGACGTCGGCAAGCAGGACGACCGGGCACTGCCAGACCTCGCGGTCCAGGCCGGCGCGCGACAGCTCCTCCCGCGCGATCGCATCGGCGCGGCGCAGGATGTCCAGGCGCGGCCCGGTGACCTCGCCGATGATCCGGATGCCGAGACCGGGGCCGGGGAACGGCTGACGCCAAACGATCTCCTCCGGCAGCCCCAGCTCGAGGCCGACGGCCCGCACCTCGTCCTTGAACAGCGCGCGCAGCGGTTCGACCAGGTCGAAGCGCAGATCTTCCGGGAGGCCACCGACGTTGTGGTGGCTCTTGATCGTGGAGGCGCCGGAGCCGCCGCCGGACTCGACCACGTCGGGGTAGAGCGTCCCCTGCACGAGGAAGTCGACCTGCCCGAGCTTGGCCGCCTCGGTCTCGAACGCCGTGATGAACTCGCGGCCGATCACCTTGCGCTTCGTCTCCGGGTCGGTGACCCCGGCCAAGGCGTCCAGGAAGACGTCGGCGACGTCAGAAACCACCAGACGCACCCCGGTCGAGGCCACGAAGTCGCGCTCGACCTGCTCCGCCTCGCCGGCACGCAGCAGGCCGTGATCGACGAACACGCAGGTCAGCTGGTCGCCGACCGCCCGCTGGACGAGCGCGGCGGCTACGGCGGAGTCGACGCCGCCGGACAGCCCGCACAGCACCCGGCCGTCGCCGACCTGCGCGCGGATCGCCTCGACCGAGGCCTCGACGACGTTCGCGGCGGTCCAGTCGCGACGGCAGCCGGCCGCGTCGAGGAAGGCAGACAGCACCTGCTGCCCGTACGCCGTGTGCATGACCTCCGGGTGGAACTGCACGCCGTACAGGCCGCGCGCCACGTCTTCGAAGGACGCCACCGGGGTGGCCGAGGTGGTCGCGGTGACCGTGAAGCCGGGCGGCGCACCGACGACGGCGTCGCCGTGCGACATCCACACCTGCTGGTCCTCAGGGAGCCCGGCGAACAGGGCGCCTGCCGAGACGACCGCGAGCGACGTACGTCCGTACTCCGCCGTGCCGGTCCGTGCGACCTCGCCGCCGAGCGCGGACGCCATCGCCTGGAAGCCGTAACAGATGCCAAACGTCGGGACCCCGGTGTCGAACAGCCCTGCCGCGACCTGCGGGGCACCGGGCGCGTAGACGCTGGACGGGCCGCCGGACAGGATCACGGCCTTGGGTCGGCGCGCGACCAGCTCGGCGGCGGTGATGGTGTGCGGGACCACCTCGGAGTAGACGTGGCACTCCCGCACCCGACGGGCGATCAGCTGCGCGTACTGCGCGCCGAAGTCGACGACGAGAACGGTTTCCTTCTCAGCGAGGTCGCTCACCCAGGCAGGCTAGCGGCGAGCCCGGCTCGCCAGCTTGTCGTCGTACATGGCCTTGTCGGCGCAGCGGAAGGCCTCGAGCAGCGAGCGGTTCGCACTGGCCAGGCAGGCGCCGGCGGAGGCGGACGCGGGGCGGCCCCAGGCGGCGACCGAACTGGCGAGATCGTCACGGAAGCCCGCCAGGAACCGGTCGGCGACCTCCTGATCGGCTCCCGGCAGCAGGACGGCAAACTCGTCGCCGCCGATCCGGGCGACCGTCTGGCCCTCGCGCGCCCGGCCGCGCAGCAGCCGCGCCACGACCTGGATCTGACGGTCGCCGACGTCGTGGCCCAGCTCGTCGTTGACCTGCTTGAGCCCGTTCACATCCACGACGACCACGGCAGCGTCGCCGTCGTCGTTCGCCTCGAGCGCCCTGGTCCAGGCCGCCCGGTTGCCGACCCCGGTGAGCGCGTCCACGAACGCGGCCTGCTCTGCCATGGCAAACTGCGTCTGGAGCCGTTCCTGCAGCGAGGCGGTGTGCAGGACGGTGACGGCGGCGTCGACGAGCCGGCGACCGAGTTCCTGGCACAGGCTGGTGAAGCCGCGCGGCCGGTCGTCGGTGTGCACCAGCACCAGGGTGCCGCTGGCCGGCGCGGGCAGCAGCAGCACGAAGTAGGACGAGACCCCGGTGGCGTACGGCTCCGGCAGCGGAGCCAGCTCCGCGTCCTGCTCGCAGCGGGACTCCTCCCGACCGAGCTCGAGCACGGCGCGCACCCAGCCGGCGGCGTCCAGGTCTGACGGCGCCCCGTCCCGGGCCCAGACCGCGGTGCGGCCCTCGTCGGTGACGAGCACCGCCACGTCGCAGGACAGCGCCTCGGCGGCGACCTGGGCGACGTGGTCGACCGCCGACAACCCGTCGGTCACCTGCGACATCGCCTGTACGGCGTGCAGCACCTCCAGCTCGTCGGCCAGCCGCTTAGCGGGGGAGACGTGCCGGATGCCCTCCATCGCGAGGTGCGCGACCGCGAGCAGCTCCGCGTCGTCGGCCGGCAGCCAGGGCTGGTCGACGCTGCCGACCACCACGAACACGTCGTCGTTCACCGGGATGATGGCGGCGCTGCGGGCGTGGTAGGGACCGACCGCGTGCACGGGCACCTGACTGCTGATCCGGGCGACCGCCCCGCCGGCGATCGCGGACGCCACGGTCGGCTCCTTGGACAGGTCCAGCTCGACGATGCCGGCCCAGCCGACCCCGCGGCCGAGGCCGCCGAGGTGGACGTAGCGTCCGGGCTCGATGCGGCGGAACAGGAACAGGTCGGTGCCGCCCGTGACGGCGAGCGCCTGCTCCAACGACGGATCGTGCAACGTGTTCACCTGGTTGCCTCCTCGTCCACCGACATCGGCACCGTCGGCACACACCTGAAGCGCGCTAGCGTCCACCCGGGTGCGGGTGATCGTGGCGGGCTGGGCCGGGTCGAGCAACCTCGGCGACGAGCTCGTGCTCGTCGGCATGCTCGAGCTGCTGAGGGCGTCGCGGCACACCCCGGTCGTGCTCTCGGTGAACCCAGACCAAACGCAGGCGGTCCACGGCGTCGATGCCGTCTCACCGTCCCGGTTGCCGGCGTTACGGGCTGACGCGCTCGTCTTCGGGGGCGGCGGGCTCCTCCAGGACGAGACCAGCCCGCTCAACCTGCCCTACCACCTTGCCCGGGTCTGGGCGGCGCGGGCCCGACGGCTGCCGGTCGTCGGCCTTGGGCTCGGCGTCGGGCGCCTCGACACCCGGCTCGGTCGCACGCTCGTCCACCGGACGTTCGCCCGCACCCCCTTGGCCGTACGGGACGAGCCCTCGGCCCGGCTGCTCACCTCGCTCGGTCTGCCGCAGCCGGTCGTGACGGCTGACCTGGCGTTCGGCCTGCCGCCCACCGAGGTCGCGCCGCTGGACCGGGTGGTCGTCTGCCTGAGGCCCTGGGGAGCCTCGGGCGGGGTCTCGGCGCTGCTCCCCGCCTCGCGGCGGCGGCCCAGCGAGGACGCAGACGGCGTACGGGCGACCGCCGCGCAGCTCGACGACGTTTTCGCGGCCACCGGCCTGCCGTGCCACCTGGTCGCTCTGCAGGCCGACCGGGACGGGCCCCTGCACGACCAGGTCGCAACGCAGATGCGTACGCCGGTGACCACCGCCCGGCCCGATCTCGCCGGGCTGCGGGCCGAGGTCGGCGCGAGCCGAGCGGTGCTGGCGATGCGCTTTCACGGCACGGTCTGCGCGGTGCTCGCCGGGCGGCCCGCCGTGCTGGTGGGCTACAGCCCCAAGGTGGACGCGCTCGCCGCGGACCTGGGCCCGGCCGGGGTGCTGCGGCCCTGGACCCCGCGCCCCACGGGATGGGCACAGGCGGTGCTGCAGGTGCTGGGGCAGGACTCCTCACCAGCCCGGGAGGCGCTTCGGGCCAGGTCGGTCGGCAACGCGGACGTGCTCGCGCGGCTCACCGGCTGATGTGGGCCATCCGCTCCGCCTGCGGCAGCTTCGCCGCCGCAGCGCCGAGCAGGTCGCGCACGAGGATCACGGCCCGGTAGCCGGCGGCGAGCACGGCGAGATCGTCGGCGCCACCGACCAGCAGCGCAGCGAGCACCACCTCGAACACGCCAGCCCCCTGCGGAGCGAAGATGGCGAGCCAGCCGACCCCCCAGGCGAGCATGTAGGCGGCCATCACGGTGGGCACAGCGGCTCGGGTCGCCCCCGGGAACGCGGCGAGGTAGAGCGCGAACACCCCTGCCGACCAGAGCCAGAACACCGCGACCCGGCCGAGCACCGCGACCAGGCCCGGCCAGTCCAGCACGGGGACCTCGCGGTCGCCGGCCCTCAGCGCGACGAGCCGACCGAGCACCGGGGGGGAGGCGAGGCCGAGCAGCAGCACCCCGACGGCGAGCAGCCCCAGGGTCAGCCCACGGGACAGCCGTAGCTCGGCCGGGTCGGTCACGACCAGCAGCAGGCTGCCCAGCGCGAGCCCGACGACCGGCACGAGCACCGTCTCCAGGGTCGCCACCGCCGCGAGGTGCCGGGCCGGGACGCCCCGGCGACGGAGGGTGGCGGCGCGCGAGACCGCGTACCAGATGCTGCCCGGCAGGTAGCGCGAGGGCGCCGCCGCGGCGGTCGCCTGCACGACGGTGCGCCAGCCGACCGGAGCGCCGAGCCGGCGCAGGCCGGTCGACCAGACCGACGAGGTGAGCGCCACCTGGCCGAAGGACGCCAGCAGGCACAGCAGCAGCAGCCCTGGCCGGGCCTCGGCCACCAGCCGACGCAGGTCGTCCTTCGTACGGATGACCACGATGACCAGGACCACGACGATCAGCAAGCCGTACGCCCGACGCGCAACCGTCAACAGACGCGCGCGGGAGGGAGAGGCCACGTCACCAGGGTGCCAGGACCGTCCTACTACGGTGCCCGCATGCCCGCCGCCACCTCCCCCACCGTCGCGACCTCCCACCCGCCGGCCCGGTGGCCGTTCGCCCTCGATCCCGACAGCACCCCCGAGCAGGTCGCCGAGGTGCGCTCGAGAGTCGCGGCGGCGAGCGAGGCCGCGCAGTACGGCTGGGGGCACACGATCGACTTCGGCGCGTTCACCCAGACCGGGCTGCTGGGCAGCAAGTATCTCGAGCTGGCCGGCCTGCTGGACGGCTGGGACTGGTGGCCGACCGACCTCACCGGCAAGGCGGTCGCCGACGTCGGCGCGTTCACCGGCGGGCTGTCGCTGCTGATGGCCTCGCGCGGGGCGGCGGTCGTGCACGCGGTCGACGAGGTCCCGGAGCACCTGGCGCAGTGCCGGCTGCTCGCGGAGACGTTCGGGGTCGACACCGTCCAGCCGGTCCAGGCCAGCCTGTACGACCTGCCGACGAGCATCGAGCCGGGCTCGCTCGACGTCGTGCTCATGGCCGGCGTGCTCTACCACCTGTCGGACATGCTGGTCGGCCTCGCGCTGTGCGCCCGGCTGCTCAAGCCCGGTGGCGTGCTGATCGTCGAGTCGAACGCGGTGGAGTGCTTCGAGCACTCGTACGCCAACTTCGGGCGCTACTTCGAGGGAATGTGGTGGCAGCCGACGGCCCGGTGCCTGCAGGACCTGTCCGAGCTGTCCGGGCTGGGCGAGGCTGACGTGCGCTTCTACAAGCCGGGGCGTGCACTGGCCCGGATGGTGAAGCCGGCGGACAGCGCCGTCCCGTACAAGCGGGGGGTCAACCTGGACTTCGCCGACCTCGTCGACGCCGGGGAGCGCACCCGCGACAGCTCGCTCATGGCGCCGGCGCCGGACCGGCACGCCGAGGCGGCGCTGCTGCGGCGGGTGCTCTCGCGGGCAGC
>JBBSTR010000113.1:0-7079 GCA_038235705.1 Mycobacteriales bacterium
AGCCACGCTGACCGGTCTGACCTCCTGCCGGTAGCGCAGGACGTAGCCGAGGCCCGGCGTCGACCAGGTCATCCCGGCATCCGGCGTCACGGTCTCGACGTGCATGCGGGTGGCCGGGCCGAACCACGGGCGGACGCGAAAGTCCTGCCCGGCCTGGACATGCCCCTGGGCAGGCTCGACGGAAGCCACGTGAGGGCTCCAGGAACGCCAGGCGGCGACGTCGGTCAGCAGGTCGTGCACCAGCGCGGCCGGTGCATGGACGGTGCGACGGGTCTCGATGCTCACCCCGCCATCCTGCCCGCTCCGCGCCGCACGATCGCCCGGCCCGACCAGGTCAGCGACGCAGGCGGCGCACCACCAGCACGAGCAGCAGCAGCGCGGCGAGCACCGGCGCCAGACGTTTCAGGACGGGGGCGCCGGCCGTGTCGAGCAGGTCGATCGCGTCCGCGGACGGACGCGTGCGCACGGGCGCCGGAGCCCTGGGCGGAGCCGGTGGTTCTGCTCCCGGTGCGTCAGCCTCTGGATCGGACGCCCCCGAGCTGGGGGGTGCTGCGGTCTCGGGCTCGTCGTTCGGCTCGGCGGCGGGCCCGGCGCCGATCGGCTCCAGCGCCTGATCGGTCGGGGTGCCCTGCTCGATCTCTTCGGCGAGACAGGCCGCGAACTGGTCGATGAGCTTGGCGCTCACGTCCGCCAGCAGGCTGCGGCCGAACTGAGCAGGCTTGCCGGTGATGGCGAGATCGGTGTCGACCTCGATGTCGGTGCTCGCTCCCCGGTCGACGAGCCGGCAGGTGATGGTGGCTTTGGCCGTGCCGGTCCCCCGGGTCTCCTTGCCGGCGGCGTCGATGACGACGATGCCGGCCTCCTTGTCCAGGCTGGCAAAGGTGGCCTTGCCGCCGTAGGTCAGGTTGATGGGACCCAGCTTGACCTTGACCTTGCCGGTGAAGTCGTCGCCGTCATGGGTCAGCAAGGTCGCCCCCGGCAGGCACGGCGTGATGCGTTCGACGTCGAGCAGCACGTCCCAGGCCTGTGCGCGCGGGACGGGGACGGTGAACCGATTCTCGAGCTTCATGCGCGGACGCTCCTGGTCTCGGGGGCTTGACGGTGCTCGGTCAGCTGCTGCAGGTCGGCGGGGGTGTCGATGTCGAACGGCGAGCCCGTGCCGTCGCACGGTACGGGGGTCACGGCGTCCGGGTGTGTGCGCAACCACGGTCGGGCACCCACGTCACCGATCGCGAGCGCGCTCACCTCGGCCCAGACCGAGGCCCCGAGCAGCACCGGGTTGCGGGGCCTGCCGTCGTAGGTCGCGACCGCCACGACCGCTCCGGCCTCGTGCGCGTGCAGCAGGCGTCGTACGGCCTCTGAGCTCACCAGGGGCTGGTCCACGAGCGCAACCACGCAGGCCGGTGCGTCGAGCGATGCCAGCCCTTTGCGCAAAGACGCGCCCATCCCCTCCGACCAGTTCTCGCAGCGGACGACGAGCACCCCGGACAGCTGGGCCTCGACCTCGTCGGCGCAGGCGCCGACGACCACGACGACCGGGTCGCACCCGCCCTCGAAGAGCAGCCGGACGGCCCGGTGCACGAGCAGGTCACCGTCGATCTCCACCAGCGCCTTGGGCCCGCCGAGGCGCGAGCCGGACCCGGCGGCCAGGACCAGACCGGCCACTGACGTCACGCGTTGCCCCCAGGACCGCCGTGGATGGTGCCGGCCGTCTCTGCCAACGGTCGGCCGCTCCCGCCCCAGCGGTCGCGCACGATCTCCGCCGCGATCGACACCGCGGTCTCCTCCGGCGTACGCGCCCCGAGGTCCAGCCCGATCGGGGAGTGCAGCCGGGCCAGCTGCTCCTCGGTCAGGCCACGCTCGCGCAGCTTGCTCTGCCGGTCGTCGTGCGTGCGCCGGGAACCCATCGCCCCGACGTAGGCGGCCGGCGAGGTGAGGGCGACCTCGAGCAGCGGGACGTCGAACTTCGGGTCGTGCGTCAGCACGGTCAGCACCGTGCGCGCGTCGAGGCTGCCCTCGGCCAGACACTGCTTCAGGTAGGTGTGCGGCCAGGCACAGACCACCTCGTGCGCCTCGGGAAAACGACGGGCGGTCGCGAACACCGGTCGGGCGTCCACGACCGTCACCCGGTAACCGAGGAACACGCCGGCCCTGGCCACCGCACCCGCGAAGTCGGTCGCCCCGAACACCAGCATCCGCGGGGGCGGCGAGAAGGCCTGCACGAGCACCGACACGGTGTCGACCCGCCGCTCTCCTCGAGGCCCGTAGTGGCGGGTGCCGGTCTGACCTTGCGCAAGCATCCCTCGGGCGTCGTCGATGACCGCCACGTCGAGCCCCTCCGTACCGAGCGTGCCGACACTGTCCGACGGCGTGACCGCGAGCAGGGCTCCGAGCCGCGCAGGGCCACCGGTGACCGTGGCAAGCGCGATGGGCTGCTCCCCCGCGAGCTCGTCGGCGACGCGGAGCAGCACGGCTCGCTCGTCCTCGTCGACCGGCTGCACCAGCACGTCGAGGACCCCGCCGCAGGTCAGCCCCACCGCGAAAGCGTCGTCGTCGCTGATGCCGTAGGTCTGCACGACCGCCTCACCGGTCTCGAGCACCTCTCCGGCCAGCTCGTACAACGCCCCCTCGACGCACCCGCCGGACACGCTCCCGACCGCCTCGCCCGTCAGGCCGACGGCCATGGCCGCCCCGGCCGGGCGGGGCGAGCTGCCGCTCACCTTGACGACCGTGGCCAGCCCGAAACGACGCCCGTCCGTGAGCCAGGGGGTCAGCTCCTTCGCGATGTCACGCACGACGCCTCCCTGGCGCGGAGCGCCCCAGGACGACGGCCGCGAGGTGCTCGTAGGCCGCGAGGCTGTGCCCCTCGACGAGCGCGTCGAGGTGCGGCAGGGCGACCGCCATCCCGGCCGCGGTGGGGGCAAACCCGGGTGCGGCCTTGCGCGGGTTGGCCCACACCACCCGGTGCGCCAGGCGCGAGAGCCGCTGCACCTGTTCGCCCAGCAGCGTGACGTCACCCCGCTCCCAGCCGTCGGACAGGATCACGACGATCGCGCCGCGCGCCATGCCGCGCTGCCCCCAGCGGTCCAGGAACTCCTTGAGACCTTCGCCGAGCCGGGTGCCGCCACCTGCGTCCGGTGCGAGGTCGTTCACCAGGCCCAGCGCGACGTCGGGGTCCCGGTGGCTCATCTCGCGGGTGGCCCTGGTCAGCCGGGTGCCGAGGACGAAGACCTCGGTGCGCTGAGTACGCACGGCGGCGTGCGCGAACCGGAGCAGCGCGTCGGCATAGCTGTCCATCGACCCGCTGACATCGACCAGCAGGACCACCCGACGCGGCTTCGTGACCGGACGCCGCCGTTCGAGCCGGGCGGGCTCGCCGCCGGCGCGGAGCATCGCGCGCAGTGTTCGGTGGGGATCGACGCCTCCTCGCACCGCAGGCTGGCGACGTCGGGTGCTGCGCTGCTCCCCCGGGAGCCGCATGACGGCCAGCAGACGGTGCAGCTGGGCGCGTTCGTCGGCGGTCAGCCGCGCGACGTCGCGGTGCCGCAGCTGCTCGACGCTGCTCGCGGTGGCGGAGCCCTCCAGCTGCTCGCCCCCCTCGTCCGCGGGCGGCGTCACGCCGCCGTCGGACACGATCCGCAGCACGGGCTTGTGCACGCGCTGACGTCGTACGAGTGCGCCGGGCCGCTCCCCGAAGTAGGCGTCGAAGACGGTGTCGTAGCGGTCCAGCTCGTCGACCGTCCCGCACAGCGTCAGCCGCCCGGCCCAGTAGACGTCCTCGCGTGAGCCGGCGTCCAGGGTCACGAGCGCCTGCACGGTCGCCTGCACGCGCTCCGGGCTCGCACCCACCCCGGCGGCCCTGAGCGTCGCAGCAAGCCCGACGACGGAGTCCACGACGTCGTACGTCGTCTCCGTCACCACGACGACCCGCCCCGCCCGGTCACGACGTCAGGGCCCGGTCGATCATGCGTCCGACGTCCAGCTTCTCGGCGCGTTCCACGTCCTCGCGATACTTGAGCACGGCCCCGAGCGTGGCGGTCGCCGTCCCGGCGTCCAGGGTCTCGGCCCCGAGCGCGACCAGGGCGAGCGTCCAGTCGATGCTCTCCGCGACCCCGGGGGGCTTGAGCAGGTCCTCACCCCGCAGCGCCTGCGAGGCCGTCGCGACCTGTTGGACCAACGCCTCGCTGGCCTCAGGCACGCGGGAGCGCAGGATCGCGACCTCCCGCGCAAAGTCGGGGTGCTGCACCCAGTGGTAGAGGCAGCGACGCTTCAGGGCGTCGTGCACCTCGCGGGTGCGGTTCGAGGTGACGACGACGACCGGCGGGACCTCCGCCCGGATGGTCCCCAGCTCGGGCACCGTCACCGTGTAGTCGCTGAGCACCTCGAGCAGGAACGCCTCGAACTCGTCGTCAGCCCGGTCGACCTCGTCCACCAGGAGCACCGACGGCGTCGTCTCCAGCGCGGCGAGCAGCGGCCGCGCGAGCAGGAACCGCCGGCTGTAGACCTCGGACTCCAGGTCGTCGGTCGAGGTCGCGCTCCCGGAGGCCTCGGCCGCACGCAGGTGCAACAGCTGCCGGGGGAAGTCCCAGTCGTACAGCGCCTGCGACGCATCGATGCCCTCGTAGCACTGCAGCCTCAGGAGCGAGGCGCCGAGCACGGTGGACAGCGCGTGCGCGAGGGCTGTCTTACCGACCCCGGCCTCGCCCTCGAGCAGCAGCGGACGTGGCAGCGCCAGCGCCAGGTAGGCCGCGGTCGCCGTCCCGGTGTCGGCCAGGTAGCCGGCGCGTGCGAGCAGCTCGGCCAGGTCGGCGGGGCTCGCCACCCCCTCGGGCAGCAGGCCCCGCCGCTCGGTCATACGACCCCTGCGGCCTTCATGACGGCCCGCTTGGTCAGCACCCTGGAGAGGTGCTCGCGATAGTCGGCCTTGCCACCGAGGTCCTCCGGCGGGTGGGTGCCCTCGGCCGCGTGCTGGGCCGCTTCACCGATCGCACCGGCGTCAGCGGAACAGCCGGCCAGGGCCTGCTCCACGGCGCTGGCTCGGATCGGGGTCGAGCCCATGTTGGTGAGTCCGACCCGGGCCTCGGCGATGCTGCCGTTGTCGCGCCGCACGGCGGTGGCGACGCCGACGATGGCCCAGGCCTGCGCGGTCCGGTTGAACTTCTCGTAGTGCACGGACCACTCGCCCTCGAGCTTCGGGATCCGCACCTCCACCAGCAGCTCGTCCGGCGACAGCGACGTCTGGAGGTAGTCCACGAAGAAGTCCGACGCGGCGATCGTGCGACGACCGCCCGGTCCCTCGGCTACCAGCTGCGCGTCCAGCGCCAGCGCCACGGCGGCGAGGTCGCCGGCCGGGTCGGCGTGCGCCAGCGCTCCGCCGAAGGTGCCTCGGTGGCGCACCGAGGGGTCGGCGACGGTGGACGTCGTGACCGCGACCAGCCGCGCATGCTCGAGGACCAGCGGGTCGGTCATCACGTCGGAGTGCCTGGTCATGGCCCCGATGACGAGCGCGTCGCCGTCGTCGCGCACCCCCCGCAGCTCCTCGATCTTCCCGAGGTCGACGAGCTGGGTCGGGTAGGACAGCCGCAGCCGGAGCACCGGCACCAGGCTCTGCCCGCCTGCGAGGATCTTGGCGTCCTCGTCGGCGGCCAGCACGGCAACGGCCTCGGCGACGGAACCCGGCGCCACGTACTCGAACTCAGCGGGGATCACAGCGTCTCTCCTGTCGCAGCGGTGCTGGAGGTGGACGCGCCGCCGTAAGCGACGGTGCCGTCGGTGGCTCGTTCGGCCTGGGAACCCTGGATCGCCCGCCAGACCCGTTCCGGCGTCGCCGGCATCCGGATGTCGTTGACCCCCCAGGGACGCAGCGCGTCGACGACGGCGTTCATGACGGCCGGCGTCGAGGCGATCGTGCCGGCCTCGCCGATCCCCTTGACGCCGAGCGGGTTCGAGGTCGCCGGGGTCTCCGTACGCCCGGTGATGAAGTGCGGCAGGTCGGGTGCGGCCGGCACGAGGTAGTCGACCAAGGTGCCGGTCGTCAGGTTGCCTTCGGCGTCGTAGACCGCCTCCTCGTACAGCGCCTGGGCGATCCCCTGAGCAAGGCCGCCGTGCACCTGACCCTCCACGATCACCGGGTTGACGATCTTCCCGCAGTCGTCGACGCAGACGTACTTGTGGATCTTCGTGAACCCGGTCTCGGTGTCGATCTCGACCGCGCACAGGTGCGTGCCGTGCGGATAGCTGAAGTTCTCCGGGTCGTAGACGTAGTCGCTGTCGAGCGTCGGCTCCATCCCGTCCGGGAGGTTGTGCGCGGCGAACGTCGCGAGCGCCACCTCCTGGATGGTCAGCGACGCCTCCGGCGAGCCCTTGACGGAGAACTTTCCGCCCGCGAACTCGAGGTCGGCCTCGCTGGCTTCGAGCAGGTGTGCGGCAACCCGCTTGGCCTTCTCGAGAACCTTGCCGGTCGCGTTGTGCAACGCCACGCCACCCACCACCAGCGAGCGCGAGCCGTAGGTGTCCATGCCCTTGGGCGAGGAGTCGGTGTCACCCGTGGTGACCTGCACGTCCTCGAACGGCACGCCGAGCGCGTCCGCGACGATCTGGCTCCACGCGGTGTGGTGGCCCTGCCCGTGCGGCGTCGCGCCGGAGGTCACCTCGACCTTGCCGGTCGGGAGCATCTGCACCTGCGCGGCCTCCCAGCCGCCGGCGCCGTAGGACAGCGAGCCGAGCACCCTCGACGGCGCGAGCCCGCACATCTCGGTGAAGGTCGAGATGCCGATGCCGAGCTGGACCGGGTCGTTGCTCTCCCGCCGCCGCTTCTGCTCGGCGCGCAGCCCGACCATGTCGAACATCTGCTCGGCCTTCTCGGTCGCAGCCTCGTAGTTGCCGCTGTCGTAGGTGAGCCCAGCGATCATGTCGTACGGGAACTCCTCGTGCTTGATCCAGTTCTGCTTGCGCAGCTCCATCGGGTCGCGGCCGAGCGTGTCTGCCAGCTCGTCCATGATCCGTTCGATCGCGAACGTCGCCTCGGGGCGCCCGGCTCCGCGGTAGGCGTCGGTCGGCGTCTTGGTGGTGAACACCCC
>JBBSTR010000114.1:0-6965 GCA_038235705.1 Mycobacteriales bacterium
CGAGCTCGGAGCCCCGGTCGAGGTCGGCGAGCGACGTGCGGCCCCTTGCGGCGTAGACCAGGTAGGCGGCGGCAACGACCAGGCTGGACACCAGCGGCGCGAGAGCGGGGACGACGAACCGGTGGTAGGCGGTCAGCACGCCGGTCAGCACGACCGCCAGCCCGTACAGCGGCACCTGGGGCAGGAACACCCTCAGCAGGTCGGTGCCGACCTGCTGAGCCTGCGGCCCGCACGCCGGGTGCGCACCGAGCAGCAGGCGCACCAGGGTGGGTGCGATCAGGATCCCCAGCGCAGTGACCGGGACGAGCACGACGAGCGTCCAGGTCACCAGCGCCGACACCGTGCGGGACACCTGCTCGGTCGCCCCGGCGGCGAGCGCGGGGGCGAGCACCGGGACGACCAGCGAGGCCAGGGCGCCGCCCGCGACCACCTCGAACACCACGTTGGGAACGGCGTTCACGGCCTGGTAGGTGCTGCCCAGGCAGTCGTAACCCACCGTCTGCGTGAACACCGCCGTACGCCCGAAGCCGGCCGCACGGGCCAGCACGGTCACCCCGGCGATCCCGGCCGCCGCCCCGACCAGCGAGCGACCGACCGGCACGGTCATGGCTGGCCCGCTGCTGGCAGCCGACCCAGACCGTCCAGGTGACGCAGGGCGGGGGTCGCCTCGATCACCCGGGTGAACGACACGACCTCCGAGGCTGCCGTCAGAGCGGCGACCAAGGAGAGCACGGTGATCACCGCTCGCCGTCCGCACCTCTCGACGACGACGAGCCCGAGGGCCGCCCCGAGCGCCCCTGCGCCCGCGTCGCCGAGCATCTGCCGCTCACCGAGGTCGGCAGGCAGCAACGCGCACGTGACGCCGACCAGAGCCGGGTCGCGCAGGACCAGTGCGGTGAGCAGCCCGGTCTTGAGCGCCCGGCCCGGCCGCAGGTCCAGCAGGTTGACGAGGTTGCCACAGCCGGCCACCACGCCCGCACCGAGCAGCAGGTCGGCGCCGCGGCGCCCGACCAGGTGACCGCCGAGCAACCCCGCAGCCGCGAGCCCGACCACCTTGACCCCGCCGGAGGTCAGGCGCCCGGACGCGAGCGCAGCTGCGTGTCCGGCGAGGCCCTTCGCCTGCTGTCCCGGACGGTGGCCGACGGCGTCGTCGTACAGACCGACGGCGCAGGCGCCGAGGGCGACGACTGCGGTCGGGGCCGACCTGGTCGCCGCGGCGAGCGCGAGCGCCGGACCGCTGATCAGCGAGACCGCAGCCCCCCGGTGGTTGGTCCGGGTCAGCGACGCGGGGGCCGCGACCCGGGAGACAGCCGCGGCCACCGACCCGGCTCGCACGGCCTGGCGCAGCCCCTCCACGAGATCGGTACGGCGGGACGAGGTCACGGCGGACAGGGCCGCGGCAGCGCGCCGTCGGTGCCGCTCCCGCTGCCGTAGCGGCCGGAGCGCCCGCACTCCTGCTCGAGGAGCGCGAGCACCGTGACGAGCCGTCCGCGCGGCCCGTCGATGCCGTCGACCGTCGTGACCACCGCGGACAGCGCGTCACTCCCGCGGACCTGCTCGAGCACGCCGCGACCCCCTGGCCGCGCCCCGGCGACGACGGTCCCGCTGTCGCGACGGTCCAGCGCGGCCGCCAACATGCTGAGCGTGTCGGCGGTGCCCTGCTCCGTGTCCTGCTGCCCCGGGTCGGGGTCGGTGACCGCGTCGGCGACCAGGAGGACCGCGAGGTCGGCCGGCGCGGCGAGGGCATCGCCGTTCGTGACGTTGAGCTGGATCAGGCCCTCGCTCTGCAACGCACCCAGGATCTGCGTCGCCTCGGCGTCGTCGACCGCCCGCCGGCCCTCCCGACCGACCAGAGCCACGGCAAGCTTGTCCAGGACCTGCCCCAACGGGTCCTGCGCGCTTGCGCCGAGCACCCCGGTCAGCTCGTCGCGCCGGGCCGGGTCGGTGAGCGGTTGCCGCAGCTGCACCTCGGCGCTCACGGTCGCACCGGCTGCCACCAGGACGGGTTCGAGCTGCTCCCGGACCCCCGACGGGGCGCCGGGCGCGCTCACCAGCAGGACCCGCTGCCCGGCGAGCCGACCCTGCACCAGCTCCGTCGTCAGCTGGCCGAGGACCTCGTCGTCCGCGGCCGTGAGCCCCTTCTGGGTCATCAGGTCACCCTCGAGACCGCGCTTGTCCGCCGTCAGGCCGGCGACCCGGCTCTCCAGGTCACCGGGCAGCCGGCCGTTCAGCGCCGTGGTGCCGATCACGATGCCGAGCGCCAGCGCCAGGAAGACCGACACGATCGAGACCAGGTGGTAGCGGAAGTCGATCATGAGCTCAGAACAACTCGCGCAGACGGTAGACCAGGTCGCTGCCCTGGTCGCCGAGCAGACGCAGGTAGGCACGTCCGACCTCGGAGACCGTGAGGACCGCCACCACCGCGACGAGCATCGCGACGACCAGGGCGACGAGCGACCAGGAGGAGATCCGGCTTCGGTAGAGGCGGCTGACCCCCTTCGCGTCCACCAGCTTGCTGCCGACCCGCAGGCGGGTCAGGAACGTGCTCGACATGCCGGACCGTCCCTTGTCCAGGAACTCCAGCAACGTCGCGTGGGTGCCGACCGCGACGATCAGGGTGGCGCCCTTCTCGTCGGCGAGCAGCATGGCTGCGTCCTCGCTGGTCCCGGCGGCCGGGAACACCACCGCCTCCACGCCGAGCTGTTCGACCCGTGGCAGCCCGGGCGCCCGGCCGTCGCTGTAGGCGTGCACGACCACCTCGGCGCCGCAGGTCAGGGCCGCGTCGGTGATCGAGTCCATGTCTCCGATCAGCAGGTGCGGCTTGTGTCCTGCCTCCAGCAGCGCGTCCGCGCCGCCGTCGACGCCGATGAGCACCGGCTTGTACTCCCGGATGTAGTGCCGCAGCACAGCCAGGTCCTGCTTGTAGTCGTAGCCGCGGACCACGATCAGCACGTGCCGGCCGGCCATGTTCGTACGAAGATCTGGCACACCGACCCCGTCGAGCAGCAGGTCCCGCTCGCGGAGCATGTATTCCATCGTGTTGGCCGCGAACGCCTCGAGCTGGTCGGCGAGCCCGGTCCGGGCCAGCGCCATCGCCTCCGCGACGGTCTCCCGGCTCTGCAGGGCTCCGCGCGCCACGACCGTGTCGCCGACGAGCAGCTCGTCGCCGAGCAGTCGGACGCGGTCGCCCTCGCTGACGGCGTCGAAGACGCCCGGCCCGACCCCGTCCAGCAGCGGGATCCCCGCGGTGACCAGGATGTCCGGTCCCAGGTTCGGGTAGCGGCCGCTCGTGCTCGCCGCCGCGTTCACGACCACGCTGACCCGGCAGGCCACGAGCGCGTCGGCGCTGACCCGGTCGATGTCCTCGTGGTCGATGACGGCGACGTCACCGGGCTGGAGCCGCTTGGTCAGGGTCTTGGTACGTCGGTCGAGCCGTGCGGTCCCGATCGACCCGGCCACGTCCGCGCCGCGGCGCGCGCGACGAAGGACCGGTCTCATGGGCCCGAGTCTGCCAGAGCAGCCCGGGCCGTCCGAGCGGCACGCGCGCCCTCAGAAGTAGTCGTGCAGGGCCGGTCTCGGCCCGGTGAGCGCGGCGGGAAGACCGGGCAACGAGCCCTCCAGCAGGCCGAGGCGTCGTAGCGCAGCGGGGTCCGCCGCACCGGCGTAGAGCAGAGCGAGCCCTCTGGTGTGCAGCCGCGGGAGGCCGCGCCCGAGTGCCGCACCGAGTCGGCCCACCCCGTTCTGCACCGTCAAGCGGAAGGCGCGGTCACCCCGCTCGGGGTCGACGAGGTCGAAGGCCAGGTCCACGTCGGCTGCCCACCCGCGTGCAGCGACCGCGGCGACCGGGTCCAGCACCCGCAGGCTGTACGGACGTCGCTCGTGCGGTCCGGGCACGACGTCGGTCAGCAGCACGTCGAGCCCGGCCGTCGGTCCCCGGAAGCGGACGGTGCCGGCGACGGTGCGCCAGCCGGCGACCGAGCGCAGCAGCGCGGCCGTCGCCTCGGCCGTGGTCGACACCAGCTCGTGGACCAGCAGCTCGGCGTGGCTGCCGTACCCACGTCCCCGGTCGTACGCGACGTATCCGGAAGGCAGCCCGTCCTGGAGGGCGAGCGTGACGACGTCAGCCTCGAGCACGGCCATGGCACCGGCCGGGTGGTGCGGGCTGACCCGGGTCAGCTCGCCCTGGCTCGAGGCCGCGACGGCGTTCCACAGCTCCTGCAGCACCGGGGCGTCTGCGGGCTCGGCGGGACGCAGCCGGACGTCGTCGCCACCACTGACCCCCGCGATCGTCGGCAGGGGCAGCCTGGTCTCCTCCCAGGCGGCGACGACCTCGAAGCCGAGCGACCGGTAGACCCCCGGCGCGGTCGCATAGAGCCCGGCAAGGGGGGCGTCCGAGCTGCCCAGGAGTGCGCGCAGCAGGGCACGGACGTGACCTCGTCCCCGCGCGTGCGGCGCGACGGCTACCCCGGCCACCCCGGCGAGCGGCACCGGCGCACCGCCGAACCACTGGGCGTGGCGCAGCCCGGTTGCCTTCGCCACGAGCCTGCCGTCCTCGAAGACCCCCCACTGCTGGCGCTCCGGCGCCGATCGACGCTGCGCCTGCGGGTCGCCGCCGAAGGCCTGCAGCCCCAGCGCCCAGGCCTCGTCGAGCTGTGCGTCCGTCGTCAGCCGGACCGGCCTCCCGTCTCCCGGGCCGGTCACCGGGGGGCGCGCATCATCGTGCGTCCGCCGCGACCATCGCCTTGCTGCTCGCGAGCAGCTCCTCGGCGTGCCCGCGGGCGAGCCCGCTGTCGAGCCCGGCGAGCATGCGCGACAGCTCGGCGACCCGACCGGCGTCGTCCAGCGCGACCACCCCGCTGGTGGTGATGCTGCCGTCGTCGCTCTTGACGACCTGAAGGTGCTGGTCGGCGAAGGCCGCGACCTGCGGCAGGTGGGTCACCACGAGCACCTGGTGGTCGCGGGCCAGCCGGGCCAGCCGGCGGCCGACCTCGACCGCGGCCCGTCCGCCTACCCCGGCGTCGACCTCGTCGAAGACCATCACGGGCACCGGGTCGGTGCCGGCCAGCACGACCTCGACGGCCAGCATGACCCGGCTGAGCTCCCCGCCCGAGGCGCCCCTGTGCAGCGGCCGCGGCGGGGCACCGGGGTGAGGCACGAGCTGCAGCTCGACGTCGTCGACACCGTGCGGGCCCACCGTGAGCAGGCGGTCACCCACGGCGATCCCGGTGGCGTCCTCGCGCTGGGTCACCGCGGCCGAGACGTGCGCGTGCGGCATGGCCAGCTCGGTCAGCTCGGCGGACACCGCCTCACCGAGACGGTCTGCCGCGTGCTGACGGGCGGTGCTGAGGTTCCCGGCCTGCGCGGACAGGGCGGACGCGAGTGCTGCCTCCTGCTCGGCGAGCTGGGCCAGGTCGTCGTCGGTGCCGTCCAGCTCGAGCAGCCGTCGCGAGGCGCGGTCGGCCCACGCGAGCACGTCGTCCAGCGCGCCCTCAGGCGCGTGGGCGCGGACCAGGCCGGTCAGCACGGCGAGTCGATCCTGCGACGTCGCGAGCGAGGCCGGGTCGACGTCGATGGCCGTCGCATAGGCCGCGACGTCCGCCGCGACGTCGCCGACGAGCAGGGCGGCCTCAGCGACCCGGGCGGCCAGCGGCGCGACGGTCGGGTCCGTGTCTGCCGCGGACTCCAGGGCCCGGCGGGCCGCGACGAGCAGCCCCAGGGCGTCGGGCTCGTCACCGGTCTCGGTGCCGGTCAACGCGGTGGACGCCGTCGTCGCCGCCCCGCGAAGGTCGTCGGCCGCGTCGAGCCGACGGACCAGCGCACGCAGCGTCTCGTCCTCCCCCGGCTGCGGCGCGGCTGCCTCCACGGCGGCCAGCGCAGCCCGCAGACGGTCTGCTTCGCCGCGGCGGTCAGCCACCTCGGCCTGCAGCTGTTCGTGGGCCGCTCGTGCCTGCCGCCAGTCGTGGTAGGTCTCGGCGACCTCCTCGCGACGCGCCGTCAGGTCACCGAACCGGTCGAGGGCGTCGCGTTGCCGGGCCCCGCTGAGCAGGCGTTGCTGGTCGCTCTGACCGTGCACGGCGACAACCCGTTCGGCCAGCTCGGCCAGCACCCCGACCGGCACGGAACGACCCCCCAGGTGCGCGCGGGACCGCCCGTCGGCACCGACGCTGCGCACGATGAGCAGCTCCCCACCGTCGAGCTCGCCACCCGCGTCGAGCATGCGGAGAACCGCGGGGTGGTCGGCCGGCAGCTCGAGCCGGCCCTCCACGACGGCGCGGGCAGCGCCCGGTCGCACCCGGCCGGCGTCGCCACGGCCGCCGAACAGCAGGTTGAGCCCCTGGACCACCATCGTCTTGCCCGCGCCGGTCTCCCCGGTGACCACGGTGAGCCCCCGTCCCAGCTCGGTCACGGCGTCGTCGATGACCCCGAGCCCCTGGATCCGGATCTCGGTCAGCATGCCGCCGAGCCTACGGTCGGGCTCGGACAGGTCAGGACCGCGAGGACCGTGGGCGACCGTCGATCGTCGGTGATCTTGGGCGCAAGAACGGCGCCAAGATCACCGAAGCAGGTCAGCCTCGCCCGCGCCGGTGCTCCGCTGCCCCGCGCCAGCCCTCGACGGGCAGCTCGAACTTCTCCACCAGCGTGTCGGTGAAGGTCGAGGCACGGGTGCGGGCCAGCAGCACCGGCACCTCCCCGCGGCGCACCTCGACCCGAGCCCCGTGCGGCAGCGGAAAGGTGCGCCGCCCGTCGCAGGCGAGCACGGCGGAGGCGCCGCTCGGCAGCACCTCGAGCGCGAGCACGGAACCGCCACCGACGACCATCGAGCGGGCGAACAGGGCGTGGGCGCTGACCGGGACGACGACGAACGCCTGCACCCCGGGCCAGACGATCGGGCCGCCGGCCGAGAAGGCGTAGGCGGTGGATCCGGTGGGGGTGCTGATCAGCACGCCGTCACAGCCGTAGGCGGA
>JBBSTR010000115.1:0-6885 GCA_038235705.1 Mycobacteriales bacterium
CCTGTCCGGCGGCAACCAGCAGAAGCTGATCGTCGGTCGCGAGCTGAGCGGGAGCCCGAGCCTGTTGATCGCCTCGCACCCGACCCGGGGGGTCGACGTCGGTGCGCAGGCGACCCTCTGGGAGCAGCTGCGGCGCGCCCGCGACGCAGGGCTCGCGGTGCTGCTCGTCTCCGCCGACCTGGAGGAGCTGATCGGGCTGTCGGACCGACTCGTCGTGATGCTCCGCGGCGCGCTCGTCGCCGAGCTGGACCCGGCCACCACGACCACCCAGGCGCTGGGATCGGCGATGACCGGCGCCGCGGCATGACGATCACGGTGGGCGGCGCTCCGTCGCAGGCGCCCGGTCCGGCCCGTACGAAGGACCGGTCGTCCCGCTTCGACCCCGAGCGCGTGCTGCTGGCGCTCGCCGCCCCCGTGCTGGCGGCGATCGTCGCGCTCGCGATCTCCTCGATCGCGCTCGGGGTCAACGGGAGCAACCCGCTGGTCGTCTACAAGACGATGCTCGTGCAGGGCAGCGACCTCCGCTCGATCCTCATCACGATCAACAACGGCGTCCCGCTCTACCTGTCCGGCCTCGCCGTGGCGATCGGCTTCCGGATGGGGCTGTTCAACATCGGGGTCGAGGGGCAGTACCAGCTGGCCGCGCTGCTGGCCGCCGCCGCGGGTGCCGCGGTGCACCTGCCCCGCCCGCTGCACATCGCCTTCGTCCTGGTGGTCGCGATGGTGGTCGGCGCCGCCTGGTCCGGGGTCGCGGGGGTGCTCAAGGCCCGTCGCGGCGTCAGCGAGGTGATCTCGACGATCATGCTCAACGTCATCGCCGGCGGCATCGCGGCCTACCTGCTGTCGACCTACCTGCAGGAGCGGGTCGCGGGCAGCAACAACAGCGCCACCCCGGAGCTGCCGAAGACCGCCTGGTTCCCGACGCTCGATCCGGTCCTCAAGGCTTTCGGCGTGACGATGCCCCGCGGGACCAGCCTCGAGGGGTTCGTGCTGGTGGCGATCGTGGTCGGGATCGCCTTCTTCTTCCTGGTGCAGCGCAGCGGTTTCGGCTTCGACCTGCGGGCCACCGGGATGTCCCGGTCGGCCGCGCTGGCCAGCGGCATCGACGCGAAACGGATCACCGTGCAGGTCATGCTGCTGTCCGGGGCGCTGGCGGGGCTGGTCGGGCTGCCGCAGCTGCTGGGCGACAGCCACCGGTACGGCCTGGACTTCACCTCCGGGCTGGGGCTCACCGGCATCGGCGTCGCGCTGCTCGGACGCAACTCCCCCCTCGGCATCGCCTTCGCCGCGCTGTTGTTCGCCTTCCTCGAACGGTCGTCCGGCACGCTCCAGCGCATCAACGTCCCGACGGAGATCTACGTGATCATGCAGGGGACGATCGTGCTGTCGGTCGTGATCGCGTACGAGGTGGTGCGCCGGATCGGCGTCACGCGGGCCGAACGCGCCGTCCGGTCCGTCCAGGACCCGGCGTGACCGAGCAGGCCTTCGTCTCCCCCGAGACCGAGCAGGCGCAGCACCGGCGGTCTTTCTCCGGTCCCGGCCGCCTCGCCGCCCTGCTGCTCGGCCTCGTCGTGCTGCTCTCCCTGGTCCGGGTGATCACCGGTGAGTCCGACATCACCTCCTCCGGGACCGTCGCCGCAGCGTTGCGGCTCGCGGTCCCGATCGGGCTTGCCGGGCTCGGTGCGCTCTGGGCCGAGCGGGCCGGCATCGTCAACATCGGGCTGGAGGGCATGCTCATCCTCGGCACCTGGTTCGGCGCGTGGGCCGGGGTGCAGTTCGACAACCCCTGGGTCGGCGTGCTGGCCGGGGTGATCGCGGGGGCGCTCGGCGGGCTGATCCACGCCGTCGCCACCGTGACGTTCGGGGTCGACCACGTCGTCTCCGGTGTCGCCATCAACCTGCTCGGCGCCGGCATCGCGCAGTACCTCTCGGTCGTCGCGTACGGCAACGGCCAGGTCCCCGGGGCCGGGGAGACCCAGTCCGGCTTCGTCCCCGAGCTGCCCAAGGTCAGCCTGCCGGTGCTGTCCTCCGGCCCCGACCTGCTCGGTCACCTCGAGAAGCACCACTGGTTCCTGGTGTCCGACCTGGCCGGCATCCTGCGCGGCCTGACCGCGGACGTGAAGATCCTGACTCTCGTCGCTGTGCTGCTCGTCCCGATCTCGTTCTTTCTGCTCTGGCGCACCGCCTTCGGGCTGCGCCTGCGCGCGGTCGGCGAGAACCCGCTGGCCGCCGACTCGCTCGGCGTGCCGGTCTACCGCCTGAAGTACCTGGCCGTGATCATCTCCGGCGCCTGCGCGGGGCTCGGCGGGGCCTCGATCGTGATCGGGCAGATCTACCGGGAGGGTCAGACCGGGGGCCGCGGGTTCATCGGGCTCGCCACAGTGATCTTCGGCAACTGGCGTCCCGGCGGGCTGGCGGCCGGCGCCGCGCTGTTCGGCTACGCCGACGCGATCCAGCTGCGAGCCAGCGGGGCCGTGCGGGGCCTGCTCCTGCTCGTGGCGCTGCTGCTCATCGTCGTGGCGGTCGTCCAGGCCCTGCGCCGGAAGCTGCCGATGGTGCTGGCCTCGCTGGTGCTCGCGGCCGCTTTCGTGCTCTGGTACACGGCCGTGGACACCGTGCCGTCCCAGCTGGTCAGCTTCACGCCCCACCTGGTCACGCTGCTGGTGCTCGGCGCGGCCTCGCAACGACTACGACCACCGGCGGCCGACGGGCTGCCGTTCCGGAGAGGACAGCAGTGACGATCGACTGGGAGGCACTGCGCGCCGCGGCGCTCGAGGCGACCACGCACGCGTACGCGCCGTACAGCCGGCTCCAGGTGGGCGCCGCGGCGCTCGTCGACGACGGCCGGGTGGTCACGGGATGCAACGTGGAGAACGCGTCGTACGGGCTGGGGCTGTGCGCCGAGTGCACGCTGGTCGGCGCGCTGCGGATGTCCGGGGGCGGGCGGCTGGTCGCGTTCTCGTGCGTGTCCGGGACCGGTGAACGGCTCATGCCGTGCGGACGGTGTCGTCAGCTGCTGTGGGAGCACGGCGGGGCCGCGCTGCTGGTCGACTCGGCCGCCGGGATCGTGCCCATGACCGAGGTGCTGCCGGACGCCTTCGGCCCGGAGGACCTTCCGTGACCCACCCCTTGGGGATCTCGGGCGGGAAGAGCGGGCCAAGATCACCGACGTTCGGGGCGTTCGCGTGAACACGGCCGAGCTGATCGCCCGCAAGGCCTCCGGGGCGGCTCTGGGCCCGGCCGAGATCCGCGAGGTGCTCGCGGGCTTCACCGCCGGCACGGTGGCGCCGGAGCAGATGAGCGCCCTGCTCATGGCGGTGCGTTGGCGCGGTCTCACCGCGGACGAGCTGACCGCGTGGACCGGCGCCATGGTCGACTCTGGCGAGCGGCTGGACCTGTCGTCGGTGGCCGCCCCGGTGGTCGACAAGCACTCCTCGGGCGGCGTCGGCGACAAGGTGTCGCTGGTCGTGGCCCCGCTGGTGGCTTCGTTCGGGGTGGCGGTGCCCAAGCTGTCCGGCCGTGGGCTGGGGCACAGCGGCGGGACGCTCGACAAGCTGGAGTCCATCCCCGGCTGGAGCGGCTCGCTCACGACCGAGCAGTTCCTGCGCCAGCTCGCCGACGTCGGCGCGGTGATCGCAGGTGCGTCCGCGTCGTTGGCCCCGGCGGACAAGAAGCTGTACGCGCTGCGCGACGTCACCGGCACGGTCGAGTCGATCCCGCTCATCGCATCGTCGATCATGAGCAAGAAGATTGCCGGTGGCGCCGGCTCGGTGCTGCTGGACGTGAAGGTCGGCTCCGGTGCCTTCATGCCGTCGGTGGCCCCGGCCCGGGAGCTGGCCCGCGCGATGGTCGACCTCGGCACGGCTGCCGGTGTGCGCACGGTCTGCCTGCTGACCTCGATGGCCGCCCCGCTCGGTCGGGCGGTCGGCAACGCGCTCGAGGTCGCCGAGGCGGTCGAGGTGCTCCGGGGCGGTGGACCGACGGACCTGATCGCGCTGTGCCTGGCGGTGGCCGACGAGATGCTGACCCTGGGCGGGCAGACCGGCTCGGCCGCATCGGCGCTGCAGGACGGTTCTGCGTACGCCGTCTGGGAGCGCATGATCGCCGCTCAGGGCGGAGATCCGCACGCGCCGCTCCCGCGTGCCCCGTACGTCCACGAGGTTCTGGCCGACCGGTCCGGCGTGCTGACGCGGCTCGACGCACGCTCCGTCGGCAGCGCCTCCTGGCTGCTCGGCGCGGGCCGCGCGGCCCCGGGTGACGACGTCGTCGCCTCGGCCGGGGTGCTGCTGCACGCCCAGGTCGGGGACCAGGTCGAGGCCGGCCAGGTGCTGCTGGAGCTGCACGCCGAGGACCCCGCCCGCTTTGACGCCGCGACGGCCGCCCTGAGCTGGACCGTGGCCGACGCCGACGCTCCCCCCACCCCGCTGATCCTGGAGAAGGTCTCGTGAACCCCACGCCCGACGAGCTGCGCCGCGCCCCCAAGGTCCTGCTGCACGACCACCTCGACGGCGGTCTCCGACCGCAGACCGTGCTCGATCTGGCTGCTGAACAGGGCTATCAGGGACTGCCTACCCAGGACGTGACCGAGCTGGGCGCCTGGTTCCGGAGCGGCGCCGACCGCGGCTCGCTCGAGCTCTACCTGGAAGGTTTCGCCCACACCGTCGGCGTCATGCAGACCACCGAGGCACTGGTGCGCGTCGCCCGGGAGTGCGCCCTCGACCTCGCCGACGACGGCGTCGTCTACGCCGAGGTGCGGTTCGCCCCGGAGCTGCACGTCGCCCAGGGGCTTGCTCTCACCGAGGTGGTGGAGGCGGTGCTCGAGGGGTTCCGTCAGGGGGCCGCTGAGCGTCCGATCGTCGTACGCGCCCTGCTCACCGCCATGCGCTCCGCCGCCCGGTCCCGCGAGATCGCGGACCTCGTCGTCGCCTACCGCGATCAGGGAGTCGTCGGGTTCGACATCGCCGGGGCCGAGGCCGGCTTTCCGCCGTCACGGCACCTGGACGCCTTCCAGCACATCCAGCGGGAGAACGGCCACTTCACGATCCACGCCGGCGAGGCCTTTGGGCTTCCGTCGATCTGGGAGGCGCTGCAGTGGTGCAACGCCGACCGCCTGGGGCACGGCGTACGGATTATCGACGACATCACGGTGGGTCCCGACGGAGAGCCGGTGCTGGGACGGCTGGCCTCGTACGTCCGCGACAAGCGCATCCCGCTGGAGATGTGCCCCACCTCGAACGTGCAGACCGGAGCGGCTTCTTCGCTGGCCGAGCACCCGATCGGCCTGCTGCGCAGGCTGTCGTTCCGGGTCACCGTCAACACCGACAACCGCCTCATGTCAGGGGTGTCGATGACCTCGGAGATGGCCGCGCTGGTGGAGACGTTCGGCTACGGCTGGGAGGACCTGCGCTGGCTCTCGATCAACGCGATGAAGTCGGCGTTCATCCCGTTCGACGAGCGCCTTTCGATCATCGAGGGGGTCCTCAAGCCGGGCTACGCGACCTTGGCCGCGCACGTCGCCTAGGCGCTCAAGCCGTCCAGGACCGCGCGCGTCCCAGACAGGCCCAGCCTCGACGCACCGGCCTCGATCATCGCGAGCGCCGTGGCCGTGTCCCGGATGCCGCCGCTGGCCTTGACCCCGAGCCGGTCGCCGACGGTCTGGCGCATGAGCCGCACGGCGTGGGCGCTCGCCCCGCCTGCCGGGTGGAAGCCCGTGCTGGTCTTGACGTACTGCGCACCGCCCGCCTCGGCCCGCTCGCAGGCGGCGACGACCTGGTCGTCGGTGAGGACAGCCGACTCGATGATGACCTTGAGCAGCACGTCGCCGCAGGCGTCCTTGACCGCTCGGACATCGCGCTCGACGCGGTCCCACTCCGCCGCGACCGCATCCCCGACCGAGATCACCATGTCCACCTCGGTCGCCCCCTGGATGACCGCCTGTGCCGCCTCCGCTGCCTTGATCTCGCTCTGGTGCGCGCCGGACGGGAAGCCCACCACGGTGCACACCGTGAGCCCGTCCGGGACCGTCAGCGGCAGACGTGACGGGCTGACACAGACGCTGAACGCGCCCAGCTCGGCTGCCTCGTCGATGAGCGCCCTGACCTGGGCGTCCGTCGCCTCCGGCTTGAGCAGGGTGTGGTCGACCATCCGGGCCAGCTCGGTGCGGTTCACCTCGCCACGGTACGTGCGCCTGCTACCGCTCGCGCTCGTCCACCCCCCGGCGAAGTCTCTAGATATTCTTTCTGAGCAGGTCTTTCTGGTGTTCGGTTCTGTCGTAGGTCGGTGGCAGGATGGGCGCATGCCCACCTCCCCCGCCCCCGCGTCGACGGCGTTCGGGCCGGGCCGGTTCGGGCGCGCGGTGGCGGCGCGGTCGTTGTTCACCGCGGGGGCGCAGAACGCGCACCTGGACGCGCTCGGGCGGGTGCAGGTCGCCCGGGCTAAGGCGTACGCGGCCGAGGTCGGCGTGCTTCTGGACTGGTTCGACCTGGTCGGGTTGGACCAGGGCTGCGATCCGGACCTGGCGGCGATGGAGCTCGCGCCGGTGCTGCGGGTGGGGCAGCGCCGCGCGGCTTCGCTGCTCGGGGACGCGTTGCGGTTGCGCGACCAGCTGCCGGTGCTGCTCGCCGCTCTCGGCGAGGGGATCGTCTGGTGCCCGCAGGCCGCGGTGATCCTGTTCGAGACCGGGGGTTGCTCTCCGGCGGTCTGCGCCGGCGTCCAGGCCCGGCTGCTCGGCCCGGGCGGCGCCGGAGCGGCCGGGAGCCTGTGTCCGGGCGACCTGAGACGTTCGGTGCGCCGGGCGGTCCTGGCCGTGGAGGCCGAGCTCGAACCGCAGGTCACCGAGCAGCGGGAGCAGCGCTCCCGCGACAGCCGGGACGTCACGATGCGCCC
>JBBSTR010000116.1:0-6738 GCA_038235705.1 Mycobacteriales bacterium
ACGGGCCACCGACCGAGCGGGCTCGCCGGGCTCCTCGAGGCGGACCTGCTCGGTCAGCACACCCCCGCCGCACCCCTGCTCCTCGGCGCCACCAGCCCGCTCACCCTGGGCGCGCTACGCCGGCTCACCTGCGACGCCACCGTCCACCTCACCGTCCAGCAAGACCTGAACCGCGGCGGCGACACCGGCCACGCGTGCGACCAGCAACCACCCGGCACCCGGCTCGGCGCGCCCCCACCACCGGGCTGGGTCTGCTCACACCTGCGCGACCCGCTCTACATCGGCAGATCCGCACGCACTGTCACCGGAACACAGTTCAAAGCGCTGCTCG
The DNA here is from genome assembly GCA_038235705.1 of Mycobacteriales bacterium. Taxonomy (GTDB): domain Bacteria; phylum Actinomycetota; class Actinomycetes; order Mycobacteriales; family SCTD01; genus CANKBT01. The sequence goes on from JBBSTR010000116.1 coordinate 332, forward strand.
CCCGCGACCGGCACTGCGTCGTCCGCGGCTGCCACCGACCACCCTCCGGCTGCGAAGCCCACCACGTCCAACACTGGACCAACGGCGGCACCAGCGACCTGGACAACCTCGCCCTGCTCTGCCACGCCCACCACCACGACCTGCACGACCGCCAGCAAGACCTCCCCCACCACGACCGCATCCGATGGATCACCCAGACCGGCTGGGCACAGACCGGCTAGACCACCGACCCAGCCCGACCGGGTGCACCCTGATCGACCCACCCTGACCGCCACGGTCCACTGCGCGCCGCAGTACGGCTCCATCTCGTGGCACCTCTACCGAGGCGATAACCGCCTCCGGTGCGGACCGTGCCGTCGTCCAGGAGCACGGCTGAAGCGCCGTGGTCTGCGTCATCCGGGAAGCGCTCCTCGATCAGGGCCGTCGCATGGCGTGACTACCGCCGCAAGGGCGTTTGCCTCCACGAAGACGTGGCCAGGCAGACGCTCAGGGCTCGCGGACGGCCCGGAAGTCGGGGGCGCGCTTGGCGAGGAACGCCTCGACCCCCTCGGCGTACTCCGGTCCGGCGAGCGACGCCTCGTAGAGCACCCGCACCGCGTCGTCGACCTCGCGACGTCCCGCGACAGCCCGGGCGATCAGCGCCTTGGCGCCCACCTGCGACACCCGGGCGCGCTGGGAAAGCAACCGCGCGAGCGCGTACGCCCGCGCAGAAGGGTCGTCGACGACCTCGTGAACCAGGCCGATCCGCAGCGCCGTCGGGGCGTCGACAAGCTCGCCCGTGAGCAGGAAGAACGACGCCCAGGCCTGACCGACCACGTCGACGAGCCGGGCGGTCGACGGCAGTGCGTAGACGATGCCGAGCTTGGCCGGGGTCACCCCGAACCGGCTGTCCGGCCCGGCCACCCGCAGGTCGCAAGCGACCGCGACCTGGGTGCCGCCGCCGACCGCCCAGCCCTCGACCAGCGCGATCGTCGGCTTGGGGAAGCCGATCAGCGCCTGCTCACCGCTCTCGACCGCCTCGCCGTACGCGGCGGCTGCCTCAGGCGTCGCCCGCAGGCTCTGGAATTCCGAGATGTCCGCGCCGGCGCTGAACGGGCCGCCGGGCGTGCCCCTGAGCACGACCACGTCGACCGAGGCGTCGGCGGCCAGCGCCGGCATCAGCCGGGCAAGAGCCGACCACATGGCGTACGTGATGGCGTTCTTCTTCGCCGGCCGGTGCAGCTCGACGGTGACGACCCCGTCGTCGGCCGACACCTGCAGCTGCCCCTGGGCGTCGCCCAGGGCCTCGGCCCACGTCATCGCGCAGCCCGCTCGGGAACCGGCTGCACGGGGGGTGCAGAGGCGTCGATGGAGCGGAGGGAGTCGAGCACGGCCGGCAGCGAGCGGGCCGGATAGAAGTCGGGGAGCGTCGAGCGCAGGAGCCGGCTGTAGGAAGCCGAGCCGAGCCGAGGGTCGAGCACGGCAACGACGCCCCGGTCGCCGGTCGAGCGGATCAGCCGTCCGGCGCCCTGCGCGAGGAGCACGGCAGCGGGGGGCAGCGTGACCGAGGTGAAACCGGCCGGCCCGGCCACCTCCAGGCGGGCCTGCATGAGCGGGTCCTCCACGTGCGGGAACGGGATGCGGTCGATGATGACGAGCTGGCAGGTGCTGCCCGGCGCGTCGACGCCCTGCCAGAACGACCGCGTGCCGAACAGGCACGTGCGGGCGTCGGCGGCGAAGCGTCGGGTGAGCGCCCCCGCGCTGTCCTCACCCTGCAGGAGCACCGGCACGTCCAGCTGCGCTCGCACGACCGCGGCCGAGCGGACCGCCGCGGCGGTCGAGCTGAACAGCGCGAGCGTGCGTCCACCGGCCGCCCGGACCAGCTCGACGACCCGCGCGTCGACGGCAGCGGCCCAGGCGGGGTCCGACGGCGAGGGAAGGTCGTCGGCGACGTACAGCTGAGCCTGCCGCGGGTAGTCGAACGGGCTGCCCACGTCGGCGAAACGCCACCGGAGAGGAGGTTCCTCCCCCTCCCACGGAGCGAACGTGGCCCCGACCTCGGCCGACGCCGCCTGTGACAGCCCGAGCGCGCGGGCGGTGTGCCCGAACGACCCGCCGAGCGTCAGCGTGGCGGAGGTGGCGACCACCGTCCGGTTCCCGAACAGCCCGGACGCGAGCGACGCGCCGACCGAGAGCGGCGAAACACGCAGCCGTACGGCCCCTGGCTCGCCCACGGCGTAGACCGCGCTAGAGGTCGCCGGCGTGAGCAGCTCGGCACAGGCGTCCGCCACGGCGGTCAGCGCCAGCCGCGCCCGTTCACGCGCCGCCTGGGTGTCCTCGTCCGAGCCGGGGGCGAGGTTGTTCACCGCCGTACCGCAAGCCCGCTGCACCATCCCGAGCGTTTCCGCGACGTCGTCGGGAAGCCGACGAAGACGCCCGGGCGTCATCCCGGTCAGCAGCACGTCGAGCGCCTCGGAGGCCTCCTGCAGCGTCAACGACGCCGACTCGGTCAGCAGCGGCTTGGCCGCCGCGAGGGCGCGGCGCACCTCCGTACGCGATAGCTCGTGGGTGAGCGCCTCGGTCGCTGAGGCCACGAACTCGTGCGCCTCGTCGAGCACGACGGCGTCGTGCTCCGGCAGCACGCTCAGCTCGGTGAAGGCGTCGAGAGCGAGCAGGGCGTGGTTGGCGACGACGACGTCGGCCTCCTTGGCCTGCTCACGTGCCAGCTCGGCGAAGCAGTCGGCGCGATCCGGGCAGCGGGTGCCGAGGCAGTCCCTTGCCGAGACCGACACCTGTGACCAGACCCGGTCGCTGACCGGAAACGGCACGTCGTCCCGGTCGCCGGTCGTCGTCTCCCCCACCCACTCACGCACCTTCACAACCTGCGCTCCAAGGCTGCTGGCCGGCGTCTCGAAGAGCCCGTCGGGCTCGACGACCGCGCCTGGACCGCCGTGGACCTGCTGCAGGCACGCGTAGTTGCTCCGGCCCTTGGCGAGCGCGAACGTCGGCGTACGACCGAGCTGTTTCGTCAGCGCCGAAGCCAGCCTCGGGAGGTCCTTGTCGACCAGCTGCGCCTGCAGCGCCTTCGTCGCCGTCGCCACCACGACGGTCCGCCCGGACGACAGAGCCGGCACCAGGTAGCCGAGCGACTTCCCGGTCCCGGTCCCGGCCTGCACGAGCAGGTGCTCTTTCGTACGAAGGGCGCGGTCGACCGCTTCGACCATCGCCCGCTGACCGGGGCGCGACTGGGCTCCGGGCACCCCGGCCAGGGCGGCGTCGAGCAGCCCCAGCACCCGGTCCGTCAGCCTCACCACCACAGCATCCTGTCAGCCGTGGCCGTTCGGAACCCATTCACTCTGAGAGCATGTTCACATGACAAGGAGGTGACGGTTGCCTCCTGCTCGGGGACCCTGTCACCATGGACGCCACGACCCCTTCCCGCGCTCCCGTCAACCCGCCCGTCCGGCTCGCCAACCCGCGACGGGTCACGCTGGCCTCGTTCTCGACCCACGAGGAGCGCCGTCGCCTGGCGATGGAGCACGCGCAGGAGCGCGAAGCCTCCTAGCCTGCGGGCATGGGTCAGGGCCTGCCTACGTTGAGGCCCTGAGACCCGTACGAAGGAGACCGCATGGCGCGCCTGGACCCACGTGAGCTGTACGAGCTCGACCCGGACCGACCCGACGCCGACCGGCCTGTCCTGATTCAGGCGCTGGACGGGTTCGTCGACGCGGGTGCAGCCACGCGGATGGCTCGGGACCACCTTCTCAGCACCCTGTCCGGGCAGGTCGTAGCCCGTTTCGACGTCGACCAGCTGCACGACTACCGCGCGCGACGGCCGCCGATGCAGTTCGACGGAGACCACTGGGCGTCCTACGCCGACCCGGAGCTGGTCGTGCACCTGTTGCAGGACGAGGGCGGCGGCAGCTTCCTGCTGCTCACCGGCCCTGAGCCGGACGTGCAGTGGGAGCGGTTCACCGAGGCCGTGCGACTGCTCGTCGTCCAGCTCGGGGTGCGCCTGACCGTCGGTCTGAACGCGATCCCGATGGCCCTGCCGCACACCAGGCCGGTCGGGGTGATCGCCCACGGCAACCGCAAGGACCTGATCGCGGCCTACGAGCCCTGGGTCGGTTCGGTGAGCGTGCCGGCGAGTGCCGGCCACCTGCTTGAGCACCGGCTCATCCAGGCCGGCCACGACGCGATCGGCTTCGCCGTGAACGTCCCGCACTACGTCAGCCAGAGCGAGTTCCCGGCCGCCTCGGTCGCGCTCCTGCGTGAGGTGGGCACGACGACCGGGCTGCTCCTGCCAACCCTGGCTCTGGAGGAGGCGGCCGCGACGACCCGTCAGGCGATCGACGCCCAGATCGCCGAGAACGACGAGGTGGCCGGGGTCGTGCGGGCGCTCGAGGACCAGTACGACAGCTTCGTGAAAGGCCGCGAGAGCTCGGTGCTCGCCACCGAGCAGGACCTGCCTTCGGCCGACGAGCTGGGCGCCGAGCTGGAGCGGTTCCTCATCCAGCAGTCCCGGGACCAGTGACCGCCTAGCGCGCCGTGTCGTCAGGCGCGCCTAGCGCACCGTGCCGTCAGGCGCGCCTAGCGCAACGTGCCGCCAGGCGCCCTTAGCGCAACGTGCTGTCAGGCGTCTATCGCACCGTGTGCGGCATCAGCGCGTCCGGCGGGACAACGCCGAGGCGGCCTGCCTGGAAGTCGTCCATGGCCTGCTGCAGCTCGGCCCGGGTGTTCATCACGAACGGGCCGTACTGTGCGACCGGCTCGCGGATCGGGCGGCCGCCGAGCAGCAACACGTCCAGCGCAGGGGTACGCGCATCCTGGGAGGCGTCGGCCGAGACGGTCAGCGTGTCGCCCGCGCCCAGCACGGCCAGCTGGCCGGCGCCGAGCGCCGTGCCGGCGACCTGACCTTTTCCGGACAGCGCGTAGACCAGCCCGTTGAAGTCGGCTCGCCACGGCACGTCGAGCCGGGCCCCGGCGCTGACGGTCGCGTGCACGAGCGTGATCGGCGTACGGGTGGACCCGGGTCCGGTGTGTCCCGCCAACGAACCGGCGATCAGCCGCACGAGGGCGCCGCCGTCGGCCGAGGACAGCAGCGTGACGTCCTCACCCTCCAGGTTCTGGTAGGCGGGAGCCGTCATCTTGTCCCGGCCGGGCAGGTTGACCCACAGCTGGAAGCCGTGGAAGAGCCCACCCGAGACCACGAGCGACTCTGGCGGTGTCTCGATGTGCAGGATCCCAGCTCCAGCGGTCATCCACTGCGTCGCGCCGTCCTGGATCAGGCCGCCGCCGCCGCTGGTGTCCTGGTGCTGCATGGCGCCGTCGAGCATGTACGTCACCGTCTCGAAGCCGCGGTGCGGGTGCCAGGGCGTTCCTTTGGGCTCCCCCGGCGCGTACTCGACCTCGCCCATCTGATCCAGGTGCACGAACGGGTCGAGCGCGGCCGCGCTCACGCCGGCGAAGGCGCGGCGCACCGGGAAGCCTTCGCCCTCGAAGCCGCGGGGCGCAGTGGTGACGCTGACGACGGGTCGTACGAGGTCGCCGAGGCCGGGCGCGGCAAGCCTGGGGAGCGTGACGGGGTCTGCGGTGACGGCGGGCATGGCGTCCTCCTGGAGTAGTTGCTGACGCAAGTATAACCACTGTCTGCAGCCGATGCTTCCCCCCGGTCCCCCGCATCAGCGCCCGACAGGCAAGATGGGGCGACCAGTCGCGCAACGAGAGGCTCTCCATGTCGGACGTCACCCTGCAGCACCCTGGCGGCTCGCTGCCCCTGACGGTCGTCCCTGCGACCGAGGGGTCGTCCGGGATCGAGATCCCGAAGCTGTTGTCAACCACCGGGCTCGTCACGTTGGACCCCGGTTTCGTCAACACCGCGTCCTGTGCGTCGACGATCACCTACATCGACGGTGACGCCGGGATCCTGCGCTACCGCGGCTACCCGATCGAGGAGCTGGCCGAGAAGGCGACCTTCCTCGAGGTCACCTGGCTGCTCATCTACGGCGAGCTGCCGACCCCGGAGGAGCTGGACGGGTTCAAGGGCAAGATCCGCAAGCACACGATGCTCCACGAGGACTTCCGGGAGTTCTTCGGCGGCTTCCCGACCGACGCGCACCCGATGGCGGTGCTCTCCTCGGCCGTCAGCGCCCTGTCGACCTTCTACCAGGACTCGCTCGACCCGTTCGACGCCGACCACGTCGAGATGTCCACCATCCGGCTGCTGGCCAAGATGCCGACCATCGCGGCGTACGCCTACAAGAAGTCGGTCGGCCAGCCGTTCCTGTATCCGGACAACAACCTCGGCTACGTCGACAACTTTCTACGGATGACCTTTGGCGTGCCCGCCGAGGAGTACGAGGTCAGCCCGCAGATGAGCAAGGCGCTCAACCTGCTGTTCCTGCTGCACGCCGACCACGAGCAGAACT
>JBBSTR010000117.1:0-6700 GCA_038235705.1 Mycobacteriales bacterium
CCTGATCGGTCGGTTCTGCGTCAGTGCCGAGCAGGCGACACGGGCGGCGCACGGCGACGGCGACCTCACCCGGTACGTCGCCGACCTGATCGTGCCCGCGGACGTACGGGCCGAGTGCGCGCTGCTCAAGGCGGTCGCGGCGGTGTATGTCATGGCTCGCCCGGGAGTCGGCGCAGCTCAGGAGCGCGAGCGCGAGCGGGTGACGCAGCTCGTGCAGCGGCTGTGCGCGCGACCGGAGGCGCTCGACCCGCTGGCCGCCGCGGCCTGGCGAGCGGCGCCGGACGACGCGGCCCGGCTCCGCGCCGTGGTCGACCAGGTGGCCTCGCTCACCGACGCCTCCGCCGTCCATCTGCTCGGGACAGTGAACGGCTGACCCTGTCGCACCCTCGACCTAGGCTGAGGGCTCTTCGGAGCAGGGGGTGCCAGGGTGGCCGGACGGATCCGTGACGCCGACGTCGTCACCGTCCGCGAGCGTGCGTCCCTCGTCGACATCGTCGGCGAGCGGGTCCAGCTGCGCCCGGCCGGCGGCGGTCGACTGAAAGGTCTCTGTCCTTTCCACGACGAAAAATCGCCGAGCTTCTCGGTGAATCCACAACTCAATGTCTATCATTGTTTTGGTTGTGGGCAGAGCGGTGACGTCATCACTTTTCTGCGGGAGAGCGAGCACCTTTCCTTTGTCGAGGCCATCGAGCTGTTGGCCGGGCGTTTTGGGATCGAGCTCACCTACGAGCGGGGAAACGCCGCGGCGGGTCGTCAGAGCAGCCAGCGCACCCGGTTCGTCGAGGCCAACAAGGTGGCGGCGGCCTTCTTCACCGAGCAGCTGGCGTCCCCGTGCGCCGAGGTCGCTCGCCAGTTCCTGGCCGAGCGCGGTTTCGATCGGGGCGCCGCGGCGACCTACGGCCTGGGCTATGCACCGGCCGGCTGGGACACCCTGGTCAAGCTGCTGCGCACCAAGGGCTTCAGCGACGCCGAGCTGGTCGGGTCCGGCCTCGCCAGCGAGGGCAAGCGCGGGCCGATCGATCGGTTCCGCAACCGGCTGGTCTGGCCGATCACCGAGATGACCGGCGAGGTCGTCGGGTTCGGCGCCCGCAAGCTGTCCACCGACCCGAGCGACGACAGCCCGAAATACCTCAACACCCCGGAGACGGCGCTCTATCGCAAGGGCCACGTGCTCTACGGGCTCGACAAGGCTAAGAAAGACATCGCCCGCAGCCGACAGGCGGTGGTCGTCGAGGGCTACACCGACGTGATGGCCTGCCACCTGGCCGGGGTGCCGACCGCGGTCGCGACCTGCGGCACGGCGTTCGGCGCCGACCACATCGGGCTGCTGCGGCGCATGCTCATGGACTCGGCGGCCCTGACCGGCGAGGTCATCTTCCTGTTCGACGGTGACGCAGCCGGCCAGAAGGCTGCGCTGAAGGCGTTCGACAGCGACCAGTCCTTCGTGATGCAGACCTTCATCGCGGTCAGCCCGGGCGGCAGCGACCCGTGCGAGCTGCGCCTCGCGAAGGGTGACGAGGCCGTGCGAGACCTCGTGGCCAGCCGGGTGCCGCTGGTCGAGTTCGCGCTGCAGTCGACGCTGACCGCCTACAACCTGGAGACCGCAGAGGGGCGGTCCGGCGCCGTCGAGGCCACGGCACCCCTCGTCGCCAAGATCAAGGACCACGGCATCAGGCGCCGCTACGCCACGTGGGTCGAGGGCCGGATCGGACTGTCCGACGAGGGTTTCGTCGTCGAGCGGGTCGCGCAGCTGCTCGGGCGCGGGGCCCCGCCGCAGCGCCGCCCGGCGGCGTCGCAGCGCCCGCTGGATGCGGCAGCGCTCACCGTCGAGCGAGAGGTGATCAAGCTGGCCGTCCAGGCGCCCGTGCTGGTCGCCCCGCTCCTGGACGCGATCCAGAGCGACGCGTGGACCGACCCGGCGCTGCGCGCCGTCCGTGAGCTGGTGGAGGTCGCCGGCGGGGTGACCGGTCAGCCCGGGGGAGAGGGCTGGGTCGAGCTGCTGCGGGAGGTCGCCGACCAGGACGTCGTCCGCGACATGGTGCTGAGGCTCGCCGTCGAGCCGGTCTTCTGCGACGGGGACGTGGACGACCGCTATGCCGCCGTCCAGCTGGCGCGGCTGCAAGAGCTGGCTTACGCCCGCAGGATCGCGGAGCTCAAGCCGGCTCTGCAACGGGTCAACCCGGTGAGCGAGGCAGAGAAGTACACCCGCATGTTCACCGAGCTGGTGCAGCTTGAGCAGGCCATGCGTGCCGTGCGCGAACGCGGCGTCGGCGACCTCTAGGGTCAACGCTCCCTAGGCTGGGGGTGTGGCCTTGCTTCGTCGTCGACCCGTCCCGTTGCAGGTGCGCGAGCTGCTGCTGCCCCCGGGTGAGCATCGTGAGGCCTGGGCACTGACCACGGCGGGTGAGCCGGTGGTCGCGACCGCGCAACGTCTGCTGATGCCGGGCGGGACCGACCTGGTCTGGTCGGCCATCGAACGGGTCAGCTGGCGCCGCCCGCAGCTGCTGGTCGTCGAGAGCAACGAGGTGGTCGGCGCGGGTGCTCATCGGGTCGTCGACCTGGTCCAGGAGGCACGCGGATCAGACCTGCCGACGGTCGTGCGCAGCCGGGTCACGGCCAGCGTCGCCTGGTCGCGGCACGAGCGGCTGCAACCGTCCGGCGGGGTCCGGATCGTGGGTCGCCGCCAGCCCGGGTCCGAGACGCTTGCCTGGCAGCTGGTCTTCGACGAGGGGACCCCGACCGCTGACCCCCTGGTGCGGGCGCACGCCGAACAGCTGTTGCTGGGGGCGCGTCGTTCGGTCGGCTGAGAGCTCACCCAGCGGGCTCGCCGGCGTGACGGGTCTCAGGCCGTCCGGGTGCGCTGGACGACCGTCGTGGCGGCGCCGGCGGCGGCGAGCATCAGCAGCGTCCCGATCCTGAGCGCGAACGGGACCTCGCTGTCCGACGCGAGCAGCGTGGCCGGCCGCAGCGCGACCGGGGCAGGCTCCACCCGGGGGGTCGTCACCATCGACGGGGACGAGGGCCCGGCTGAGATCGGCGGCGCGGGCACCGGCAGCCGGGTCGTCGGGGGTTCCTGCGCCAGCGGGACGGTCCCGGCGGGCAGGAGCGCGTCGGCCGACGACTGGTCGGTCTGGCGGGGACGCGGCACGGCGGGGGTGACGCCCAGCGCCGCAGAGGCGTCGACGAGACCGGCCCCGGCGCCGTCCAGCGGCTTCGCCGTCGTCGTGAGCAGGTTGCTGACGTCCTGGGCTGTGCGGCGGGGGTCCTGCGCCAGCAGAAGAGCCGCGACGCCGCTGATCACCGGCGCGGACATCGAGGTGCCGGCCGCGACGGCGTACCGGCCGTCGGGAAACAGCGACGTGACGCAGGTCGACTCGCTGCAGCTGCCGTCGGTGGCGTCGCCGCCGGGAGCCGCTAGATCGACGCCGCCCTCGCGCTGGGAGTAGGAAGCCAGGGCGCCGTCGGCTCCCGTAGCGGCCACGACGAGGGCCTTGCTGCCGTAGACGTCCGTGATGGGCACGTCCCCGTTCCCCGCGGAGAGCACGACCACCACGCCTGCGGCGGCCGCGGCGTCGACGGCCTTGGGCAGCGGTCCGTCGTCGGTGCCGGCGGTGTCGGCGCCGAGCGAGAGGTTGATGACCCGGGCCCCCTGGCCGACCGCGTAGCGGATGCCGGCTGCGACGTCCTCCGGCCGGCCAAGGCACTCGCCGGAGGTCGCGTCGAAGCTCAGGACTTGTACGGGCAGGACGACAGCGCCGGGGGCCACCCCGAACGAGCTGCTCCCGACCGTGCCCGCGACGTGGGTTCCGTGGACGCACGCGTCCCGCGTCTGACCTGTCCGGCAGCTGCCTCCGACGCAGTCGACGCCGACACCTGCCCGTCCCTGGAAATCGGGGTGCGTCACGTCGATCCAGGTGTCCAGGACGGCCACGATGACCCCGCGGCCGTCCTGGCCTGCGTCCTGGGCGGCAACCGTGAGGTCGGCCTGCCGGCTGTGCCAGGTGTCTTGCCACCCCCTCGCGGGATTCTCAGCGGCCGCACTCGCCGTGCCGGCAAGCCCGGTGAGCGTGAGCCCGAGCGCCCCGACCAGAGCCAGGACGAGCGGACGGCGCATACCGGTCAGGCTACGTGGGCCCGACCGCTCAGACCTCGGGCTCGAGGTGCATCGCTGATTCCTCGGCCGTGTAGCCACCGAGGTCGGTGCCGACGTCCTCGCCGACCAGCTCGCTCGTCTCGTCGGTCCGGGCGCCCTCGTCCGGCTCGACGATCCGACCGACGCCCTGGCCGGCGCGCTCGTCGAAGGGCGTGTCGGCGCCCTTCGACTCGTCGGCCGGCGTGTCCACGGCGTCGAGCACCTCGGGCTCCTCCCGGGAGGTCCGTCGGTCGATGCCCTCGCCGTCGTGCTGCTCGGAGGCTGTCGTGCCGTAGTCGTCCACGGCCAGCGCCGTGTCGTGCGGCGGCTCCATGCTGTTGGCCTCATCACCCGCGGCCACCTGCTCGGGGGTGTTGATGCCGTCGTCGGGGATGCCTTCGGCTTCGTCGGCCGACGGCGGTTCGGGGATGCGGGAGCTCACAGACGTTCCTTCTCTCAGGGGTGGATGGCTCAGGCTGTGTCGCTGGCAGCGGCGCCCGGCATGGGGCCGCGGGCGACGCTCGGGGAGGACCCGGTGCTGGCGCCGGAGCCGCCCTTGCTCGTGTCCTCGGTGCCCGCTCCGCTCGTGTCGCCGGAGGTCAGGTCCTCCACCTTCGCCTTCGCAGTGTCGGCGACCTGGCCCGCCTTCTCGGTGACCGCGCTGGTGAGGTGGCTCGTCACGTCCTGCACCTCGGGGCGTCCGAGGACGCCGTTCACCTGCTTCATGATCTGCCGGTAGCGGTCCTTGCCGGCCTTCGCGCCGAGCACGTATCCGGCGCCGAAGCCGACGACGAGGGTGAGCTTCTTGATCACGAGATCCTCCTACGGGGTGGGTGTCTCACGCCCCTACCCCCGCCTGGGCCGCCGTCACGCCTGGTGCGCGGACGGCCACCTCACACGCCGGGAGCCTGCGCTAGCCTTGCCAGCGCTCGATCCCCCATAGCTCAATTGGCAGAGCATGCGACTGTTAATCGCAGGGTTTCTGGTTCAAGTCCAGATGGGGGAGCTTTAGACCGGGTCAGCGGTTCGTCATCCGATAGCGGTGCTCGGGTCGTCCCGTCGCGCCGTAGCGCAGGTGCAGCGTCAGCACCCGGTGCCGCTCCAGGTAGGTCAGGTAGCGCTGCGCCGTGGCCCGGCTGATGCCGACCTGCTCGGAGACCTGAGCCGCCGAGATGTCGTCCGTGCACGCCCGCACGGTGTCGCGCACCAGCTGCAACGTCGGCGCAGAGTGTCCCTTGGCCGGAGGGTCTGACAGGTCGACGGGAGAGTGAAAGCTGCCGAACAGCCGGTCGACCTCGGACTGCTCCGGCGCTTCCCCGAGCTTGTCGAGATAGCCGCGCAGGCGCCGGTAGGCGACCAGCCGTTCGGCCAGCGCCTGATAGCCGAAGGGCTTGACCAGGTAGTGCAGGGCTCCGAGCTGCATCGCGCTGCGCACCGCGTTCAGGTCACGGGCGGCCGAGATGACGATCACGTCAGGGGACGGGTTGCCCGACAGCAGCTCACGCACGACGTCCAACCCGCTCCCGTCCGGGAGGTAGACGTCCATCAGCACCAGGTCAGGGGTGTGCAGCGTGGCGAGCGCTCGCGCCTCGGCAGCCGTGAACGCCTGGCCGACCACCTCGAAGCCTTCGGTACGCGCGGCGTACGCCGCGTGGATGCCGGCGACGCGGAAGTCGTCGTCCACGACCAGCACCTTCAGCAGCGCCTGGGTCATCGGGTGGCTCCAGGCAGAAGGGGACGGTCGCCGACCGGAGCGGGGCCCTTCGGGATCTTCACCGTCACGACGGCGCCGGTCCCACCGTCGCCTGACGAGACCGAGACCGAGCCACCGAAGCGAGTGACCGAGCGGTGCACCAGCGCCAGCCCCAGTCCGTGCACCCGGCCCCCGGTAGTCGCCTTCGTGCTGTAGCCGTCGAGAAAGATCCGCGGCACGAGCTCGGGGGGCACCCCCGGACCGTTGTCGGACACGGTGATCTCCAGCAGCCCGTCGTCCTCGACGACGCGGACCTCGATGACGCGCGGAGCGGTGCGTCCTCTGAGCGCATCCATCGCGTTGTCGACGAGGTTGCCGAGCACCGTCGTCAGCAGCTGCAACCGGTCAGGGGCCTCGCTGAGCCAGGTGTCGGGGGAGATCGTCAGCTGGACGCCCTGCTCGTTGGCCTCCGCGGCCTTGCCGAGGATGAGGCCGACGATCTGTGGGGCAGCGATGTGGGTGCGAAGCGTGTTGTCGAACTGGGCCGCGGTGCCCTGCACCTCGGTGAGAAAGCGCATGGCTTCCTGGGTCTCGCCGAGCTCCAGCAGCCCGGCGACGGTATGCATCCGGTTGGCGAACTCGTGCTGCTGCGCGCGGAGCGAGTCGGTCAGTCCTCGCTCGCCGTCCAGCTCTCGCAGCAGAGCCGCCAGCTCCGTGCGGTCGCGCAACGTCACGACCGCGCCGTGCGACCTCCCGGCGAGATGGATCGGCATCCTGTTGACGACCAGGGCGTAGTCGTCGGTGAGGACCAGGTCGTCCTGGAGGCTGTAGGAACCGTCCAGGGCGTCGCGCAGGGGTCCGGGGGTCAACAGCTC
>JBBSTR010000118.1:0-6536 GCA_038235705.1 Mycobacteriales bacterium
CGCCGGCCGGCCCGAACGGCTAACCGGCTCACGGGGACGACCCCGTACGGGTATTCAGCCGCCGGCAGTGATCGTTGTCCTGCCGGCGGCTGATCCTCGCGCCTCGGCACAGTCAGCTCGTCAGCTCACGAACCGGTCTGGCCGGACGCCTTCGCGGCTGCGGCGGCATGCACGAGGGCCGTGTCGAGCAGGGGTACGTCGGTGTCGTCCGGACCGACCAGCAGGCCGATCTCGGTGCAGGCCAGCGCCACGCCCTGAGCGCCTCGCGAGGCCAGGTTCTCGATGACGGCGACGTACGCCTCACGGGAGTCCGCGGTGAATCGGCCCTGGGTCAGCTCGTCGAAGATCACCCGGTCCACGGTCACTCTGTCGTCGACGTCCGGCACGAGCACCTCGAGCCCGGCCTGACGCAGGCGGTCGGCATAGAAGTCCTCCTCCATCACGGGACGCACGCCGAGCAGGCCGATGGTGGTCATACCGGCCGCCAGCGCGTGCTCGGCAACGGCGTCGGCGATGTGCAGGAACGGGACCGACAGCGCAGCTTCGACGGTCGGGGCCACGCGATGCATGTAGTTGGTGCAGAGGACGACCAGACCGGCGCCGGCTGCCTGCAGCCCGAGCGCGGCGTCGGTCAGCAGGGCAGCGGCCCCGTCCCAGTCGTCGGCGACCTGCAGTTCCCGTACGCGCTCAAAGTCCAGCGAGGCCAGCACCACGTCGGCGCTGGCGTGCCCGCCCCGTGCGGCGTGCACGGTCTCGTTGAGCACGCGGTAGTAGGTCGCGGAGGAGTGCCAGCTCATCCCGCCGAGCAACCCGATCGTTGTCATGGCGTCACCGTCCTCCGTCGAAGGGCGCAGCGGTAGACCATGATCCCGGAGGTGACCCCCAAGGCATGCTTGGGGCATGGACGTACGACGGGTCGAGATCTTCCGGGCGGTGGCGCACGCCGGCTCGCTCGCTGCCGCCGCCCGTCAGCTGCACGTCACGCAGCCGGCGGTCAGCCAGCAGGTCGCTGCGCTGGAGCGCCAGGTCGGGGCCCCGCTGGTCGTCCGCACCACCCGTGGCATCCGGCTCACCGAGGCCGGCCGGGTCCTGCTCGTGCACGCCGACGCCGTCGCCGCCCGGTTGCGCAGCGCTGCCGACGAGCTGGCCGCCCTGGCTGCGCTGCAGACCGGGACCGTCCGGCTCGCCGCGTTCCCCTCCGCCGCCGCCACCCTCGTGCCGGCTGCGCTGGCCGCGTTGCCGGCTGGGCTGGAGGTGCGGCTGCAGGAGGCGGAGCCGCCCGAGGCGCTGGTGCTGGTCCGCTCCGGCGAGGTCGACGCAGCCCTGGTGTTCTCCTACGTCTGGTCGGCAGATCTCGGTCCGGACCTGGTCGCCACTCCCCTCGCCGAGGACCCGGTGCGGGTGGTGACCCCGGCGGGGGAGTCCTTCGACGGGTTGCACGACCTGTCGGACCGGCGATGGGTCAGCGGCTGCCCGCGGTGCGGGGAGCACCTGCTCCGGGTCTGCGGCGAGGCCGGGTTTACTCCGGACGTGCGGCACAGCACCGACGACTACGTGGTCGTGCAGGCGCTCGTCGCGGCGGGGCTCGGCGTCGCGCTCCTCCCGGCACTGGCCCTGCAGGCGTTTCGTCACCCGGGTGTCGCGGTGCACCGGAGCGCGGAGGCGTGCACACGATCGTTGTCGCTCGTCCAGCACGCCGAGACCTCGCGGACCCCAGCGCTGCGGGCCCTGGTTCGCGCCCTCGCCGCTCACTCCGGCGCGAAGGTGCCTGTCTCGAGCGGACCGGTCTCGTAGACCGCCATCACCACGCCGGTCGCGGAGGACCGGCTCGAGACCAGACGCAGCCCGACCGGTACGTCACCGAACAGTCGCTTGCCGGAGCCGAGCACGACCGGGACGGTCAGCAGCCGGTAGGTGTCGATCACGCCGGCGCCGTGGAGCGTCCGCAGCAGGTCACCGCTGCCGTGCACCTGCAGCTCCGGCCCGTCCTGGGCCTTCAAGGCCCGGACGGCTTCTACGACGTCGCCCTCGAGCGGCACCGACCGGTCCCAGGACAGCTCGGGGGTGCCCCGGGAGGCGACGTGCTTGACGGCTTCGTTCAGCGGCTTGCCCCCCTCCGCCTCGCTCGCGTGCGGCCAGAACGACGCGAACAGGTCGTACGTCTTGCGCCCGAGGACGAGGTCGAACGGGTGCCCCATCAGCTCGTCCATGAACTCTCCGACGGAGGCGTCGAAGTGCGGCACGGTCCACCCGCCGAGCGTGAACCCCCCGCTCTCGTCCTCCCCGGGCCCGCCGGGGGCCTGCACGACCCCGTCCAAGGACACGAACGCGCTCACGACAAGTTTTCTCATGGTTCCCCTACGGGTCTCGGTGGATGCTTCTGATGACGTCCTGACCGCTCCGGACTCATCGCGCGACCGCTGCACGATCCAGGCGTAGCATTCTGCTACGTCGTCCTAGACTGCCACGCATCCCACCAGGAGCCGCCGTGAAGGTGATGCCGGATCGCCCTACCCGGATCGCTGCTGACCTGCTCGACTCGGCTGCGACCGAGGGCGCACGACAGAGCCGGTCGGCCAAGCAGCAGCTGGACCACTGGGCGAGGGTCGGTAGGACCGTCTCGATGACCGGAACCGCGGCCAGGCGCCGGGTCGAGGCTGCGCTCGCCGGCGCGGTGGCCCTGCGCGACCTCGAGCCTGCCGAGCGCACGGTCGTCAACGCCGAGCTGGACGCCGACCTCGCGGAGCGCGCGCGAGGAGCCCACTTCGGCCGTGCGCTCGCCGACCGCGGCGTCACGACGGTGGCGCTCGACGACGACGGCGTGATGCGGCGCTATCACCCGGACGGCCGCACCGAGCTGCTCGCCTGACCGGTGCGCCTGGACCTCGTCGTCGGCCCGAACGGGGCGGGCAAGACAACTTTTGTCGAGCTCGTGCTCCTGCCAGGACGCCCCGGCACCGCGTTCGTGAACGCTGACCTCATCGCCGCCCGACGCTGGCCCCAGGAGCCGCAGGCTCATGCGTACGCGGCGGCGCGCGTCGCCGAACGCACCCGCGCGGCCCTGCTGGCACGACGGGAGGCGTTCATCGCCGAGACGGTCTTCTCGCACAGCTCCAAGCTGGGGCTGGTCGACGCCGCGAACGCGGTCGGCTACCAGACCGCGTTGCACGCGTGGCTGGTCCCGGAGGAGCTGTCGGTCCAGCGCGTCGCCCACCGGGTCGCGGCGGGTGGGCACGCCGTGCCTGAGCACAAGGTTCGCGAGCGGTACGCACGGCTGTGGCCACTGGTGGCGGCTGCCGTGGTGCGTTGCGACAGCGCGACGGTCTGGGACAACTCCCGGTGGGACGGTCCGCAACAGGTGGCCCTGTTCATCGGGGGCACCGTCGTCGGCGGTGCCGCCTGGCCGACCTGGACCCCGTCCGCCCTCACCGACCTGACCCGGTGACCCGCGTACGGTTCGCAGGGTGACCGACCACCGCGTCCCCCTCGCCGACGGCCGCACGATGACCGTGGACCTGCAGCTGCCCGACGGGCCGGCTCCCATGGGCGGCTGGCCCGGGGTCGTGGTGCTGCACGAGGTCTTTGGTCTGACCAGCGAGATCCGTGACGTGGGCGCCCGTTTCGCCGCCGCCGGCTGGGCCGTGGCGGTGCCGGACTTCTTCAGCGCAGGCACGACGCTCGGCTGCCTGGTCAAGGCGGCCCGGGAGATCAACGGGCACAAGCCGGGACCGGTCACGGAGGACCTCGCGGAGGTCGCCCGTTGGCTGGGCAGCCGGCCGGAGGCGGACGGCGACCGGCTCGGCGTGATCGGGTTCTGTCTCGGCGGCGGTTTTGCTCTCCTGCTCGGTGCGGTCGACGGCACCGGCATCAGGGCGGTGAGCGCCAACTACGGCGAGGTGCCGGACGAGGCGACGGTGGCGAAGCTGCCTCCCGTCGTGGGGTCGTACGGGGGCCGCGACCGCCTGTACGGGCCGAAGGCCGCGAAGCTGCGCGACCGGCTCGACGCGTGCGGGATCACCAACGAGATCAGCCTGTACGACGACGCCGGCCACTCCTTCCTCACCCCGGCCGAGCACAAGATCGCCAGCGTGCTGATGGGTCCGGTGCTGCGCCCCGGCTATGTCCAGAGCGCTGCGGACCAGGCGTGGCCGCGGATCTTCGCCTTCCTCGACGAGCACGTCCGTGGCCAGCTCAGGTCCGGTAGGCGTCCGCCCGGCGGCGTACGGGACTGACCCGTCGTCAGCGACGTGACGGCAGGCAGGTGACGGCCAGCACGACCGCGCTCCAGACGGCGACCTGAAGGACCAGGCTGGGACCGGTGGAGAGGTCCTTGTCGTACGCAGAGCGCAGCGCCGGGCCGAACCGGGGGACCAGCGCCGTGACGACCGGGTTGCGGCTGGCCCCGAGCAGCGCCGTCAGCACCGGGACCAGGACCAGGACCAGGACCGGACCCGTACCGCTGCCGACCGTACGCCGGGAGGCCACGGCTCCGACTGCGGTCGCGGCGGCGGCGCAGACCACGGACAGGGCGAGCCCGAGCGGGATCACGCCTGACGGGAAGCCGTCCCCATCGACCTGCAGCAGGCTCCAGCCGAAGCAGAGCGCCGCCGCGGGCGCGGTGACGGCGAGGGCTGCGAGCACCCCCGCGAGGCGCGCCCAGCCGTCGCCGCCCAGGGCCAGCGCGTCCAGGCGCTGCTGGCTGTCCGGAGCGGCGTCGAGCACCTGACGGGCGGTCCAGGCCAGGAACGGGAAGGAGAGCGCCAGCGCGGACACGATCGAGACCTGGGCTGGCGCGCCTCCCCCGGAGAGGATCACCAGTTCGAACGCGGCCAGCGTGGTGAGCGAAGCGAGCAGCGTTCGGGCCTCGCGGGCGCCGGCAAGTCGGAAACGCCACGCGGCGAGCAGCCGGGCCGTCACGGCCGGACCCGGGCGTCGTGGCCCTGCACGCGCAGCTCGCGGGCCAGTGCCTCGGCCCGCGCAGCCGGGAGCCGGACCTCGACGATTGCTTCGGCGGGCAGGGCCGCGGCCGGCGGGGTGGTCTCTCGCACCGTCCCCTCCGAGGCGTGCCAGCGACGGGTGAGCGGCAGCTGCACCGCACGGCGCTGGTGGTCGGTGACCACGACAATCCCGCCGGCGCCCGCGACCTCGGCGACGATCTCGGGCAGCGCGGTCTGGGCCTCGGCGTCCAGACCCGACCACGGCTCGTCCAGGACCAGCAGCCCGGGCGGGGTGAGCAGGGCCTGGGCGATGCCGACCTTCTGCGCCGAGCCTTTGGACAGGTCGGGCAGTCTGGTGCGGAGCAGCTGCAGCCCGTCGAGCCGGCCCAGCGCGACCTCGATCGTCGGCCCCGGTGGCACTCCGCGCATCCGGGCCTGCGCCGTCAGATAGGCCTCGACCGTGTGCGGCTGCCGGGCCTCGAACCGCTCCGGAGCCCAGCCGACCACCTGCGGTCGACCGGTCACCGAGCCCCGGCGGTGTGCCAGCACCCCGGCGAGCACCAGCAGCAGTGAGGACTTGCCCGCGCCGTTGCTGCCGCTCAGCTCGACCACGTCCCCCGGGTCGAGCCCGAGCGACACGTCCTGCAGCACCCAGGGCTCGCCCCGGCCATACCGAACGGCGACGTCCGTCAGCTGCATCCCCGTCACTCCGCTCTCAACGTGGCGTCCTGGATAAGGGTGCCCACGCTCGCCAGTGTCGGAGACACGGTTGCCCTGGCCGTGCGCAGGCTCCGACAGGACCAGATCGGTGCTGAGCTGCGCGCCGAGCTGCGACCGGACGAGCGGGAGTGGCTCGATGCTGATCTCCGGTGACGTCGTCGGGATCGACCTGGGCCAGCCGGTCGGGCACGAGGCGGGGTTCGTCCGGCCCGGGATCGTCGTCTCCGCCCAGCGGATCCTGGACGTGGGTCCGTCCGTCGTCCAGGTCGTGCCGCTGACTTTCACGCTGAGTCGGCGCTCGGTCGAGGTGGTCGTCGACGCCGACCGGACGAACGGGCTGGTCCGGAGCAGCGCAGCGCAGTGTCAGCACGTCCGGTCGGTCGGCGTCCAGCGGCTGGGGGAACACGCCGGCAACGTGGGCGCGGCGGTGCTGACCCAGGTCAGGGACGTCCTCGGTCTGCTGCTGGACGTCCACGACTGATCAGCCGCCGGCCATGGCTCCGACGACGAGTAAGGGTTCTTCGCCGGTGAGCACCGGGTCGGGGAGAGCGTCGTCGACGCTGTCGTGGGACAGGTCGCGGGAACAGGCGAAGAAGCGGACGAACGGCCGGCGGATGCCGGTGACCGGGTCGCGCACGGTGCCTCGGAGGACCGGGTGCGCCTGCTCGAGGGCGTCGAGCACCTCCCTGACCGTGGTGCCGGGCAGCTCGATCTCGGCTCCGACCTGGGCGAGCGTGCGCAGGTGGTAGGGCAGCACGATCCTCATGCCAGCGTCTGCACCTCGACCGACAGCACCGCCGGGAGGTTGCTCACCGCCGCGGCCCAGGTGTCGCCGCTGTCGGCAGACACGTAGACCTGGCCGCCCGTCGTCCCGACGTA
>JBBSTR010000119.1:0-6497 GCA_038235705.1 Mycobacteriales bacterium
ACGGTCGGTAGCGGCGGCGCGCCCGGCCCGACTTGGCCGTGCCCGTCGTTGGGCGGGTCCGGCGGGTCGGGCAGGAACGCCAGCGGCCAGGCGAGGTAGGGGTCGATGACCGCCCCGGACAGGGCCCCGTCAGCCCAGCTCGGCGCGATCGGCGGGCCCCACCCCGCCCGCGGGTCCTGGCCCGGGGTCGCACCGCCCGGAGCCGACGTCACCGGCTCAGCGACAGTTGCTCCATCGGCGCCGGCCTCGGTGCCGGTCGACGCAAGGGCGTCGGTCGAGCTGCCGGTCGGGCCGGCAGCGGTGTTGTTGGTCGCGGTCGCGGGGCGGTGCAGGACGTCGTACAGCCTTTGCCCGACCTCGTCGCTCAGCAGCGCCCGCAGGTCCCAGCCGCCGTCCGTGCGACGACGCAGGGTCAGCGACCGGCTCTCATAGACCTGGCGCTCCCGGTCGGTCAGGCGTTCCGGGGCGAGCGCGTCCAGGAAGGTCCGCAGTGCGTCGGTCAGGGCGGCCGGTGTTAGCGCCCGGGCCAGCAGTACCAGAGCCGGCTCCAGCCTGGCGGCCGGGCTCGCGGTCCGGTCCTGCACACACCCGCCGATCACCGAAGCGGCCAGATCGGTCCGCACCTCGTCGGTCTCGGAGCGCAGCTCCTGCGGACGGCCGGCCCCGCACCACAGGCCGAGCAGGCCGGGCACGCCGTGCACCAGCACCCCGACCAGCTGATCCTCCGGGACCTCGCCGAGCAGGCGCACCTGATCCAGCGCCGTCGTGACCGCCATCGCGGACCGCACCCCGACCTGACCGACCAGCACCGCCCCGCGCACGTGCGCATAGACCGCCAGCCGCCGCCCCAGCGCCAGCTGACCCGCCTCACCGCCCGGCAACGACCGCAACCACGTCCTGGTGCCACCCGACCCAGGCCCGCCCGGCAGGGCCCACAGCTCCCGCGCGTCCACGTCCGCGACCGCCAACGCCGCCGCTGCCTGCAAACGCTCGACTTCGGCCAACAAACGCGTCGCCCGCGCCAGCGCCACCTGCGGATCAATCCCCGCCGGCGATTGCGACAACAATGCATCGACCGCGTACGTCAGCACCTCGGTCGGATCGTCAGAATCGGTGAGGGGCACGGAAAAATAATACCGCGACATGCGCGGGAAGTCACGGAGAAAATCACCGTAAGCCTACACAGGAGTCGCTCTGCACCCTTGGCAGATCAGACGCGGGCGCTCAGGGATCTGTTGACAGGAATTCGCCACCAGGGCGTCCGAGACCCGTCGTCAGCCGCTGTGACGATCTTCCGCCCCGCGTGAATCATATCGGCGTGTCGCGAAACGTGCGGAAGATCGTCGGCCAGACGGGGGCGATCTTTCGCTCGTCACGAAAGGAGATCGGCGTGTCGCGAAACATGCGGAAGATCGTCGGCCAGACGGGGGCGATCTTCCGCTCGTCACGAAAGGAGATCGGCGTGTCGCGAAACCAGGGGAAGATCGTCAGGCAGGTGCCGTGAGAGCAGCCGTCATCGGCAGCAGCTTGGCGACCGACTCGGCCAGCTCGTCCCGCGGCTTCGAGCCCGCAACGATGCCGCAGCCGGCAAACAGGCGCAGCCGCGAGGGGTCGGCAGCGTCAACCTGGCCGCACCGCAGGGCGATCCCCCACTCTCCGTCACCGGACGCACCGGTCCAGCCGACCGGACCGGCGTAGCGCCCGCGCTCCATCCCCTCCAGCTCGGTGATCACCGCCAGCGCGTCGGCGGTCGGGGTGCCGCACACGGCGGCGGACGGGTGCAGCGCTGCGGCCAGAGCCAGGGACGACGTGCCCGGCCGTACGACGGCGCGGACGTCGGTCGCCAGGTGCATCACGTTGGGCAGCTCGAGCACGAACGGCGCGGCCGGCACGTCGATCGAGAGCACGTGCGGCGCGAGCGAGTCGGCGACGGATCCGACCGCGTAGCCGTGCTCCTCGACGTCCTTGATCGACCGAGGCAGCATCCCGCCGCGTCGGAGGTCCTCGTTGGAGTCGCCGCTGCGGCGCAGGGTGCCGGCCAGGACGCGGGAGGTGGCGACGCCGTCGCGCAGACGTACGAGCATCTCCGGCGTCGCCCCCACCAGGCCCTCGACCGCGAACGTCCAGCAGGACGGGTAGTCGCGGAACAGCGCCCGCAGCGGCCAGCGGACATCGACGGGCTCGAGCGCCTTCGCCACCACCGCGCGGGCCAGGACGACCTTGCTGACCTCGCCGGCCTCGATGCGAGCGACCCCCTCCGCCACGATCTCGGCCCAGGCAGCGCCGTCAGGCGCGTCGTCGGTGAGCGTGAGCCCGACGGGTGCGGGCGGGCTGTCCCGCGCGAAGGCGTCGTCGGCCCCCTGCACCGTGGTCACCCACCAGACCCCGTCCCGCTGACCGACGACGACGGAGGGGACGACCAGCACGGAGCTCGCGCGCGAGCCGTCGAAGGCGAACGAGCCGAAGCAGACCAGTCCCGACCCGGGCAGGCGTACGTCGTCCTCCACCTCGGCCGTGGCCACGAGCGCGGTCCA
The DNA here is from genome assembly GCA_038235705.1 of Mycobacteriales bacterium. Classification (GTDB taxonomy): domain Bacteria; phylum Actinomycetota; class Actinomycetes; order Mycobacteriales; family SCTD01; genus CANKBT01. The sequence goes on from JBBSTR010000119.1 coordinate 2,535, forward strand.
CCAGGCCTCCGCGTCGGCGAACCGGGAGGCCCCGGACACCTGGACCGACACCGCCCGTCCCCAGCCGACGAGACCTTCGTTGCCGCGCACCCACGCGAGCGGCGAACCGGCCGGGAGCAGCTCGAGCAGGGGCCCGGGGTCGGCGACAGGCAGCGTCTGCACGATGAGACTGGGGACTGCCACCCCCGGATCGTACGGACCGCCGGGCCTGCCGCGGCGCTCAGGGAGCAGCCAGCACCGGTTCGGTGCCCCGAAGCACCTTCGCCGCGTAGAGCGCGGTGTCCGCCGAGCGCATGAGGTCGCGCGGGTCCACCGGATCCTGACCCGTGGCGACGGCGACGCCACAGGACAGCGAGGTGCCGTGATCGTCGTGGCGCGAACGGTCGCACCAGGTCCGGGCGACGGCCATCGCCTCGTCGGCCGCGAGCCTCGGCAGCACGAGAACGAACTCGTCGCCCCCCAGCCGGGCCGCCAGTGCGTCCGGGACCTCTGCCACCAGCGCTGCCGCCGCACCGGCCGCGTCCAGCAGTGCGTCGTCACCGGCCGCGTGCCCACGCGTGTCGTTGCACCGCTTGAGCCCGTTGAGGTCGCCGACCACCAGTGCCAGCGGACGCCCTTCCGCCTGTGTGGCCAGCAGCTGGACCGCGAAGTGCTCGTCGAACGCCCGACGGTTCGCGAGCCCCGTCATCGGGTCCGTCGCAGCCTGTGCCTGGATCGCCTGCCAGGCGCTGGCCTGGACGAGCCCCGCGGAGACCAGGGCGGCGATGACGTTCGCGAGGTCGTAGTCGCCGTCGTCGAAGGGGTCTGTGGCGTGCCCTCGCGCGGCCCACAGCTCGCCCCACACCCGGCCGCCGACCGAGATCGGGGTCTTGAGCGACGACGCCTTGTCGAGCGAGCGCAACAGGGCGACCTCGGCGGGTTCGGAGCCGGGGTCGTCGACGTGGGTGGCCCAGCGCCGCATCGTCTGGCCCAGCAGGAACGCCAGCGTCTCAGGAAAGTCCTCGATCTCGTAGCGCTCGTCGACCGGCCACCGCACCTCGCCCGGGCCGAGGTCGCCCACGTTGATGATCGTCGTGATGACGCGTCCGTTCGGCTCCAGCTTGCTGACCGAGAGCGAGTCGGCGGACAACAGCTCCAAGGCGGTCTCGGCGACCGCCTCGATCAGGCTCCCCTCCCCGGTGCTCGCGGTGACCAGGCTGGCCAGCCGCACCAGGGCCCGGAGCGTCGCGGGGTCGGCGCGGGGGCGCCTCGCTCCGCGGTCCGACGGCTGGCTCACCTTCAGACCATCGGCAGGCCCGAGCCGCTCTTGACGCTGCATGGGACGGTCCTGCCCCGGCACACCCGAGCGGGAACGGTTCCGTCACGACGGACATCAGGCCGGCACCCGAGGCTTGACAGCCGTCGCCCAGTCAGCCCAACCGGATGCCGAGGACCTTCGTACGGTCGGCGGCTTGCACGTGTTACCCGTCGGTAGCATGCTGGACGTTACCGACGGGTAGGCACGTGCCACCCAACGAGACGGGAGCCACCTGGTGGGCCACTACAAGAGCAACCTCCGCGACATCGAGTTCAACCTGTTCGAGGTCTTCGGCGCCGACCAGAGCCTGGGGCAGGGCCCGTTCGCCGGGCTCGACGTCGACAGCGCGAAGGACGTGCTCAAGGAGATTGAGCGTCTGTCGACCCACGACCTCGCCAGCAGCTTCGCCAGCGGCGACCGCAACCCGCCGGTCTTCGACAAGGCGACCGGTGACGTCACACTGCCGGCCGACTTCCTGAAGACTTACCAGACGTTCGCCGAGGGCGGCTGGGACAAGCTGATGATCCGCGAGGAGCTGGGCGGCATCGGCGCCCCGCCGAGCCTGATCTGGGCCGCCTCGGAGATGGTGCTCGGCAGCAACCCCGGCATCTACCTCTACAGCAGCGGCGCGGCCTTCGCGCAGATTCTTCACAACAACGGCACGGCGGCGCAGAAGCGGTTCGCGCAGCAGGCGATCGACAAGGGCTGGGGCGCCACGATGGTGCTCACCGAGCCCGACGCCGGATCCGACGTCGGCGCAGGCCGGGCGACCGCGCACATCCAGGCCGACGGCACCTGGCACCTCGAGGGCGTCAAGCGCTTCATCACCAGCGCCGAGTGGGACGGTCCGGAGAACATCTTCCATCTCGTGCTCGCCCGCCCGGTCGGGATCGAAGGCGTCGGCGGCCCGGGCACGAAGGGTCTGTCGCTGTTCCTCGTACCGAAGTTCCTGGTCGACGAGGAGGGCAACCTCGGCGAGCGCAACGGCGTCTACGTCACGAACCTCGAGAAGAAGATGGGGCTCAAGGTCTCGACCACCTGCGAGCTCACGTTCGGTGAGAAGCACCCAGCGATCGGCACCCTGGTCGGCGACGTCCACGACGGCATCGCGCAGATGTTCGACGTCATCGAGTACGCCCGGATGATGGTCGGCGCGAAAGCGATCAGCACCTTGTCGGCCGGTTACCTCAACGCTCTGGAATACGCGAAGATCCGCGTGCAGGGCGCCGACCTCACCGAGATGACCAACAAGGCAGCGCCCCGCGTCACGATCAGCCACCACCCCGACGTGCGCCTGATGCTGATGCGTCAGAAGGCGTGGGCCGAGGGCATGCGTGCGCTGGTCATGTTCACCGCGACCACCCAGGACCAGATCGAGCTGTCCCGCGCGAGCGGCGAGGTCGACGATCTTCTCGTACGGACCAACGACCTGCTCCTGCCGCTCGTCAAGGGCTACGGGAGCGAGAAGGCGTACGAGCTGCTCGCCTCGAGCCTGCAGATCTTCGGCGGGTCCGGCTACACGCAGGACTACCCGATCGAGCAGTACATCCGGGACGCCAAGATCGACACCCTTTACGAGGGCACGACGACGATCCAGGGCATCGACCTGTTCTTTCGGAAGATCGTGCGCGATCAGGGCCAGGCGCTCGGCACGCTGACCGGGCAGATGCTCGAGCTGGCCAAAGGTGACGCCGGCAACGGCGTGCTCGCCGGGGAGCGCGGCCTGCTCGCCCAGGCCGTCGAGGACGTGCAGGGCCTCGTCGGTTACAACGTCACCGAGCTGATGGCCTCCGCCCAGGAGGGTTCGCGTGACGCCAGCCCGAACATCTACAAGGTCGGCCTCAACACCACCCGCCTGCTGATGGCGCTCGGTGATCTGGTCGTCGGGTGGCTGCTGCTGCGCCAGGCCGTCGTCGCGCTCGAGAAGCTGCCGACCGCGTCGGTCCGCGACAAGGCCTTCTACGAGGGCAAGGTCGCGGCAGCCAAGTGGTTCGCGGGCAACGTCTTCCCCGCGCTCACCGCCCAGCTCGCCGTCGCGCAGGCCACCGACCTGTCGCTGATGGAGCTCGACGAGGCGGCGTTCTAGCCCTGACGCACGACCGAAGGGCCCGTCACGGCGACGGGCCCTTCGTCATGCTCAACGGCTCTCAAGCAGGAACGCGCTCCGCGCCTACCGAGGCCAGCACGTCGGCGAGCACCTCGTCGGTCATCTCGTGCGGCACCTGGCAGGTCCCGGCGGCGAGGTGGCCGCCGCCGCCGTGCCGGAGCATGACCGCTCCGATGTCGGCGGACGAGGTGCGGTCCAGGATCGACTTCCCGACCGCGAGCACGGTGTTGAGCTTGGCCCGACCCCAGATCAGGTGCACCGAGACCCGCGCCTCGGGGAACAGCGCGTAGACCATGAACCGGTTGCCGGCGTGGATCACCCCCTCGTCGCGCAGGTCCACGACGACGACGTCGCCGTGCAGGGAGCTGACCCGCTGCAGCTGCTCCCGGAAGGCTGCCGACTGTTCGGTAAACAGCTCGACCCGCTCCGCCACGTCCGGCAGGGCGAGGATCGTGTCCACCTCGGTGTGCTCGATGCACGCGTCGATGAGCATCATCATCAGCTGGTAGTTCGAGATGCGGAAGTCACGGAACCGGCCGAGGCCCGTGCGCGAGTCCAT
>JBBSTR010000120.1:0-6494 GCA_038235705.1 Mycobacteriales bacterium
CCGCTGGGCAGCGGGGGCGCCGTGACCGAGGGCCGCGGGATCCCCGGGTCCTGCGTCGGCAACGACGCCGACCCCGGAACCGCCGGCGCCGGCTCGCCGCCCGGCGCAACGGGTTCTGCCGAAGGCAGGGAGGGCACCGGCCCGGATCGTTCCGGCGCGGACGGCCGGAGCGAGGGTGAGGCAGGTGGGCCTGCAGACGGGGTCGGACCGGGGGCGGCCGGGGGGCCTGCGGACGGGGTCGGACGGGGGGTGACCGGGACGCCGGGACGGCCGGGGGCGGGTGGGCGCGACGGCTCGGTCGTCGCGCCGGGGACCTGGGCGCCGGGGTCGCAACCTCCTGGGCAGCTGCCGGTGGTCATCAGCGCGGTGGCCTCGTCGTCCACGGTGCGCAGCAGCGCCAGCGAGGACGAGGCCTGGTCGCGGGCGGTCGCATCGAGCCGCGGCAGCAGCGCGTTGAGCTGCTTGCGCTGCCCTTGGGCCCACTTCTCGAGGGTGCGCAGCGGCACGGCGTTGCGGTCGCTCCGGTACAGGTCGGTGAGCAGCGCGCTGCCGGACCGCGTGCTGTCGTCCATGGAGACGAGCGTGTCGGTCACCCGGGTGGCTCGTACCGCCGTGACCGCTGTGCCGGCGCCCGCAACCGGCGTGGCCGCGGTTGCGTCGAGGGAGGCCCTGCCCTCGACGAGCCCGCGGACCTCCTGCAACCGCGTCGTCGCCATCTCCAGGTGCTGCTCGCCCCGGGACTGGTCGCCGAACGACAGGGCCAGCTGCACGGACTCGGTCCCGAGCTTCACGTCGTAGAAGGGGTCGCCGGGCAGGGACTGCGACGCCGCCGCAGCAACCCCACCGCGCCCCAGCACGGCAGCGACGGAAGCGAGGGCCAGCGCGGCGCGGCGGCGTCGTGCGGCCGGACGGGCGGTCGGCGGCGTGGCGGGTGTGGGGGACGGCGGTCGGACGGTCGCGACCGCGACCAGCCGGGCGCGCTGGGCCTGCCGGGTCTGTTCCGAGAGCGGGGCGTGCCCGTCGAGGGCAGGCCGGGCAGCGACGAGGCGGGCGACCAGGGCGGTCTCTCGGCCGTCGACGCGGCCGAGGTCCAGGGCCTCGGCCAGCTCGGAGACGGCGCGACGGTCGACCGGACCGCGGACCGACCGGCGTAGGTCGCCGGACCGCGATGTGCCTCGTCGTGTCATGCCTGTCCACCTCCGTCCGACTGCGTCCGTGATGCGAGCTTCGGGCAGGTCAACGACGGGTCCGCCGTGAAGTGACGCACCTGTCCGTCGAGTTCCCCCGTACGAGGGAACCGTGGTGGCCCGACGGTAGGGCCCGGCGTGCTCACGGCTCCGTGCCCTCGGGAAGCAGGCGCGCGAGCGAGCGCACCGCGCGGTATTGCAGAGCCTTGATCGCGCCGTCGTTCTTGCCCATGATCAGCGCCGTCTCGGCGATCGACATCCCCTGGAGGAAGCGCAGGACGACGCACTCCTGCTGCTCGGGGTTCAGACGGGTCAGGGCGGCGAGCAGCACGGCGTTCGTCAGGCCTCTGAGCACTTCGGCCTCGGGGCTCTCGGCGACCTGCACCGGGGCGGAGTCGCTCACGTCGCCGACGGTGAGCTCCAGGCGGTAGCGACTGCTCTTGTAGTGATCGGCGACAAGGTTGCGGGCGATCGTCACGAGCCACGCACCGACGTCGCGGCCCTGCCAGGTGAACGAGGAGATCCGCCGCAGCGCGCGCAGGAAGGTCTCGCTGGTGAGGTCCTCGGCGAGCTGTGGGCTCCCGACCCGATAGCTGAGGTAACGGTGTACGACGGTGGCGTAGCGGTCGTACAGCTCTCCGAAAGCCTCGGCATCACCAGCCTGGGCCCGCTCGACCAGGCTGAGCCCCACGGCCGCGTCCGCGTCCGGCTGATCCGCGGCGTGACCGGCCGGCCGGACCCCACGAGCCTGCGCCGAGGACGTCGCCTCGTCGCCCGGGGGGGTCGGTTCGGGCACGTCGGGACCCCGTCGACGATCCCCGACCCCGGTCGTGGAGCGGCCCGTGCGCGGCAGGCTCACCGCCAGGTCCGTCGGAGCGCGACGGGCCAGGAGCCGGCCGGGCGACGGGCTGGACGCATCGGGGCTCTTTAGCTCGGGAGGCCGATCGTTGGCAGGCTTGGCGGGCCGTGCCGTCGGCCGCTCGGTCAGGGGGCGGGCGGGGCTGAAGCCATGGTAGGTCCAGGGACCGAGCTCACCGGCGCGAGCGCGGACCGGCGACGGGGCGGGTTGTTGTCCCCTCCTGCGCTACCGGCCGCCAGCCGAGCATGACAAACGTGTGGCGGCCAGTCCCGAGCCCGGTCGCCAACGTACGGTGGGGCGATGTCTGCCCCGATCGCCGGCGTCCGGTCGGGGCTCTCGGTCGGGCCCACTCGTGGCCCGAAGCGTCGCCTCAGCGCCGCCTCGCGACGCCGGTTGGCGAGCCGTCGCCTGGGGCGTCTGGTGATCGTCGCCCTGCTTGCCGGGCTGGTGGCCGGGGTCGCGTTCGTGCAGGGTCTGCTCGCGGCTCCGGCCGACTTCGCGTTGCCGCCTGCGCCCCGGCCGGCGCTGCTGTACGCCGCCGACGGTCAGACCCAGATCGGGGTGATCCGGCCGGCCAACCGTCGCGAGCCGGTCGCGGCCGACCAGATCCCCGACGTGATGCGCGAGGCGATGATCTCGGCCGAGGACGAACGGTTCCTGGATCACAGCGGGGTCGACGTGCGTGCGGTCGTCCGGGCGGCCTACAACGACCTGTCCGGCGGACGGTTGCAGGGTGGCTCGACGATCACCCAGCAGTACGTGAAGAACGCGACCCAGCAGGGCGACGACACGATCAGCCGCAAGATCCGCGAAGCCTCGCTCGCCGTACGGCTGGAGCAGCGGCTCACCAAGGACGAGATCCTCACGGACTACCTCAACGTGCTCTACCTCGGCAACGGCAGCTTCGGGGTGCAGGCGGCCTCGAAGTACTACTTCGGGGTGCCGATCGACGACTTGGCCCTGGACGTCACGACGGGCCTGCGCGACCCGACGCTGGAGATCGCCCGGGCGGCGATGCTGGCAGGCATCGCTCCGGCGCCCTCGGTCTGGAACCCGGTGCACGACCCGGACGTCGCTAAGGCCCGGCAGCGCTACACGCTCAACCGGATGGTCGTCGGCGGCTTCCTCACGCCCCAGGAGGCCAGCGACGCCCTCGGTGTCGACATCGTCCCGGTCCGTCAGCTGGACCCGGAACCGCCGTCCAGCGCCCCGGAGTTCACCGACAAGCTCAAGCAGAAGCTGCAGGCCGAGTACGGCGGACCGGCGATCGGGGGCGCCGGCGACACGCTCACCGAGGACCGGCTGTTCAAGGACGGCCTGCGGGTGACCTCGACGCTCGACCCGACCCTGCAGCGCACCCTGCAGCAGGCGCTCGACGAGACCATCCCGAACGCTGACAACCCCGAGGGCGCGTCGGTCGCCATCGACTGGAAGACCGGCGACGTCAAGGCGATGGCGACCCGGCTGCGGCGACCCGAGCGGGTGATCCCGGCCGACCCGAAAGCCGACCCGCCGACGGCCGGGCGGCAGGTCCCGGCCGCCGACGGCTACGTCCGCAACGGCACCAACCTGGCCACCGACGCCTACCGGTCCAGCGGTTCGACGATCAAGCCGTTCACGCTGGCCACCGCGCTCGAGCAGGGCCACTCGCTCGACGAGACCGTCTTCGCGCCGGGGACCGACAGCATCTCGTGCAAGGGCGCGCCCGACGGCGTCTACCGATACAGCAACGCCGGCGGGGAGGGCAGCCCCAGCCGCCAGATCTCGCTGCGCGACGCGCTCGCCCGCTCGGTCAACACGGTCTACGTGCCGCTGGCGCTCGAGGTGGGGACCACGAACGTGCGAGACCTGATGGTCGCGGCGGGCGCGCGGACCCGTACGCCGGAAGCCTTCAACCCTGACGTCTGCTCCTTCGGGCTGGGAACGACCGCGGAGGTCAACCCGCTCAGCCTCGCGAACGCCTTCGGCACCCTGATGAACGGCGGGGTCCGGCAGAAGCCGCGCTACTTCACCCAGGTGCGCCAGGGTGGCGAGGGCGCCGACCCCGGCGTCGTCCGGCCCGGCGCCGGTGCGATGAAGCCGGGCACCCGGGCCATGCCGAAGGAGATCGCCGACCAGGTGGTCGACGCCATGAGCAAGGTGGCGACCAGTGGGGGCACGGCGCCCCGGGCCGCCCAGCCGTTCGTCGTCTACGGCAAGACCGGGACGACCAACGACTCCTCCAACGCGTGGTTCGTCGGCTGCTCGATCGACCCCCAGACGTTGTGCATCGCGACCTGGATGGGCTACGAATACACCGCCAACTGTGACCAGGTGAAGGGCCCGTGCGGGGGGATGCTCAACGTCAACGGTGTTCCCCAGGTGTTCGGCGGGACGCTCCCGGCGCAGGTGTACGCGCGGAGCTGGCAGCTTTATCGCGAGGCCCAGGCCGCCGCGGCTCTTCCGCCGCCGGACGCACAGAGCGGGGAAGGATGACCATCAACAGCCCGTACGGCGACCTCGCGGCGCTGGTCCGCGCGAGCGCAGCCGCCCGGCCCGACCACCCTGCCCTGCTCGCTGGCAACACGACCGTCACCTGGCGCCAGCTGGAACGGGCCGTCGACGGCTGTGCCCGTGGCCTGCTCGCCCGGGGGCTGCAGCCCGGCGACCGGGTGGCGGTGCAGCTCGGCAACACCCCTGACCTGGTCGTCGCCCTGTTCGGGACGCTGCGGGCGGGGCTGGTCGCCGTGCCGGTCAACCCCGGCGCGACCCTGCCGGAGCTCACCCGGGCCCTGGTCGACAGCGGCGCCCGTCTGCTGTTCTCCGCCTCGGACGTCGAACGGGAGCAGGTCTCGTCGCTGGCTGACGTCGTCGCTGCGGGCCCTGCCCTGGACGCGCTGGTGGCAACGCCGGGCGATCCGGTCCCGGACCCCGCTGGGGGCGAGCACCTCGCCCTCGTGCTCTACACGTCCGGCACCAGCGGCCGCCCGCGCGGCGCGATGCTCAGCCACCGGGCGCTGTTGGCGAACCTCGCGCAGACCGCCGCGATCGACCCGCCCACCGTCACGGCCGACGACGTCGTGCTGCTGGTAGTGCCGCTGTTCCACGTCTACGGCCTGAGCACGCTGTTCCAGGTGGCGAGCACCGGCGCGACCGCGCTGCTGGTCGAACGGTTCGACGCGGCCGGCACGCTGGCGCAGGTCCGACAGCACGAGGTCACCACGCTCGTCGGTGCCCCGCCGATGTATGTCGCGTGGTCGATGCTCACCGACGTGGGCGACGCCTTCTCCTCCGTACGCGTCGCGCTGTCAGGTGCGGCGCCGCTGCCTGCAGCCGTGCTGGCACGCATGCTCGACCTGACCGGGCACCACGTCTTCGAGGGCTACGGGCTCACCGAGACCGCCCCGGTGCTCACCACGACGTTGATGAGCGAAGCGGCGACCCCGGACTCGATCGGCCGCCCGGTCCCCGGGGTTGACCTGCGGCTGGTCGCCGAGGACGGTGGCCCCGTCGAGGACGACGACCCGGGCGAGATCGTCGTACGAGGGGCCAACCTGTTCAGCGGCTACTGGCCCGACGGCGCCGACGGTCCGGACGCGGAAGGCTGGTGGGCCACCGGTGACGTCGCGGTGACCGACGCGAACGGCGACCTGCACCTGGTCGACCGCCGTCGCGAGCTGATCCTGGTCAGCGGGTTCAACGTCTATCCGCGCGAGGTCGAGGACGTGCTGCTCCGGCACGAGGCCGTCGCCGAGGCGGCCGTGCTCGGCGTCCCGGACCCCCACACCGGTGAGGCGGTGCGGGCCGTCGTCGTGCTGGCTCCCGGCGGGCAGGCCACGGAGCAGGATCTGATCGCGTTCGCGGCCCGGTCGCTGGCCCGGTTCAAGTGCCCGAGCTCGGTCGAGATCGTCGAGGGGCTTCCGCACACCGCCACCGGCAAGATCAGCAAGGCGCGGCTGCGCGAGGAGCAGTCCTGAGGTTCCGTCGTACGTCCACGGTCGGGCTCGTCACGCTGGTGACCCGGCAGGGCTGTCACGCCTGCGAGCTGGCCGAGCGCGACGTCCCGCGGGTCGCGGCGCGGGCGGGGGTGACGTACGAGGTGCGCGACGTCGACGCCGACCCGGCCGACACCGTGGCGTACGGCCACAAGGTCCCGGTCGTGCTGCTCGACGGTGTGGAGCACGCGTTCTGGCAGATCGACCCGAAGGCGCTGCGCGTCGCGCTCCGTGCGTGAGGGACGGCGGGCTCGGCTGTGACTCCCAGCACTCCTCAGGCCAGGTCGTTGCGCAGCGCGTAACCTCGGGTCAACCAGCGATCCCAGGAGCAGCATGACCGAGCAGGGCCGGATCTCCGCCTGCCGGGAGGCAGACAGATGAGCGTTCTGGTCGTCGGGGTCAGCCATCGCAGCGCCCCGGTGGCGCTGCTCGAACGGGTCACCGTCGGGCTGCACGACACCGGGCAGACGCTGA
>JBBSTR010000121.1:0-6415 GCA_038235705.1 Mycobacteriales bacterium
CGGTCTGGGCGGGGGTCAGCGCGGCCGTGACGGTGGCCGACACCGCGTCGAGCTGGACCCGGAAGGAGCTCAGCGTGCTCGTTTCGGCTGCCGACGTCTCCTGCCGGGTCCGGGACTGCCGCTGCGCGAGCTGTCGGTTCTCAGCGGCCTCGGCTTGGGCGAGCAGGGCCCGCGCTCGGTCCTGCGCGGTCAGCACCCCGGTGGCCTGCGCGAGCAGCCCCTCCCGGTAGGTCGCCGCCTCGGCCCGCAAGGCGCGTGACTCGGCTGACCGCTGCGACACCGCCTCGACCAGCTGCCGGTCGACGGTCAGCGAGCCGTGCGCTGCGGCGTCGAGCAACGCCCGGTCACGGGAGGCGGTGAGCCCGAGCTCGTCGAGCACGGTGCTGCGCTGGGTCAGCTGCGCGATGTAGACGGTGCGCACCCGCGCGTCGAAGGTGTCGCGCGCCTGCGCCTGAGCCTCGGCGAGGTCGTCGGCCCGGGCACGCAGCCCGCCGTCTCGCGCCGCGGCCTCGTCCAGCCGGGCCGCCAGGGCCCGCGCGTCAGCGGTCACCCGGGCCAGCCCTGCGGTCAGGGCCGTCAGGTCCGACGACGGGTCGTCGGCAAGGGCGGGGGTCGACGTCTCAGCAGCGCGGGCGGCGGCTTGAGCGGGACCGCCGGCGGACAGCGCCAGCGCCACGAGAAGCCACGCTGCCCCCGTACGTCTCATGCCATGAGTCCTCGGCACTGTCGGACCGCCGATGTACGGTCCGAGGCATGCGGATCGGTGTGCTGACAGGTGGGGGCGACTGCCCGGGGCTCAACGGCGTGATCCGGGCGGCCGTGCGCAAGGGGAGCGAGGTGCACGGGCACGAGTTCCTCGGCTATCGCGACGGCTGGCGGGGCCCCCTCGACGGACTGACGATGCCGCTCGGCGTCCCCGAGACCCGCGGCATCCTGCCCCGCGGCGGCACCATCCTTGGCAGCTCCCGCACCAACCCGCTCAAGGTCGACGGTGGCGTCGAGAAGGTCCGCGCGCAGCTGGAGAAGGACGGCGTCGACGCACTCATCGCGATCGGCGGCGAGGACACCCTCGGCGTCGCGACCGCGCTGGCCGAGCAGGGGATCACTGTCGTCGGGGTGCCGAAGACGATCGACAACGACCTCAACGCAACCGACTACACGTTCGGCTTCGACACCGCCGTCATGATCGCGACCGAGGCGATCGACCGGCTGCACACCACGGCCGAGAGCCACCACCGTGCGCTGGTGGTCGAGGTGATGGGCCGCCACGCCGGCTGGATCGCGCTGCACTCGGGCATGGCCGGCGGCGCCAACGTCATCCTCATCCCGGAGCGGCCGTTCGACCTCGACAAGGTCTGCGCCTACGTGAACACCCGGTTCGAGAAGGAGTACGCGCCGATCATCGTCGTCGCCGAGGGAGCCGTGCCGATCGCCGGGCAGGCCGAGGACCACGGCGGTGAGCTGGACGCGTTCGGGCACGCCCGCCTGGGCGGCATCGGGGCCTTCCTCGAGCGGGAGATCGAAGCGCGTACGGGCAAGGAGGCGCGCGCCACCGTGCTCGGGCACGTGCAGCGGGGCGGCAGCCCCACGGCGTACGACCGGGTGCTCGCCACCCGCTTCGGCCTGCACGCCGCAGACGCGGTGCACGAGGGCGACAGCGGTGTGATGGTCGCGCTGCAGGGCACCGACATCGTCCGGGTGCCGCTGGCCGAGGCGACCGCCGAGCTGAAGACCGTGCCGCTGGAGCGCTACGCCGAGGCCGAGGTGTTCTTCGGCTGATCGCTCCCCCCGTAGCCTGGGGGAGTGACGACGCTGCAGACCCCCGCCTCCGCCGCGACCGCCGGCGACCTGGACACCTGGCGCACCCTGGTCGCCGCCCAGCAGCCGAGCTGGCCCGACCGAGCGGTCCTCACCGAGGTCGCGCGGACGCTGTCCGAGGTGCCGCCGCTGGTCCAGCCCACCGAGTGCGACGCGCTCACCGAGCGCCTGGCTGCCGTCGCGCGCGGCGACGCGTTCCTGCTCCAGGGCGGCGACTGTGCCGAGACCTTTGCGGCCAACACCGCCGAGGGCATCCGCGGCAAGGTCCGCACGCTGCTGCAGATGGCTGTCGTGCTGACCTACGGCGCGAGCGTCCCCGTCGTCAAGGTCGGCCGGCTCGCCGGGCAGTATGCCAAGCCCCGCAGCACCGACATCGAGCCTGCGACCGGGCTGCCGTCCTACCGCGGCGACGCGGTCAACGACCTGCACGGCGACCGCACGCCCGACCCGCACCGCCTCGTGCGGGCCTACGCCAACAGCGCCGCGACGATGAACTTCATGCGCGCGATGGCCTCGGACGGCAGCGCCGACCTCGCCGCCGTGCACGACTGGAACACCGGCTTCGTGCGCAGCGACCCTGCGCACCACCGCTACGAGGTGCTGGCCCGCGACATCGACCGGGCGCTCGCGTTCATGCGGGCCTGCGGGCTCGATCTCGAGGGCATGCCGATCACGCACGGCGTCGAGCTGTTCAGCAGCCACGAGGCGCTCCTGCTGGAGTACGAGCGGGCGCTGACCCGCTACGACGAGCGCAGCGGGCGGTCCTACGACACCTCCGCGCACCTGGTCTGGGTCGGCGAGCGCACCCGACAGCTCGACGGAGCGCACGTCGACCTGCTCAGCCGCATCGCCAACCCGATCGGCCTCAAGCTGGGCCCGTCCACCACCCCCGAGCAGGCGGTCGCGCTGTGCGCCCGGCTCGACCCGCTCGGCGTGCCCGGCCGCCTCACGCTGATCTCCCGCATGGGGGCGGCGAAGGTCCGCGACGTGCTGCCGGCGCTGGTGCGTGGGATCGAGGACGCCAGGGGTCCGGGATCGGTCGTCTGGGTCTGCGACCCGATGCACGGCAACACCACTGAGACGGCCAACGGCTACAAGACGCGTCATTTTGACGACGTGATGGAAGAGGTCCGCGGCTTCTTCGAGGTGCACGAGTCCCTCGGCACCGTCCCGGGCGGGGTGCACGTCGAGCTGACCGGCGATTCGGTGACCGAGTGCCTCGGCGGGGCGCAGAAGCTGACCGCCGAGGACCTGGTCGGCCGCTACGAGACCGCCTGCGACCCGCGGCTCAACAACGGCCAGTCCCTTGAGCTGGCCTTCCTCGTCGCCGAGATGCTGCAGCGCCGCCGCGGCTGACCCACCGGCGCGGATCGCCTGCTACCCCCACCGGTCAGGAAGGTCGGCGACCGTCAGCGGTGATCTCAGGTCTGGGTGAAGGCCACGCTCTGCGTCTGCTGACCGTTGGTCGCACTCACTGCGTGCCGGCCGGCGCCCGCCGGGTCGCGCAGCACGAGCGTCACCTGGAAGGAACCGGTCTCGTCCGCGACGTCCGAGCCGCGGCTCGCCGTCGGCTGGCCGGCGTCATCCAGGTAGGTCACCGTCACCCGCCCGCCCGGTGTCCACCCTGTGCCACGGACCTGGACCGGGGTGCCGTCGGGACCGGACGACGGGTCGAGCGTCAGCCGAGCGGTGCCAGCGCTCGGGGAGGCGGTCGGGGTGGGCGTCGGCGGCGGAGTCGTCGGTGGGGGTGACGGCGTGATCGTGAAGACCGAGGTCACCGGGTCGGGAGCCGGCGCCGGGGGAGGTGCGAGCGGGTCAAGCGTAGGCAGCGGCGGCGCAGTCAGGGTCGGTAGCGGTGTGACCGGGAGAGGGTCGACCTTCGTCGCGCTGTTGGCGGCACCCACCGCCGCGCCGAGCCCGACCGCCACGAGCAGCGCGAGAAGCACGAGCAGCGGCGAGAACAGCCGACGAGGGATCTCCTCGATGATCACCTCCTGCTCGGCCGCAGCAGCAAGGGCGGCTGCGCTCGGGAGCGTCACCAGGGCGCGGGCCTCCACCGCAGCCATCAGCTCGGCCCGGTCGGCCTCCGGGAGCGCGACGACCGAGAGCCCGGCGAGCAGTCGGCGGGCGTCGTCCTGCGCCTCGACCGCGGGCCGGCAGAGCCCGCAGGACTGGGCGTGCCTGCGGGTCGTCGCGTCGCGGGCCTGCACCTGCCGGCCCTCGGCCAGCCGGGCCAGCGCCGCCTCGTCGACAGCGTGGCCGGCCAGCGAGGGGACGCTGGTGTCGTACACGTCCGGGAGCAGCGCCATCCGGCTCGCCCCGACCAGACGCATCGCCGCGTCGGCGTCGGTGCCGAGCGCAGCGCCCACCACCTCAGGAGGCAGGTCGTAGGCGTCGCGGAGCAGCAGCGCCGTGCGCTCGCGTTCTGGCCGCAGCTCGATCGCCTCGGCCACCAGCGCCTGCATGCCGTCCTTGGCCAGCGGGCCGGTGCCGCCCATCGGGAGGGCGCCGTCGTCGCGCCGTGCCTTGAGGCCCAGCACCCGGGCCCGTGCGAACCACCAGCCGACCAGGGTGTCGACCTCAGCCCGACCGCCGGAGACCCGTTGGACCAGCTCGACCGCGCTGGTCCGGACGACCTCGGCGGCGGCCTCCGGCGCACAGCCCTGCCGACGCACCGCGTCGTGGACCCGATCGGCGTGGACCCGGATCGCCGCCACGACCTGCTCGGAGGACAGGGCACCCGCGATGGGCGCTCGAGGGGTGCGACGGGCGGCCACACGGGCAAGTCTACGAGCCGACAGATCCCCCCAGATCGCTCCTGGACCGCACCGTCACCCGGCCGTAGCCCCGCCGCGGGTCACCAGCGTCCGACCCACCACCGGTGGCAGCAGGGAGCACGCCTGCCGCAGCGCCTCCAGGTCGTCGCCGTACAGCGCCTGGGGTCCGTCGCACAGGGCCGCGGTCGGGTCCGGGTGGACGTCGACGATCACCGCGTCGGCACCGACCGCGATCGCTGCGCGGGTCAGCGGCACGACCAGGTCGCGCTTGCCGCCCGAGTGCGACGGGTCCACGATCACCGGGAGGTGCGACAGCCCGTGCAGGACGGGCACGGCCGCGATGTCCAGCGTGTTGCGGGTGCCGGTCTCGAACGTACGGATGCCTCGTTCGCAGAGCACGATGTCGAGGTTGCCGCGCTGCGCGATGTATTCGGCGGCCATCAGCCACTCGTCGTACGTCGCGGTCATCCCGCGCTTCAGCATCACCGGCCGACCGGCCGCGCCCACGGCCTGCAGCAGCGCGAAGTTGCTCATGTTCCGCGTACCGACCTGGAGCATGTCGGCGTGCTCCGCGACTACCGCGACGTCCTTCGGGTCGACCACCTCGGTCACGATCGGAAGGCCGGTCTCGGCGCGCACGTCACTGAGGATCTCCAGGCCGCGTACGCCCAGACCCTGGAACGCGTACGGGGAGCTGCGCGGCTTGTAGGCCCCGCCCCGCAGCAAGGTGGCGCCGGCTCCCTGAGCCATCAGCGCGGCCGCGAGGGTCTGCTCCGGGGTCTCTACGGCACAGGGCCCGGCGATCAGCGTGAACGTGCCGGGACCGATCGGCACCCCGCCGACCTCGACCACGCTGGAGGTCGGGTGGTTCTCGCGGCTGACCAGCTTGTAGGGCTTGCTGACCCGGTGGACGTCACCGACCCCGGGCATCGTCGCGAGGTTGAGCTGGGCAAAGTGACCGAGGTCACCCACCAGGCCGATGATCGTGCGCTGGACGCCTCGACTCACGAAGGCCTCGCCGCCCGCCTGCTCGACTCGTTCGACGACAGCACGGACCTGTTCGGGACCTGCGCCCGTACGCATCACGACAACCATGACCATGACCCTGCCAGACAACCCGGCCCCCCCGCCGTACGAGCGGGCCGTCGTCGGGCGCACACTCGACGACGTGAACACACCGTTCGACCGGGTCGGGGCCCGCAAAAGGGCCCAAGGCCTGCAGGACCGGCTTCCTCCGGGGCAATACATCCCCCGCGGTTGGCCGGTGCTGCACTACGGGCCCGTGCCGAGAGCCGACCTGCAGACCTGGGACCTCAAGGTCTTCGGCGAGACGGCCTCAGGCGACGTCACCCGGTGGACCTGGCCGGCCTTCGGGCACCTGCCCCGGACCGGTGTGCACGCCGACTTCCACTGCGTCACGAAGTTCTCGATGCTCGACAACGACTGGCGAGGGGTGTCGACCCGGACGGTGCTCGAGCTCGCCCCGCC
The DNA here is from genome assembly GCA_038235705.1 of Mycobacteriales bacterium. Classification (GTDB taxonomy): domain Bacteria; phylum Actinomycetota; class Actinomycetes; order Mycobacteriales; family SCTD01; genus CANKBT01. The sequence goes on from JBBSTR010000121.1 coordinate 6,084, forward strand.
CGCGCCGTCCGTGACACACGTGCTGGTGTGGGCCGAGCACGGTTACACCGCCAACCTGCCGCTGGACGACTTCGCCTCGCCGGACGCCCTGCTCGCGACGCACCGCAACACCGAGGAGCTGACCCGCGACCACGGGTGGCCGCTGCGACTGGTCGTGCCGCACCGCTACGCGTGGAAGGGACCCAAGTGGGTGCGCGGCATCGAATATCTCGACGCCGACCGCCGCGGGTTCTGGGAGGATCGCGGCTATCACAACGTCGGCGACCCCTGGCGGGAGCAGCGCTACAGCTATCAGGAGGTAGCGGGGGACGGCCCCGACTGATCCAGCTGCC
>JBBSTR010000122.1:0-6336 GCA_038235705.1 Mycobacteriales bacterium
GCGCACGGCTCGCTGACCGTCGACCGGCAGCTGGTCGAGGCGGTGTCGCAGCGGTCAGCCGAGTCACGCGCCTTGCGGGCCGAGGCGGCGACCTACCGGGAGGGGCTGCTCGTGCAGGCCACCGAGGTGCTGACCACGCAGGACCGAGCGCGGGCCCTGCTCGCCGAAGCCGAGGCCGCTGCGACCCGACAGCGCGCGCAGCAGCAGTCCCGGACCCGGCAGGAGACGGCGGCAGCCGAAACGAGCACACTGAGCTCCTTCCGGGTCCAGCTCGACGCGGTGTCGGCCACCGTCACGGCCGCGCTGACCCCCGCCCAGACCGCTCGCACGCGGGCGGCCGCCCGCGACCAGGGCCCCGTCCTGGCGCTGCTGGTCGCGGCGGGCAGCGGCTACCCGCAGGGCTACGCACGGACCGGTCAGACCGTTGCGGGCGACGCCACCTGGTACGGACCCGGCTTCGTGGGAAGCCCGACCGCGAGCGGCGCGCCGTACGACCCGGAGCTGCTCACCTGCGCGCACAAGACGCTCCCGCTCGGGACGGTCCTGCACGTCACCCGCGGCGTCCTGGCGGTCAACTGCCTGGTCAACGACCGCGGCCCGTACGTCGGCGCCAGGGTCCTGGACCTCTCGCGCGCCGGCTCCCGGGCCCTGGCGTACGACGGGGTGGCGCAGGTCGTCGCCGAGGTCCTCGCACCCGCCTGATCCATGCCCCGGCTCGGGCCCAGGACGGCACCACACGCGAGACCGCCCGTCGGTGAGCTCAGGGCTGACCGGTCAGACGTTGAGCCCCAGGTGGTAGGCCCGTTCGGCCATCGCGTCGAAGCGCAGCTTGACGTGCCTGGCGTCCGCGAGGGCGTGGTGCTCGCCGCCGGACTGACGCGGAAGCTGGGGCCGCTCCAGCGCGTGCCACAGCTGCTTCACGTCGCGGGTCCAGCGTGGATAGCTGGCCGGCAGACCGACCATGCTTCCCCACAGCTGGCACAGCACGACGTGGTCGTACGCCGAGACCCACGCCCAGAAGACCGGCTGCTCGCCGAAGAAGTCTTCCAGGTCAGCGCGGATCTGGGCCCGGGTGCGCCAGGCCGGGTCGTCCAACGCCGGCAGCTGACCTAGCACGTGCTCGCGCACCCAGTCACCAGCCCGTGACGCGTCGAACTCCGAGCTGACCGCGTAGTACTCCCGGCCGTCCTCGGCCACCACCCCGATCGAGACCAGCTCGATGGTGTGCCCGTCCTCGATGAACTCGGTGTCGAACCAGAACCTCATGGGGTGCGAGTCTGCCGTCTGGGAGACTGGACGCCATGTGCGGACTGAGCGGCGAGCTGCGTCGGGACGAAAGACCGGCCGACACGGCGGCGGTGGCGCGGATGACGGCGACGATGGCCGACCGCGGCCCGGACGGGGTCGGGACGTGGTCGGCGGGGCCGGTCGCCCTCGGTCACCGGCGCCTCAAGGTGATCGACCTGTCCGATGCGTCGCAGCAGCCGATGGTCGACGCCCAGCTCGGGCTGACGGTCACGTTCAACGGCTGCATCTACAACTACCCGCAGCTGCGCGCCGAGCTGGAGGGCCTGGGCCACACCTTCTTCTCGAGCGGCGACACCGAGGTGGTGCTGAAGGGCTACGCACAGTGGGGCACGGATGTCGTCGACCACCTGCTCGGCATGTTCGCCTTCGTCATCGTCGAGCGGGACAGCGGCCGGGTCGTGATGGCCCGAGACCGGCTCGGCATCAAGCCGCTCTACGTCGCCGAGGTCGCCGGTGCGGTCCGTTGGGCCAGCACCCTGCCGGCGCTGCTCGCCGGCGGTGGGATCGACACCAGCCTCGACCCCGCCGCGCTGCACCACTACCTCTCCTTCCACTCGGTGGTTCCCGCTCCCCGGACCGTGCTCAACGGCGTACGCAAGCTGCCACCCGCCACGATCCGCACGTACGAGAACGGGCGTGAGCACGAGCGGGTCTATTGGCAGGTGGCGTACGAGCGCGACGCCGACAAGGCCGGCTGGTCCGCACGCGACTGGGAGGACGCGGTCCTCACCAGCCTGCGCAGCGCGGTCCAGCGGCGGATGGTCAGCGATGTCGAGGTGGGGGTCCTGCTGTCCGGCGGCGTCGACAGCTCGCTGGTCGTGGGCCTGCTCGCCGAAAGCGGCCAGCAAGGTCTTCGTACCTTCAGCATCGGGTTCGAGGCGGTCGGCGGCCGCAGCGGCGACGAGTTCCAGTACTCCGACATCATCGCCAAGAAATTTGCGACCGAGCACACCCAGATGTTGGTACCGGCGACCGAGGTGCTCCCCGCGCTCGACCGGGCCGTGCTCGCGATGAACGAGCCGATGGTCAGCCACGACGTCGTCGCGTTCTACCTCCTGAGCCAGGAGGTCGCCAAGCACGTGAAGGTCGTGCAGTCCGGGCAGGGCGCCGACGAGGTCTTCGCCGGCTACCACTGGTATCCGCCGGTCCACGAGTCCGCCGACCCGGTCGGGGCTTACCGAGGAGCGTTCTTCGACCGCGGCCACGGCGGGGTGAACGAGCTGCTCAGCGCAGGCTTCCACGGCGAGGACGTGTCCGGCGCCTTCGTACGAGAACACTTCGCCAGACCGCACGCGCAGACCGGGCTCGACCGCGCGCTGCGGCTCGACAGCGAGATCATGCTGGTCGACGACCCGGTCAAGCGGGTCGACAACATGACGATGGCGTTCGGTCTCGAGGCCCGGGTGCCGTTCCTGGACCACGAGCTGGTGGAGCTGGCCGCGCAGTGCCCGCCGGAGCTCAAGCTGGCGCACGGCGGCAAGGGCGTGCTCAAGCAGGCCGCGCGGCAGGTGGTGCCGAGCGAGGTGATCGACCGGCCCAAGGGTTACTTCCCGGTGCCGGCGCTGACTCATCTGGAGGGCGGGTTCCTGGAGCGGGTCCAGGACGCGCTCGGCTCCCAGCAGGCCCAGGACCGCGGGCTTTTCCGTACCGAAGCGATCGACAAGTTGTTCGCCTCCCCGAACGACGCCCTCACCCCGCTCGGCGGCAACCCGCTCTGGCAGGTCGCGCTGCTGGAGATGTGGCTGCAGGGGCACGGGATCTAGTGCCTGAGCTGTCGACCAGCTGGTGGAGCCCCGAGCCGGAGCTGCCCGACGGGATCACGCCCGAGGTGGTGCTCGACTGCGGCTGGGGGCGGATCGCGTTCGGGCAGACCTTCACCCAGCAGGACGCGCTGCGCGACGTGCTCCGGGGCGAGGAGAGCGGCCGGCGCGACATCTGCATCTACCCCCGCGACCCGCACGTGCTGGTCGCCCGGTTTCCGGCCGAGCTGTTCGTCGACCCGTCGCACACCTACCGCCTGGACCTCTCCTCCTACGAGAAGGGTCCCGCCCACCCCTGCGTCGTGCGGCCGCTGGTGTCCGAGGCCGACGCGGAGGCGCAGAACCAGCTCTATGCCACTGCCGGGATGCTGCGCGCTGAGCCTGCTCTGGTGCTCGCCAACCAGGCCAGGGGAGCGTTCACCTACCTGCTCGCCGAGGACCCGGTCACCGGCGAGGTTCTCGGGACGGTCACCGGCGTCGACCACGTGGCGGCGTTCGGCGACGCCGAGCAGGGATCGAGCCTGTGGTGCCTGGCGGTCGACGCGCAGTCGCGGCTCACCGGGATCGGGCGACGACTCACGGACGCGCTGGCCGAGCACTACCTCTCGCTGGGCCGGGCCTACGTCGACCTGACCGTCCTGTACGACAACCGCAAGGCGATCTCGCTCTACGAGCGGGTCGGGTTCACCCGGGTGCCGGTGCTCTCGGTCAAGCGCAAGAACATCATCAACGAGCGGCTCTTCGTCGGGCCGGACAGCGACGACTACCAGGCGCTCAACCCGTACGCCGGGATCATCGCGGACGAGGCCCGCCGGCGCGGGATCGGCGTGGAGGTGCTCGACGCAGCGTGGGGCGAGCTGCGGCTGTCGCACGCGGGACGCAGCATCGTGACGCGGGAGTCGCTGTCCGAGCTGACCACGGCGGTGGCGATGAGCCGGTGCGACGACAAGCGCGTCACCCGGCGGATCTTCGAGCGGGCCGGGCTGTCGGTGCCGCGGGGGCAGAGCGCGGCCTTCGGGCCGGAGGACCATGCCTTTCTGTCTGAGCTGGGCACGCTGGTGATCAAGCCGGCTCGGGGGGAGCAAGGGCGCGGGATCACCGTCGGAGTGACGTCGGGTGATGCTCTGGATCGGGCGCTGGCCCTGGCCCGAGAGCACTGTCCGGACGTGCTGCTCGAAGCGCTCAGTCCCGGGCATGACCTGCGGGTCGTGATGATCGGGCACCGGGTCGTCGCAGCCTCGGTCCGTCGGCCGGCGACCGTGATCGGCGACGGCGTCGCGACCGTGGCTGCCCTCGTGGCCGGCCTGTCCCGTCGCCGAGCGGCCGCGACCGGCGGCGAGTCACAGGTCCCGGACGACGCTGGCACCTGGGACACCGTGCGGGCGCACGGCTTCTCCCCCGACGACGTGCTGCCTGACGGCGAGTCGCTCGTCGTACGCCGGACCGCGAACCTGCACACCGGCGGCACGATCCACGACGTGACGCACCGGCTGCACCCCGACCTCGCCGCTGCCGCCGCACGTGCCAGCCGCGCGCTCGACATCCCGGTGACCGGCCTCGACCTCCTCGTCCCCGACGTGTCCGGGCCGGAGTACGTGCTCATCGAGGCCAACGAACGCCCCGGCCTCGCGAACCACGAGCCTCAGCCCACCGCCCAGCGCTTCGTCGACCTGCTCTTCCCCGAGACCGCGCGGTGACTGCTGCGCACACAGTGTGGAGGTCGTACGACGGGCGCGAACCTCTGAGCTGCGGCGTTGCTCGACGCTCGCGCCGTCGGGCGCGGCACTGTGTGCGGATCGCACACAGTGAGCAGCAGCGGACCGAGGCGTGCCCCCGGCGAGCAGGGCGTTCTCTGCGGTCCCGCGCTCTGGTCGCCGACACTGTGTGCCACGACTCCCACCCAGGCTGGCACCATGCGTGACATGGCCTCCCCTCCCGCGACCCGGCTGGCGATCGACATGGACTACGTGCAGCACGTGATGCTGCACCTGCTGCGGATCCCGAGCCCGACGGGGCGTACGGACGAGGCCGTGCAGTACGTCGGGGAGCAGATCCGCGCCCTCGGGATGGACCTCACCGTCACCCGTCGCGGCCTCATCAACGCGGTGCTGCCGGGTAAGACGCAGGGCCCGGACCGGGCGATCGCGGTGCACGCCGACACGATCGGGTGCATGGTCACACAGCTGCAGGAGAACGGTCGGCTGCGCCTCACCCAGGTCGGCACGCACAGCGCGCGCTTCGCCGAAGGCGCCCGTACGACGATCTTCACCGACTCAGGCGCCACCTGCACCGGCACGATCCTGCCGCTGAAGGCCTCGGGGCACCAGTACGGCGACGAGGTCGACACCCAGGGCGTCGGGTGGTCGCTGGTGGAGCTGCGGGTCGACGAGCGGGTCGAGGACCGCGCCGGGCTCGAGGGGCTCGGGATCCAGGTCGGCGACCACGTCGCGATCGACGCGCGGCCCGAGATCACCCCCGCCGGGTACGTCGTCAGCCGGCACCTGGACGACAAGGCCGGCATCGCCGCCGTGCTCGGGGCGTTCAAGGCCGTGATCGACGCGGGGATCACGCCGCTGGTCGGCGCGCACCTGCTCGTGACGATCGCCGAGGAGGTCGGTCACGGCGCCACCCACGGGCTGGACAGCGAAGTGGTCGAGATGATCGCCGTCGACAACGCCGTCGTCGCGCCCGGCCAGCAGTCCCGGGAGGACTGCGTCAACATCGCGATGCTCGACCAGACCGGGCCGTTCGACTACCACTTCAGCCGCAAGCTGCTCTCGCTCGCCGCCGACCACGGGGTCCCGCACACCCGCGACACCTACCGCCACTACCGCTCGGACGCGGCGAGCGCGGTGGAGGCAGGCCTCGAGATGCGTACGGCCCTGGTCGGGTTCGGCGTCGACTCCTCGCACGGGCACGAGCGCACCCACCTCGACAGCCTGCGCGGCGTCGCCGAGCTGATCGCGCTGTATCTCCAGTCCGACCTGACCTTTCCCGAGTGGGACCGGGACGAGCGGGGGCCGCTGGAGGAGTTCCCCTCTCGGTCGGTGCAACCGGTCGTCCTGCACGAGCCCGGCCTGGTCATGGACTCGACGTCGTGAGCGTCCTGGCGATCGACGCGGGCACGACGGGCGTCACCGTGCTCGTGGTCGGCGAGGACGGGGCGGTGGAGTCCAGGGGCTACCAGGAGTTCCCGCAGCACTTCCCACGACCAGGGTGGGTGGAGCCCGAGCCTGAGGAGCTCTGGCAGGCGGTCATCGCCGCGGCC
>JBBSTR010000123.1:0-6324 GCA_038235705.1 Mycobacteriales bacterium
CACGACGGCGGTCTTGCCGACGCCGGGTTCGCCGATGAGGACCGGGTTGTTCTTCGTACGCCGGGAGAGCACCTGCACCACGCGCCGGATCTCGGTGTCGCGGCCGATCACCGGGTCCAGACGACCCTCGCGAGCCAGCGCAGTCAGGTCCACGCCGTACTTCTCCAGCGCCTTGTAGGTCCCCTCCGGGTCCTGCGTGGTGACCCTGCGGTCACCTCCTCTGACCTGGGAGAACGCCCCGGTCAGGGCCTCGGCGGAAGGCAGCAGGGCCTGGGTCGGGGGCACGGTCGCGAGCCCGACGAGCAGGTGCTCGGTGCTGACGTAGTCGTCCTGCGCCTTCTTGGCCGCGGTCTGCGCGTTGGTCAGCGCCTGCATGAGCGTGCGGCCGGGCTGCGGAGCGGCGACGGTGCTGCCGCTCGCCGTCGGCAGGGCGCGCAGAAGATCGTCGTTGGCGTGACGTACGGCGGAGGCGTCGCCTCCCGCTGCAGCGAGCAGCGACGGGGCGATGCCGCCCTCCTGCTCCAGCAGGGCGGCGAGCAGGTGCGCGGGGGCGACCTCGACGTGACCGCCCGCGGCCGCCTTCTGCACGGCAGCGCTGACGGCGTCCTGGCTCTTGGTGGTGAGACGGTCCATGGGTGCTCCCTCGGGCTGGTGAAGGTGCCTTACCCAACCCCATCAGGGGTCAGCTGACGATGTCCTTGCGCCCGAAGTGCCAGAAGGCGACGGCGAGCAGCACGACGCTGTAGCCCAGGGACCACAGCACCCCCCGGGTCATCTGCGCGCCCACGACCTGCGGCGCCAGCGCGTCGGTCCAGGCGAACGCGTAGTGCGTCGGCAACCCGTTGCGTAGCGAGCCGAGCGCGGTGACCGCGTCCAGGATGTTGGACAGGATCACCAGCAGCACGGCGCCGCCGACCGCGCCGAGCGGGGCGTCGGTGAACACGCCGAGCAAGAACGCGAGGGCGGCGACGAACAGCAGGATGACGGCGATGTAGCCGACGATCAGCAGGAGCCGCCCGAGGCCCACACCGGTGGAGAACGTCGTGCCGGCAGTGTTCTGGATGGGCTTCGTACCGAAGAACGTCGCCCCCACCGCGTACGCGACGAGCGGCAGCAGCACGACGGCGAACAAGCTGTAGGCCAGCGCCACGAACAGCTTGGCCCGGAGCAGCCGCCCGCGCGGGACAGGGGAGGCCAGGAGGTAGCGCAGGCTCGACCAGCTGGCCTCGCTCGCGACCGTGTCCCCGCAGAACAGCGACACCACCACGACCAGCAGGAACCCCACCGCGACGAACAGCGTGAACAGCGTGAAGTTGCCGGCGCCCCGGGTCGCGAGATCGACCAGGCCGGGCGCGCCCTGGCCGGGGTCGCCGCCGATCCCGAAAGCCAGCGCGAGCAGGAACGGCAGCAGCACGAGGAACCCGAGCGACAGCTGCGTCCGCCGACGGGACAGCTGGCGTCGCACCTCGACCCGGAACGGCAGCGTCTTGTGGCTGACCCAACCCCCGGCCGAGCCGTCGCTCGCATGGTCGCCTGCGGGCGGTGACTCGAGGTCCAGCAGGGCGTGCTGCCCACGGCTCGGCATCTAGCTCTCCCCCACCAGGGCCAGGAAGGCCTCTTCGAGCCCGCGCTGCGGCGCGAGCCGTTCGACGTCGACGCCGGCCGCGACCAGCGCCCGGACCAGCTCGGCGCGCGGGGTGCCGAGCAGCTTCAGGGTGATCCCGGTGTCGATCGTCGCGACGTCCTGCGCGCCCGGGACGTCCCGCGCCACGGCAGCAGCCCGGTCCGGGTCCGGGGTGTCGACGACCAGCAGGGTGGCCGAGCCGACCAGGTCCGCGACCTCCCCCTCGGCGACCAGCTTTCCGTGGTGCATGACGACGACGTGCGTGCAGGTCTGCTCGACCTCAGCGAGCAGGTGGCTCGACACGATCACCGTGCGACCACCCGCGGCGTAGCGCGACAGCACCTCGCGCATCTCCCGGATCTGCGGCGGGTCGAGACCGTTGGTCGGCTCGTCGAGCACCAGCAGGTCCGGCAGGCCGAGCATCGCCTGGGCGATCGCCAGCCGCTGGCGCATGCCCTGGCTGTAGGTCTTGACCTTGCGCTGGACGTCGTCGCCGAGCCCGGCGACCTCCAGCGCGGTCTTCAGGTGCGCGTCGGCCTGCGGGCGACCGGTGGCCTGCCAGTAGAGCTCGAGGTTGCGCTGTCCGGACAGGTGCGGCAGGAAGCCGGGCCCCTCCACGAACGCCCCGACCCGGGACAGCACGGCGGCTCCCGGCGTGATCCGGTGACCGAACACGGTGAGGTGACCCTCGGTCGGCAGGATCAGGCCCATCAGCATGCGCAGCACCGTGGTCTTCCCGGCACCGTTCGGGCCCAGCAACCCCAGCACCTGACCCGGCCCGACCCGGAAGGACAGGTCGCTCACCGCCCGGTAGCCGCCCTGGTAGCGCTTGCCCAGCCCCACGATCGCCAGCGGTACGTCGGCCAGCTCAGGATCCGGCGCGCCGCCGTGGCGCCGGCGTGACCGCAGCAGGCCGAGACCGACCCGCAGCAGCACAGCGGCCAGCACGACGAGCCCGACCACAAACAGCCCGGCCGACCCGCCGCCACCGAGCACCGACGTCGTGAGCGTCGGGGCCGACAGGGTCCCTCCCGCCAGCGAGATGCGATAGCTGCGGGGCTGCGTCGGCACCGCGTACGCCTGGTCGGTGCTCGACAGCGCCAGCCGCAGCGAGTGCCCGGCGGGGACGTCCAGCACGACCGACGGCAGCCGCACCGTGACCGTGGTGGGCTGCTGCACCCCGGTCAGGTGAACCGGCGCGACGAGCTGCTCGGGGAGCCGGGCTGAGCCGTCGGCGGCCACGTCGTACAGCTTGGCGAACAGGGTGGCCTCGCCGGTGGAGGAGGCCACGGTGATGTCGACCGTCGAGGAGCCCACCAGCGCCAACGGCTTGGCCAGCGGCGCGGTCTGGAACGCGGCCGTCTGGCCCGGCAGGTTGGACAGCGGGTTGGTGCCGAGCGCCGTCAACGGGCCGAGCACCGCGCCAGCGCCGGGCAGACCGGTGAGTGCCGCCGGGCTGCCCCCGGCCGGGTTGAGGATGGTCTGCTCCGGGCCCAGCAACGTCAGGTCGGTGCTTCGTGGCTGGTAGGCGGGGGCGCTCCGGACCTCCACCTTGGGCACGTTGCCGTCGAGGGCGCGCGTCACCGGAGCGGTCACCTCGAAGCGGGTGTCCGGCGTCGTGCCGTCCTTCTTGAGGTAGCGGTCGAACCAGGTGCGGGTCAGGGCTGCGAGCCGGTCGGTCTCCGGCACCCCGCCGTCGTGACCGCCGGCAAACCAGACCTGCTTCACCGGCGCCGTGATCCCCTTCGCGTTGGCCACCGCCTGCGAGAGCGGGAACAACGAGTCGGCCTGACCCTGCAGCAGCAACGTCGGAGCCTGGATCCCCGCCAGGTCAGGGCTGGACGCCTTCAGCAGCCGCAGCACCTCCGGCGTCGGCGCGCCCTGCTCGGCGCTCTGCTGATAGGCCCGGCACACGTCGGGCGCGAACCGGCCGCAGCTCGTCGGCGGCGGCCCACCCGGCAGCAGGGTGCGCGGGTCGGCCCCGGAGATGCCGAAGAAGATGCCGGCCCAGGACCGCTTGAACACGCCCTCGGCCGGGCTGTCCGCGTCTTGCGGGAAGAGCGCCTGGCTCAGGTCGTTCCAGGTGATCTGCGGGGCGATCGCGTCGACCCGCTGGTCGGCCGCTGCGAGCAGCAGGGCCAGACCTCCCCCGTACGACGCCCCGGCGACCCCCACCCGCGGGTCACCGGGCCCGTCGGTGAGCACCTCGGGCCGCGTCGCCAGCAGGTCGAGGAGCCGCTCACCGTCCTTGACCTCGAACGCGGGGCTGTCGACGTGGATCAACCCACCGGAGCTGCCGAACCCGCGGGCGCTCCAGGCCAGCACCGCATAACCGTCCTGTGCCAGCTGCCGAGCCTGGCCGGCCACGCTCGCCTTCGTGCCGCCGAACCCGTGGGCCAGGAGCACGGCCGGAGCCGGGGTCTTCGCCGGGAGGTAGAGGGTGGCGTCGAGCTGCACCGCTGAACCGTCGGCCTCAGGGCCGACCGGCACCTGCAGCACCTCGGTGCGGACGGCCGGCGCGTCCTCGCTGCGGGCCAGGCCGACAGCTGACGCAACCGCGGCCAGCAGCACGACCAGAACCGCGGCCAGCAGGACGGCGGTCCTCCTGCCGAACCTGCCCGTCCCTCGCCGCACGCGGTCCCCCGTCTCGATGCCGAGAGATGAACGTACGGCCGACGTCCGACATCCCGCTCTCCGAAAGACCTGGCGTCGCGCGACCGGGTGCTGCTGCGTCCACCTCGACGAGCCTCGGGCCGTACGCCTCCACTCCTGCGCCCCCTGAGCGGTCGTGGGACTCCTGGGACCGCAGGCCGGGCTTGCCCGGAAGAGGTGGACGCAGGCGCACCCGCGGGTGGAGGCGTACGCCCGCAGCAAGAGGCTGGCGACACACGACGGGGTCGCACCCCGGGACGCCCACGAAACCCGTCCGATCACCGAGCGCCGGGTTGGTCAGAGCGCCCACTGACCGGGGCCGGGTTGGTCAGAACGCGTACTGACCGGGGCCGGGTTGGTCAGAACAGTCAGAGCGCGCACTGACCGAGGCCAGATTGGTCAGAGCGCGCACCGACCGGGGCCAGATTGGTCAGAACGGTCAGAGCGCGTACTGACCGGGGCCGGGTTGGTCAGAGCGGGCGCTGACGGCCGGGGAGTCGGGGTCAGCGCACCCGTATCAGAGGTGAGCCACCCAGAGGCGTACGTCGAACTGCTCGCGGATCCGGCCGTCCGGGAAGGCCTCAGCCAGAGACCTCTGCTCCGCGGCGAGGAAGGCGTCCCGGTCCGGGATCGCCGCCACGTAGGACTTGCTCCGGAGCCAGGCCGCGTAGGTCGGCCAGTCCAGCTCCCGCGACCAGCGACCGGCCCACGACGTGACCCGGGAGAACACCCGGTCACCCGCTGCCGCGGGCACGACCACCGGACGGGCCGCGCCGGGCCCTGCGTCGGACGGCCAGGTCACTGCCGCCAGCTCGCCGCCGAAGTCGCGGGCCCGGTAGGAGCGCCGGTAGCCCGGCGACATCGCCTCGAGCCGCGCCTGCTGCGCCTCCCACCAGGGCGCACCCTCCACCACGTCGTTCCACCAGACGGCGAGCCAGCCACCGGGCCGCAGCACCCGTGCGCTTTCACGGGCGGCTTCCGGCACGTCGACCCAGTGCCACATCTGTGCCCCGCAGACGCCGTCGAACGAGGCGTCCGCGAACGGCAGGGCCTCCGCCTGGCAGACCGCGACCGGCACGTCGGCGAAGCTCGCGTGGAGCCGACCGAGCATCCCCGGTCCGAGGTCGGTGCTGACCAGATCGGCCCCGCGGGCCAGCAGGTCGGAGGTCTGCTTGCCCGTACCGGCACCGAGCTCGAGCACCCGCGACCCGGACAGTGGCGGCAGCGCGTCGAACAGGGTCGACGGGTAGCCGGGCCGCGCCGCGTCGTAGTCGTCGACCAGCGCGTCGAACGCCGTCGCCTGCCCGGCGTGGCCCCCGGGCGAGCCGCGGTCGGTCCGCACCTGAACCGCCGCGCCTCCCAGCACCGCCCGCTCGCGGTCCGGCGACGGCTCGGGCGGCGCGGTGAGGTTGAGCCGGGTGAAGGCGAGCGCCTCGGCGAGGTCGCGCTCCCGCTCCGCCCGCGTCTCGCACTTGCGGGTGTTGATCTCGGCGATGACCAGTCCCGAGAACCCCGAACCGGCGAGGCCTTCGAGCAGCTCGGCGCACGGTTGCGTGCCGCGCCCAGGGACGAGGTGCTCGTCCCTGGACGTCCCGGTGCCGTCCGCGATGTGGACGTGCGCGAGCCGGTCGCCCATCACCTCGCGCATCGCGAGCGCGTCCGAGCGGGAGACGGAGGTGTGCGACAGGTCGAGGGTGAAGTGCGGGAAGTCCTCGACGGTCGGGTCCCAGTGGGGGCTGTACGGCGTGACGGTCGCTCCTCGGGCGCGCAGCGGGAACATGTTCTCCACCGCGAAGGTCACGTCGGTCTCCTCCCGCAGGCCCCACAGGCCGGAAAGGAACTTCGCCGCGTAGTCGCGCTGCCAGCGGAACGGCGGGTGCACGACGACCGCCTCTGCGCCGAGCTCTTCCGCGACGTCCTTCGCCTGCAGCAGCTTGGCCCACGGGTCGGACCCCCAGACCCGCTGGCTGATCACCAGGCAGGGCGCGTGCAGGGCGAGGATCGGCACGCCGTGGAAGTCCGACAGGCCCCGCAGCGCCCGCACGTCC
>JBBSTR010000124.1:0-6313 GCA_038235705.1 Mycobacteriales bacterium
CACCGGGCGGCGTCGATCGCCGCGGACGTCGCCTCCGGCTGCTCCCAGTAGCCGAGCATCACCGAGTAGCCGCGGGTGCACAGCTCGCCCGCCTCCCCGCGCGGCGCAGTCAGCCCGGTCAGTGGGTCGATCACCTTCACCTCGAGGTGCGGGTGCACCTGCCCGACCGTCGAGACCCGCCGGTCCAGGGTGTCGTCGGCGCGGGTCTGCGTAGACACGGGAGAGGTCTCGGTCATCCCGTACGCGATCGAGACCTCGGTCATGCCCATCTTGTCCAGGACCTGCTTCATCACCTCGACCGGGCAGGGCGAGCCGGCCATGATCCCGGTACGCAGCGATGTCAGGTCATAGCTGTCGAAGTCGCTCAGGGCCAGCTCGGCGATGAACATCGTGGGCACGCCGTACAGGCTGGTGCACCGCTCCTGCGCCACCGCTCGCAGCGTCGCGGCGGGGTCGAAACCGGGTCCGGGATAGACCACACAGGCGCCGTGCGAGGTGACCGCCAGGTTGCCCATCACCATCCCGAAGCAGTGGTAGAGCGGCACCGGCACGCAGACCCGGTCTGCCTCGGAGTAGCCGCACAGCTCGCCGACGAAGAAGCCGTTGTTGAGGATGTTGTGGTGGCTGAGGGTCGCCCCCTTCGGGGACCCGGTCGTGCCGCTCGTGTACTGGATGTTGATCGGGTCGTCGGCCGACAGCTCTTCGGGTGCCAGGTCCGTGCCGGAGCCCGCCTCGAGGAACGCGTCCCAGCCGGGCTCGCCCAGCAGCAGCACCTGCTCGAGCGCGGCGCAGTCCGGTCGCACCTGCTCGATCATCGCCGCGTAGTCGCTGTCGCCGTTCTGCCTGACCGCGACGAGCATCCGCGCCCCGGACTGCGTGAGCACGTAGGTGAGCTCGGTCGTCCGGTAGGCCGGGTTGACCGTGACCAGGACCGCGCCGATCGTGGCCGTCGCGTACTGCACGAGCATCCAGCCGGCACAGTTGGGCGCCCAGATCCCGACCCGGTCGCCCTTCCTGATCCCGGCGGCCAGCAGGGCGTGCGCGACGGCGTCGACGTCACAGGCCAGCTCGGCGTACGTCCAGCGCTTGCCGGTCGCCACCTCGACCAGCGCCTCGCGCTCGGGCCAGCGCTCGACGGTGCGGGCCAGGTCCGCGCCGATCGTGTCGCCGAGCAGCGGCACCGTCGAGATGCCTGAGGCGTACGAGGGCGTGACGGTCATGTGGGCCTCCCGGGGTCTCGTCGGCAGTATGCCCTGGCCGCAGGAGCCGGCCGTGTGCGGCCGGCGCCGTGGGGAACATCCGCCCCGTGACTCCCCACGACGTGTACCTGCTGGCCTTCGAGCGCGTCGGGGAGGTGGTGCACCAGGTCGCCGACGGGCTGACCGCCGAGCAGGCCGTCGCGCGGATCGACCCGGACGCCAACCCGATCGGCTGGTTGCTGTGGCACCTCGCCCGGGCCGAGGACCTTCAGTTGGCGCATCTCGCCGGGTGCGACGAGGTCTACCCGGCGTACGCGGAGCGGTTCACGGGAGACGAGGGGATCGGCTACCAGATGTCGTCCGAGCAGGTCGGCGCGTTCCGGGCGGAGTCGGCGAGCGCCCTCACCGACTACTACGACGCGGTGGCCGCGCAGACCAAGAAGATCGTGCCGGGCCTGACCGACCTGGACCGGGTCGTCGACGACAGCTACGACCCGCCGGTCACGGTCGCCGCGCGCCTGACCAGCGTGATCGCCGACGTGCTGCAGCACGCCGGCCAGGCGGCCTACGTGAAGGGCATCGTCACGCCATGACGGGCTAGTTCTTGCGCTCGCCCGGGTTGGCCGGACCCTCGTCGCCCGGCACCGCCTCCGCGGCGTCCTGCTCGGTCATCGTCACGCCGGCCAGCGCGTCGCCGCCGGCCGTGCCGCCCGCGCGGGCCTCGGAGGGCTGCTCGTCGCCGGGCCCGGGGCCCTGGTCCACCGTCCCGGACGACCCGGCGCGCGAGACGCCGGTGGACTGGTCACGCTCGGTGCCCTGCACCTCCGGGCTCGCGTCGGCCTTGATGCCCTCGTGCGGCTCGGCCGGGGAGGCGGCTCGCTCACCCGTCGGCGTGCCGGGGCCGGCGGGCTGACGCAGCGGGGCGACGGGCGGGGTGCCGGCGGGGCCGGAGGAGGAAGGGGTGCTCATCCTCCCTTCCTACCTCCGGGATCGCGTCCTACTCTGACGTGTGAACCTGGCCGTGATGATCTTCCCCGTGTTCGCCGTGGGAGTGCTCGTCCTGTTCGCGGCGCTGGTGTTCTCCGGGGTCAGGCGGGCCCGCGCGCGCCAGCGGGCCTTCCAGGCATACGTGACCGGTCGCGGCTGGTCCTACGCCCGCCGCGACGACAGCAAGATCCGTCGCGAAGGCGCCCCGTTCGGGACCGGCGGCTCTCGCCACGCCGACAACGCCGTGAGCGGGACGATCAACGGCAAGACCTTCCTGACCTACGACTACCAGTACACGACCGGCTCGGGCGAGGACTCCACGACCCACCACGTCCAGGTCTGCCTCGTCGCCCTGCCGCGCCCGGTCCCGCGGCTGCAGATCACCCCGGAGGGGTTCTGGAGCCGGCTCGGCGGCGGGCTCGGGATGCAGGACATCGAGCTCGAGAGCGCGGCGTTCAACGACCGCTACCGCATCACCAGCGACGAACCGCGTTTTGCGTACGACGTGCTCCACCCTCGCACCATGTCGGCTCTGCTCGACAGGCCTCCGATGTCCTACCGGCTTGACGGGCACGACGCGGTGACCTGGGCGAACGGCCGTTGGGACCCCCGGATGATCGAGCTGCGGGTCGCCGAGCTGTGCGTGCTGCTGGACGGCATCCCCGGCTATGTCTGGTCCGATCGTTGAGGGGGCTGGTCTCATCAAGGTCGGGCCTGGTCCGACCGATGAACGACCTCACCCCTGGAGGCACCTTGTGATCGCTCTCTACGTCGTCGTCGGGCTGCTGCTGCTCGTGGCCCTGGCTGCCGTCATCAGCTACAACCGCTTCGTCGTCCAGCGCAACCTCGTCCAGGAGAGCTGGCGTCAGGTCGACGTCGAGCTGCGGCGGCGCTACGACCTGATCCCGAACCTGATCGAGACGGTCAAGGGTTACGCCGCCCACGAGCGCGGCGTCTTCGAGCGCGTGACCGCGGCCCGCACCCGTGCGGTCGACGCGGGGAACGTGCACGACCAGGGCGAGGCCGAGACGGCGTTGACCGGCTCGCTGCGCGGGTTGCTCGCGGTCGGCGAGAACTACCCGAGCCTCAAGGCGGCGGGGCCGTTCCGCGACCTGCAGGCTCAGCTGGCCACCACCGAGGACCGGATCGCGGCGGCCCGCCGCTTCTACAACGGCAACGTCCGCGCGCTCAACACCCGCGTGGAGGCGGTCCCCAGCAACCTGGTCGCGTCGGTGTTCCACGTCGGGCCAGCGGAGTATTTCGAGGTCACCGACGAGACCGTCCGCCAGCCGGTACAGGTGGACTTCGGCCAGCAGTGAGCCGGGCGTTACCCGATCGCAACGTCCGACCATTGTGATGGGGCTAGTGCGATCCTGGTGGATAGTGTTCGATACGCAGAACGGCGATCCCGCCGTTCCCATCGGCACCGTCGCCCGGGAGCTCGCGTGACTCTGACAGCCCCAGCCAGCTGCCGCGGATGATCCAGGACGTCCCGAACCAGCTCGCCTCTGCGGGCGTGCGGCGCACCGACACGAAGATGGCCGACGGGCGCGACCTGCACTACTACGACGACACCCCCGGCTACGTCGACGGGACGCGGGTCCGCGACGCGGTCGACACGCGTGACCTGCCGGCGGTCTCGACCCGGTCGACGATGCGCTTCGACGTGCTCACCGGCGAGTGGGTGGCGCTCGCCGCCCACCGGATGGACCGTACGTACAAGCCCTCGACCGACCTCTGTCCGCTCTGCCCGGCCCGGCCCGGCGCCGAGCCGGGTGAGGTGCCTGCGAGCAGCTACGACGTGGTGGTCTTCGACAACCGCTTCCCGTCCTACTCCGGGGCCGGCACCGCGCTGGCGGAGGTGCCTGCGAGCCGTGTCGACGGGGAGGCCCTGTTCGTGGAGCGGCCGGCGGTCGGCGCCTGCGAGGTGGTGGTCTTCACCGACGACCACGACGCGTCGCTCGCCGCGCAGCCGGTGCGCCGCGTGCGCACCGTGGTCGAGGCGTGGGCCGACCGCACAGCGGTGCTGTCCGCGCGCGCCGGCGTGAGCCAGGTCTTCCCGTTCGAGAACCGTGGCGAGGAGATCGGGGTGACGCTCGCACACCCGCACGGGCAGGTCTACGCCTATCCCGAGCCGGCGCCGCGCCTCGCCCAGCAGCTGCACCGGGCATCCTTGCACCGCCAGGGCGGGGGTGGGTCGCTGCTCGCCGACGTCCTCGCCGCGGAGCGCCGCGCCGGGACGCGTGTGGTGCTCTCCGGGCAGAGCTGGACGGCGTACGTGCCGGTCGCTGCGCGCTGGCCGGTGGAGGTGCACCTGGCGCCGCACCGGGACGTGCCGGACCTGGCCGCCCTCGACGCCGCCGAGCGCGACGAGCTGGCCGTGGTCTACCGAGAGCTGCTCGGACGGATGGACCGCTACTTCGAGGGGGTGGACCGCCTGCCCTACATCGCCGCCTGGCAGCAGGCGCCGGTGGGCGAGGGTCGCGACCTCGGCCGGCTGCACCTGCAGCTGTTCTCGATCCTGCGGGCGCCGGGCAAGCTCAAGTACCTCGCCGGCTCTGAGTCGGGGGCGGGTGGCTGGATCAACGACACGACGCCGGAGGCGATTGCGCACCGCCTTCGGGTAGTTGCCGCGTGAGCGCGGCACGGAGAAGGACGGCCGCGTGAGCGCGGCACGGAGAAGGACGGCCGCGTGAGCGCGGCGGTCCCGGACCTGGGCGCGCTGCGCACGGCCTTCGCCGACGCCTTCGGGGGTGAGCCCGAGGGGATCTGGGCCGCGCCCGGCCGGGTGAACCTGATCGGTGAGCACCTGGACTACAACGGCGGCCCGGTGCTGCCGATCGCGCTGCCCCAGGTGACGCTGGTGGCCCTGCGTCGTGTCGACGACCAGCAGGTGCGCCTGCTGTCGCTAGACGGGGGCGGCTCGGGCGTGCCGGTCGGTCGGTGGTCCGGGCGCTTGGAGAACGTCGGGCCTGGGGCGCCGCGAGGGTGGGCGTCCTATCCCGCGGGGGTGCTGTGGGCTCTGGAGCAGAGCGGCCCACCGCTGGCCAGGGCTGCCGTCGGCGTCGAGGCGGTGTTCGCCTCGGCCGTACCGATGGGCGCCGGCCTGTCCAGCTCGGCCGCTCTCGAGTGTGCGGTCGCTGTCGCGGTCGCCGACCTGGCCGGGCTGCCCACCGACGACGCGGGCCGAGCCGCGCTGGCTCGGGTCTGCGTACGGGCCGAGAACGAGGTGGCCGGTGCGCCCACCGGGGGGATGGACCAGGCTGCGTCCTTGCGGGCCCAGGCCGGGTATGCGCTGCTGCTCGACACCTCGGACGACTCCGTGCAGCAGGTGCCGCTGGCGCTCGAGGAGGCCGGGCTGGTGCTGCTGGTGATCGACACCCGGGTGAAGCACAGCCACTCCGGCGGTGAGTACGGCGAGCGCCGCGCTGCGTGCGAGCAGGCTGCCGCCGTCCTCGGGGTGCGTCACCTGGCCTTGCTGGCGGAGCCGTTCGGCGCGTCCGCCCCGGATCTTCGGGTGCTGGACCGGCTCGAGGACAGCACGGCCCGCCGCCGGGCGCGGCACGTGCTCACCGAGACCTGTCGGGTGCGCGCCGTCGTCGAGCTGCTGCGCCGAGGCCGGCCTGAGGACATCGAGGGCATTGGTCCGCTGCTCACGGCCTCGCACGCCTCGCTGCGTGACGACTACGAGGTGTCGTGCGTCGAGCTGGACGGCGCGGTGGGTGCTGCGGTGGCCGCCGGGGCGTACGGGGCACGGATGACTGGCGGGGGCTTTGGCGGCTCGGCCGTCGCTCTGGTCGCAACCGACCGGGCGGACGCGGTGCGCGAGCGTGTGCGTGCGGCCGCTGCCTCGGCCGGTCACCCGGAACCGGTCTTCTACCTGGCCGTTCCCTCCGCCGGGGCGCGCCGCCTGGCCTGACTGGCCGGCGGGCTCAGGCCGGGACCGCTCAGAGCTTGGCGGCCAGGATGTCGATCGGCTTGATGTCGGGCGGGGAGGCCAGCAGCTCGCCGGCCTTGGCCATGAGCGCGGCGGCGATCGGGCCGTCGAGGTGCGCCTGCCGGCCGGCTGCGTCAGGGAACACGTCGAAGATCCCGTACGTGCTGTCGTCGATCTTGGTGGCGAACCA
>JBBSTR010000125.1:0-6289 GCA_038235705.1 Mycobacteriales bacterium
CCCGTGAGCAGCAGAGGCGTGCCCGGTGAGCCCGCACCCGACGTGACCGCGCTGCTGGACGCTCTGCTGTCCCCAAACCCGCTGCCTGGGCTGTACGCGCTCCGGCCGAGCCTGGCCGGCGACCTGGCCCACCTCGCAGACACAGCGATCGCGCGGCTCGACCTGCGCATCCCTGACCCCGGCTCCCCCGAGGCCGTGCTCCTCCGGGCCATCGCCGGACGCCCCGGGCTCAGCCTCGCCGAGCTGCAGGACGTGACGGGTCTGACAGACGTACGCAGCCCCGCCGACGCCCTGCGCGAGCAGGAGCTCGTGACCGACCGGAGGTTCGAACGGACCGACTGCTGGTCCCGGACGGCACGAGGGGTGCAGGCGCTCAGAGCACTCAGGGCTGGCTGAGCCGGCAGCTCAGCGACCTGCGGTGCAGGGCTCGTACTCGCACGACGTCAGCAGCACCCCGGTGGGCAGCTCGGCTGCGGTGAACAGCGCCGCGGAGGTGCCACCGGCCAGCGCGTCGGCGGCCAGGATCATCGCCGCCGAGGTCCACGAGGACCGCTCCCCCGGCCAGCGCTTGCCCTCGTCGAAGACCAGCCCCGTCCAGTACGAGCCGTCGTCGTGCCGCAGGTGCTGCGCGTCCCGGAGCAACGCCGAGGCGCGTACAGGATCCCCGAGGGCGACCAGGGCCAGCGCCAGCTCGGCGGTCTCGGCGCCGGTCACCCACGGCCGGTCGGAGACGCAGCGGATCCCGAGGTCCGGCACGACGAACTCGTCCCACCGCGACGCCAGCTGAGCCCGGCCCGCAGACTCGCGCAGGCAGCCCCCGAGGACCGGGTAGTACCAGTCCATCGAGAAGCGGGACTTGTCGAGGAACACCTCGGGGTGGTGCGCGACCGCGTGCTGCAGCCTTCCGGCGGCCAGCTCCCACTCGGGGGCAGCGATGCCGAGCAGGTCGGCGAGCGCGAGCCCGCAGCGCAGCGACTGGTACATCGAGGACGAACCGGTGAGCAACCCGGCGGGTCGTACGTCGCCGTCAGGCCCGATGGACCAGCGGACGTGGCCCTCCGGCGCCTGCATCCGCAGCACCAGGTCCAGCGCCCGGGACACGGTCGGCCAGAGCGCCCGGACGAAACCGATCTCCCCCGTGACCAGGAACCACTGCCACACGCCCACCGCGACGTACGCGCACTGGTTGATGTCCACGGTGGCGTCCAGGACGAGCAGCCCGTCGTAGGACGTGGCCCAGGAGCCGTCCGCCCGCTGCGTGTGCCTCAGCCACTGATAGGCGCTCCGAGCAGCGGTGACCTCGCCACAGACCAGCAGCGCCATGGCGCACTCGACGTGGTCCCAGGCATCGGTGTGGCCGTCTGGCCACGGGATCGCTCCGGACGGCTTCATCGAGGCGACGATGGTGGCGGCGGTCGCGGCCCGCTCGTCGACCGAGAGCACCGGGTCAGGCCGCAAGGCGAACCGGCCTCGCCAGGTAGACGACGAACGACTTGCCGACCACCGGGTCGAGCAGCCGCTCGGCGACCCGAGTGACCAACGGCTTTTTCATCATGTCCCAGACCAGGAGGCGGTGATAGCCGCGGACGAGGGGGTTGTCGTCGTTGGTGACCCCGACCGCGCACTTGAGCCACCAGTACGGAGCGTGGAGCCCGTGCGTGAACCCGGTCCCCTCCGGCACCAGGCCCGCCCGCTCCAGACGGGAGACCAGCTCGGAGCCCTTATAGATGCGTACGTGGCCGCCCTCGACCTCGTGGTAGGCGTCCGACAGCGCCCAGCAGACCTTCTCCGGTCCCCACCGCGGCACGGTGATCGCCATCTGCCCACCCGGCTTGAGCACCCGCACCAGCTCGGCCATCGCCCGCTCGTCCTCGGGCAGGTGCTCGAGCACCTCGGCGCAGATCACCTTGTCGAAGGAGCCGTCCTCGAACGGCAGCGCGTAGGCGTCGCCCTCGACCGTCCGGGCCGTGGCGCCGGCCGGCACCTCGCCCTCGGCGGCCATCGCGTCGAACATCACCTGGACGTCGGCCAGCTCGGCGGCGTTCTGGTCGAGCGCCGTGACGTGAGCGCCGCGGCGGTAGAGCGCAAAGGCGTGCCGACCTGCGCCGCAGCCCATGTCCAGCACGCGGTCGCCGGGGGCGACGGGGAACCGGTCGAAGTCGACGGTCAGCACGAAGCATCCTGGGGACGGGGCACGACGCGGTCGTACCACTCGGCGGTCTGACGCGCGACAGCCCGCCAGGTGTAGCGCTCGATCACACGCCGACGACCCGCCCGACCGAGGCGTGCGGCCAGCTCGGGGTCGTCCAGCAACCGGCCGATCGCGGCGGCGAGGGCCTCCGGGTCAGCGGGCGGCACGTGCAGGGCGCTCTCGCCGTCCGGTCCGACGACCTCGGGCAGTGCGCCGGCGGTGGTCGCGACGAGCGGGGTCTCGCAGGAGAGCAGCTCCACGGCGGGCAGGCTGAACCCCTCGTACAAGGAAGGAACCACGCCGACCTGCGCCGACCCGAACAGCGCGACGAGCTCAGCCTCGGTGATGCCGGTGACGAAGCGGACGCGGTCCGCCAGGCCGAGCCGGTCGATCGCCTTCTCGGCGGCTCCCCCGGGCTTGGCCCGACCCACGATGACCAGCTCGACGTCACGCTCGGTGGCAAGCTTGGCGACGGCCTCGAGCAGCGGCACGATGCCCTTCAGCGGCACGTCCGCGCTGGCTGTGGCGACGATCCGTCCCGGTACGCGCGGCGTCACCGGGGGCACGAAGACGTCGTGCTCCACGCCGACCGGAATGACGGAGAGCTGCGAGGGCCGGGCACGGAAGTCGCGGACGATGTCGTCGAAGCTGTTCTGGCTCACCGTGATCAGGTGCGGCAGCCGACGGACGACGCGGCCCTGCATGCGCAGGAAGGAGTACCAGCGGATCGTCGAGAACTTCTTGCGCAGCGGCGCCGCAGCCAGGTCGAGGGTGCGGTCGACCGTGATCGGGTGGTGCACGCTCGCCAGCACCGGGTAGCCGTCCCGGATCATCCCGAGCAGGCCGTAGCCCAACGTCTGGTTGTCGTGCACGATCTCCGGACGGTCCAGGCCCTTTCTCGTACGCAGAACCTTGCGCGCCCGCAGCGAGAAGGTCAGCGGCTCGGGGAACGCCGCCGTGCACATGAGCAGGAACTCGAGCACATCGGTGCCCGACCGGAACTCCCGCGGCCACGGCACCCGGAACGGGTCGGGCTCGCGGTAGAGGTCGAGCGACGGCACCTTCGTCAGCCGCACGCCCGGGTCGAGCTCCGGGTAGGGCTGACCGGACAGGACCTCGACGTCGTGGCCGAGGGCGAGCAGCTCGCGGGACAGGTGCCGGAGGTAGACGCCCTGGCCGCCGCAGTGCGGCTTGCTGCGATAGCTGAGCAGCGCGACCCGCCGGCCGGTCGGGGCGGGGACGTCCTGGACAGAGCTCACGTGCCGCCTCTCTCGGTGGACCTTCGTGCTGGTGCACCGGGACCAAGGAGCGACCTTACCGCCCGGTAGGTCCAGCCCCCGGGGCGGTCCTCAAGGGGGTGGAGGGTCAGGTCGAAAGCACCTGCATGACGACGCACGCGACGGAGGTGAGCCCGGGCCTGCTGTCGCCCGACGTGCGGGCGACCTTGCACAGCGTGCTCCCCGGCGGCTGGTTGATCACCGTCGACGGTGTGATCGCGGACGTCGGCATACAGTTCTGCCGGCTCACCGGCTTCGAGCCGGAGCATCTGATCGGCACCTGCGCGCCGTATGCGTTCTGGACGTCGGAGGACGAGGGCTGGGAGGCGGTGCACCAGGCCCGCAGAGGTTCCACCGACGAGATCCAGATGGACCTGGCGCACAAGGACGGGCACCGGATCCCGGTGCTGTTCGTGACCCGGACGCTGCTCGACCCAGGAGGGCGCACGCTCGGTCAGGTCAGCGTCATCACCGACCTGGACACCGAGCAGGCGCGCACCCGAGAGCTGGAGGAGAGCCGCCGGCTGCTGGACGCCGCACAGGAGCAGGCGGCGCTCGGCAGCTGGTCGTGGACGGCGGGACCCGGCGGGGGGTCGGTTCTCTGGTCACGCCAGATGTACGTGCTGCTGGGCCTGGACCCGGAGACGCGGGCCAGCCTGAAGCTGTTCCTGGAGAGCGTGCACCCGGACGACGCCGAGCAGTACGGGCGGATGGTCGCCGACGCGCTACGAACCGGTGGGACGATCACAGCCGACCACCGGGTCGTACGCCCTGACGGGCAGGTGCGGCACGTGCACGGCACCGCCGAGGTGCACCTGGACGCAGGCGGTCATCCCTCGCTGATCCACGGTAGTGCGCAGGACGTCACCGAGCGGGTGCTGTTCGAGCGCGAGCTGCAGGCCAGCCAGGAACAGTTCCGTCAGATCCTGGCCTCCAGCCCGATCGGGCTGGCGCTGGTGGACGTCCACGGTCGCTTCACGAGGGTCAACGACGCTCTGTGCAGGATCCTCGGGTGGACCGAGGGCGAGCTGCTCGGGGTGAGCTTCCCGAGCATCACGCACCCTGACGACCTCGCTGAGGACGCCGTGCTGCAAGCCCGACAGGCGGCCGGAGAGATCGAGACCTTTCAGCTGGACAAGCGTTTTCGGCACGCCGACGGGCAGTGGATCTGGGTCAGTCTGCACGTGGCCCTGGTGCGTGACGCCGCGGGTGCGCCGATGCACTACATCGGGCAGATCGTCGACATCGACGAGCGTCGGCGTAGGGCCGAGCAGCTCGCCAGCCAGGCTCTGACCGATCCACTGACCGGTCTGGCGAATCGTCGCGCGTGGGAGCAGTCGCTGCGCGAGCAGCTGGACCGGGTGCACGAGGGCACCGGCTGCCTCGCCGTCTCGATTCTCGACCTCGACTACTTCAAGGTCTTCAACGACACGTACGGCCATCCGGTCGGTGACGAGCTGCTCACCTCGACGGCGCACGCCTGGACGGCGTATCTGCGCGACGCCTGCCCGACAGCGACCCTCGCGCGGATCGGCGGGGAGGAGTTCGCGCTCGCGCTCCCGGACACCCCGGCGGACCACGCCAGGATCGTCGTACGCGCCATGCTCGCGCTGGTCGGCCGTGACCAGACGGTCAGCGCGGGGCTCACCTTCGCCGTGCAGACCGACGAGCCCAACACGCTGATGACCCGGGCAGACGCGGCGCTCTACTCCGCGAAGCACCTGGGCCGGAACCGCTGCGAGATGCTGCTGCACGGCTGACCGGGCGGGGGGTCATTGACTCTGACCGAGATCGGTTACAGATTCACCCTCAGGAGGTCGACGCCACGGGGGTGACTGCCAGCGTGAAGCAAGAGCGCCCGGACCTGGGCTCGGCGGAAGGCTGCCCTCCCGCGCCGTCGCACGAGGTGCGGGAGCTGCTTCAGGCGGCGGCAGAACCGGTGGCCGCGGCCCGCGCGCTCGTGCGGCACCTGGTCGCGCGGGGATATCCGATGCCGTCGCTCTACCTCGCGCGGGGCGGTCGCTTGCGGTGCCTGGCCGTTCACGGCTACGTCCAGGTGTACGACGGGATGCCGCCGTCGGCCGGCGTGATCGGACGCACCGTGACGACCGGCCGGGTGCAGGAGCTGCGAGGCGTCACGCGGCACGACGACTACCTGCCGGCCGGGTTCGGTGTGCAGGACGAGATCTGCGTGCCGGTGCTGCTGGACGGCGTCTGCGTCGGGGCGCTCAACGTGGAGAGCTCCCAGCCGTTGCCGTCCGACGCCGTCCCGGTGCTGGAGCAGGCTGCCGCAGCGTTCGCCGTCCGGCTCGCCGAGCTGGGCGGGGCGCCGCAGGAGACCCCGGCGCAGCAGCTGACCCGGCTGGCCGGCCGCCTCGCGGAGCTGAGGAACAGGGAGCAGGCGATCGCGTACGCCTGCTTGGCCGCCCGCACCCTGGCGCACGCGCAGGCCAGCGCGCTCATGCTGCCGGGTGCCGACGGCGAGCTGCGGGTGGTCTACGCCGACGGACCGCTCGGGAGCCGGCTGGCGGATCGGTTGAGCCCCGCCGCGCTCGTAGAGATGGCTGGGTGGGTGGTCGCCGGCACGTCGTGCTGGACGCTCGGCACCGAGCCGGGTTCGGCGGCCACGCTCGCCTCCCCCGCGTACACGGCACTGGCCGAGGCTGGTGTGGACTGCTCTTTCCTGATCGGGCTGCCTCGCGCCGAGAGCGCGGGGCCGGGCCATGTCGGCTTCCTTCTCGTGCTCCCCGGTGAGGGTGAGTGCATCGCCGAGACCGACGTGGTGGAGCTGCTCGAGCTGTTCGCGATCCACCTGGCGGGC
>JBBSTR010000126.1:0-6239 GCA_038235705.1 Mycobacteriales bacterium
ACGTGCCCTGGTCCAGCGCCACCAGGTCATACCAGGCGAGCAAGGCTGTCACCTCGGCCGCGTACGCCCGGGCCTGCTCGGCCTGCAGGCCTTCCAGCACGTCCAGGCGCGCGTTCTGCGCCCGCAGCGTGAACAACGTCGCCCGGCCGACCCCGGACCGCATCCCCAGGGTCTGCACCGGTGCGACCGGCGACGGGGATGAGGTGGGCATGACCCCACCCTGCCACCAGGGTCTGACATTCTCGAACGATGGAAAGGCCTGCCCGGGACAGATATCTGTGATGATCGGTCACGGATCGTTCGCATGATCGAGGGCTGCGCGATGCTCGTGGGGCTTTGTGACGGTGGGCGCGCACCCGACGCTGGCCTGATACCTCCAGCACCCTGCGCAGGTCGCTGGACCGAGTTCCCTAGGCTGAGCCCGTGAGTACCCCGGTCTTCGACAACCTGCTGTCCGAGGTGCTCCAGAGCGTGCATGTCGCGCGCGAGCGGCTGGCGACCGTGCGTACCGGTGTCGACCGGCTCCACGGTCCGGACCCGTACGAGCAGTGCCCGCTGTGCCGAGAGGCCTGGCCGTGCGCAACCCGACGACTCGTCGACGGCACCGCGCGGGGCGAGCTCGACGCTCAGGCATCCCGGGCCCTCGTGGACGCCGCCGTGAGTCGGCAGCAGGAGCAGGAGGACGAGCTCGCTGACGGTCCGGAGCGGATCGGGGCGCTGATGCCGAGCATGGCCGAGATGCTCCAGGACGGGGGTACGAGCCGCGCGCTGGACGCCCTGCTCGGCAGGGACCGTTAACGCCGGTAGAGGGCGGCCGCCACCGCGGTGGCCAGGTTGAGGCTGCTGACGCCCGGGCGCATCGGGAGCGACAGCACCAGGTCGGCGCGGGCTCGCCAGACCGAGGACACCCCGCGCCGCTCGCTGCCGGCCACCAGCACGGCCTCCGGGGGGAGCGGGACGTCGTCGCCGCCGGCGTCCAGCACGACGATCGGGCCGGTCACCTCCCGCCCGTCCAGCGTCAGCACCGGCAGGGCGTACTGCAGCCCGGCCGCCCCGCGCAGCACGGCTGACGACCAGGGGTCGAGGTCGCCAGCCACCACCACGCCGCTGGCGGAGGCAGCCGCGGCTACCCGGATGACGGCACCGAGGTTGCCGGCGTGCCGGGGATCGTCGAGAAGCACGAGCGGCGTACGTCGTACGGACAAGACCTCGGGGTCCTCGACGGGCCGGGACGCCAGGGCGCGTACGCCGGTGTGGTGGTCGACGGGGCCGACGACGGCACCGGAGAGCAGGGGCAGCAGGTCGGGGGCGAGCTGCTCGGCGAGCTGCCGGGCACGCGCAGGATCCGCCACGGTCACCTCGTGCACGAGGTCGGGAGCGAACCGCCACGCGTGCTTGACGGCGTGCAGACCCTCCAGGACCACCGTGCGGGACATGGTTGACACACTGTCACCATGGCGACCACCCCACCGACGCTGCACAGCCCCTGGCACACCGAGGCGCGTGCGGTCCTGCAGCAGCAGGCGCGGGCGTTCGCCCGTGACGTGGTGCTCCCGGTCGCCGACCGGCTCGACCCTGAGAAGGGCGAGATGCCGCGCGAGCTGGTCGAGCAGATGGCGGGCCACGGGTGGTTCGGGATCACCGTGCCGTACGAGCTGGGTGGGCTGGGGCTGGGCGTCTTCGAGTACTGCCTGGTCTCGGAGGAGCTGGCGCGAGCGTGGCTGTCGGTGGGCTCGATCCTGGCCCGCGGTCAGGGGCTCGGGACGCAGGTGCACGACGCCACACGTCGCGCTGATCTGATGAGAGCGAGCGCTGCGGGGGACTGGATCGGGGCGATCGCGCTGTCGGAGCCGACTGCCGGCAGCGACCTCGCCGGCGTGCAGACGACAGCGACGCGGGACGGCGACGACTGGGTGCTGTCCGGCCGCAAGCGGTGGGCTGGCAACGCGCTCGCTGCTGACTTCGTCGAGGTGCTCGCCCGGGTGCGCGAACCGGAGGAGGGGGAGCCCAGGAGCGCCGGGCTCGAGCCGTTCCTCGTCGTGAAGGATCGCGGCACGTTCCCGGACGGGATGACCGGCACCCCCATCGACAAGATCGGCTACCACGGCTTCCTCACCTGGGACCTGCGTCTTGACGGCGTCCGGGTCCCGGACGCGGACCGGCTGTCCGGGCTCTACGGCGACGCCGGGGCTGACGCCGACGCGGGCGGTTTCGCCTCCGTGCAGCGCGGGCTCAACATCGCCCGGGTGCACACCGCAGCTCGGGCGGTCGGGGTGGCGCGCGGTGCGGTCGAGGACACCGCGGCGTATCTGCTCGAGCGCGAGCAGTTCGGTCACCCGCTCGCCGACTTCCAGGCGCTGCGGTTCACGCTCGCGGACATGGCGGCCGACGTCGACCAGGCGCGCGCCTACTGGCAGCAGGTCGCGCACCGGCTGGACGCGGGGGAGCCGTGCGAGACGGAGTCGGCGATGGTCAAGCTGCAGGCGAGCGAGATGGCCGTACGGGTCACCGGGCAGGCGATGCAGCTGCACGGCGGCAACGGCTACACGACCGAGCGGCGGGTCGAGCGCTACTGGCGCGACGCCCGGCTGACCACGATCTTCGAGGGGACCAGCGAGATCCAGCGCCGCATCATCTCTGACCGGTTGCTGCCGAGGTGAGCCTGCGTCAGGTCACAGCGACCCGCTACGTGACGCCGCTGCGCGAGGGCGGTTCGCTGCCGGCCGTGATGGAGGCCGACGACCTCGGGACCTACGTGGTCAAGTTCGTCGGGGCCGGCCAGGGCCGCAAGGTGCTCGTCGCGGAGGTCGTCGTCGGTGAGCTGGCCCGTCGGCTCGGGCTGCCGGTCCCGCAGCTGGTGCTGGTCCAGGTGGACCCGGTCCTGGGGCTCGCCGAGCCCGACGAGGAGGTGCAGGACCTGCTCCGGGCGAGCCCGGGGCAGAACCTGGCGATGGACTTCCTGCCCGGGGCGCTCGGCTTCGACCCGGTCGTGCACACGGTGGACCCGTCGCTCGCCGCCCGGGTGCTCTGGCTCGACGCGTTCGTCGGCAACGTGGACCGCAGCTGGCAGAACCCCAACCTGCTGATGTGGCACCGCACGCCGTGGCTGATCGACCACGGGGCGACGCTCACCTTCCACCACTCCTGGTCGCGGGCCGAGGGCTTTGCCGCTCGTCCGTACGACACCCGGACGCACGTCCTGCGCGAGCAGGCCGGGCCGCCCGTCGACCTGTCCGAGGAGATCTCGGACAAGCTGCTCCGCGACGTGGTGGCGCTCGTGCCGGACGTCTGGCTGGTCGACGAGCCCGGGTTCACGTCGGCCGACGAGGTGCGCGCGGCGTACGTCCGCGTCCTTCTCTCACGTCTCGCGGCACGCCAGGCGTGGCAGCCGTGATGCTCTTCTCCTACGCCGTGCTCAGGGTCGTCCCTCGGGTCGATCGCGCAGAGTTCGTCGTGGCTGGCGTGCTGCTCTACTGCCAGGACGCCGACGTGCTGGCCTGCCGGACGGCACTGTCGGTCGAGCGGGTGCTCGCCGTCGACCCCGACGCGGACGTGGAGGCGGTCTCCGAAGCGCTCGGTGGGGTCGCACTCACCTGCGACGGGGTGGGCCCTGCGGGAGCCACCACCCTTGGCCAGCGGTTCCGGTGGCTGACGGCGCCGCGCAGCACCGTCCTGCAGACCGGCCCGGTGCACGGCGGCCTCTGCGCGGGCCCCTTGGAGGAGCTGGACCGGCTGTTCGCCCTGTCGGTCGGTTAGGTCACCAGACCCAGAGCGGCAACCACCGTGAGGGCCTGCGACGGGTCGATCCTCGTGCCCTTCAGCGTGACGGCGCCCGGGTCGAGCCAGGACAGCTCGGTGCCGCGCAGGTCCGTGCCGGACAGCTCGGCCTTCTCGGTCTGCGCTCCGGACAGGTCGACCGCCGTCAGGGTCGCCCCGGTGAGCCGGGCGCCCCGGAGGTCGGCCTCGCGCAGGCGTACACCGGACCAGTGCGACCGTGACAGGTCGGCCCGCTGGAGCGAGACGAAGGACCAGTCTCCGCCTGTCACGGTCAGCGGGCTGAGCGTGCAGGACGTGAACGTGCTGCCCACGAGCGAGCAGTCCTCGAACGTCGCGTCGAACAGCGTGCACCCCGCGAACGTGCAGCCGGTGAACGCACCCCCGGTGTGCGTGGAGGCGTTGAGACGTACGTCCGTGAACGTGCAGTCCTGAAACACCGCGCCCCGGCTGGTGCACTCGGTCAGGTCGACGTCGGCGAACCGGCAGCGACGATAGGTGCGGCCGGACAGGTCCTCGGCATACCAGTCCTCGCCGCGAAGCTCGGCGTCCTCCACATCGTCCACAGACCGACCCTAGGCGTCGGGCCGGCGGCGGCGTCCGGCGCAGTCTGCTCGTCATGACGACACACACGCACCCGAGCGGCCAGCCTCCGAAGAGCGTCACCCGCGTGACCAGCCCCGGCGACCTGGCCGCGCTCGTCCCCGAGCTGCTCGGCTTCCCGCCGACCGAGAGCCTGGTGGTGCTGTGCCAGCACGAGCCACGCGGTCGGGTCGGTCTGACCATGCGGTTCGAGCTGTCCCACGACGGCCCGGTGGACCTGGCCGCCTGCGCGGTGGCGCGGGTGACCAGCCAGGACGCGACCCGTTGCTCGTTCATGGTCTTCACCGACGGCGACCCGAGGACCGAGCTGGTCGAACGTCTGACCGATCGGCTCACCGAGGCGGGGGTGCGGCTCGGCGAGGTGCTCCTCGTCCGTGACGGGCTGTGGAGCTCCTACACGTGCACGCGGTCCTGCTGCCCTCCCGCAGGCACCCCGGTGCCGTCCGGGGCGGTCGGGCCGGCCGGGTTCGCGGCCGCGGAGCGGGTGCTGGCCGGTGGCACCCTCGCGAGCAGCAGGGAGCAGCTCGTCTCGGTCCTCGACCTGGTCGACCCGGTGGGCACCGACGTGCTCGAGGCAGCTTTCGAGTCGCTGGCCGACGCCGTCGTGCGCGACTTCGCCGCGGCGGTGAAGGACGAGGTCGCCCACCTGCGTGCGGCCCGCGACGCGCCTGGCCGGCTCGACGAGTCCGGGGTCGCCCGCTGCATCGCCGCGCTGCGGATCGTGGCCGTGCGTGACGCCGTGCTCGGGTGGAGCCTCGGGTCGGCGGACGAGCTGCAGGCCCTCGGGCTGCACCTGGTGCGCCGGGCACCGACCGAGGACTCCGTCCCGGTGCTGGTCATCACCGGGGCAGCCACCTACGCCGGCGGCGGCGGACCGCTCGCGTCCGAGGCGTTCGAGCGGGCGCTCCGGATCGAGCCGGACTGCCGGATGGCGCTGCTGCTGCTCACCGCCCTGGACGGCGCGCTGCCTCCGGAGACGGTCACCCAGGCCCTGACCGCGACGTGGGAGAGCCGTGCGGCAGCCGGGAAGACCCGACGGCGCGACCGTCGTACGGCGCAGCGCGCCGGCTGACGCACGGGACGCCGACGGTCAGGGCGCGCACCAGCCGCCGCAGACGTGCTCGGGGCTCAGCCGGGGTAGTGCCGCTCCGGCTCACCGGTGTAAACCTGCCTCGGGCGACCGATCTTGGTCGTCGGGTCCGCGATCATCTCGCGCCACTGGGCGATCCAACCCGGCAGACGACCGAGCGCGAACAGCACGGTGAACATGGGCGTCGGGAAGCCGAGCGCCTTGTAGATGACCCCGGTGTAGAAGTCGACGTTCGGGTACAGCTTGCGCTCGACGAAGAAGTCGTCGGCCAGCGCGACCTCCTCCAGCTGCATCGCGAGGTCCAGCAGCGGGTCGGGGGAGTCCAGCGACTCGAGCACGTCGCGCGCGACCTTCTTGACGATGGCGGCGCGTGGATCGTAGTTCTTGTAGACCCGGTGCCCGAAGCCCATCAGCTTGACGCCGGGCTCCTTGTTCTTGACCCGCTCCACGAAGGCGTTGACGTCGCCGCCGTCGGCCCGGATGCCCTCGAGCATCTCGAGCACCGCCTGGTTCGCCCCGCCGTGCAGCGGCCCGAACAAGGCTGCGACGCCGGCCGAGACGGAGACGAACAGGTTGGCGTGCGAGCTGCCGACCATGCGCACGGTCGAGGTGGAGCAGTTCTGCTCGTGGTCGGCGTGCAGCAGGAACAGCAGGTTCAGCGCCTTGCTCATCTGTGGATTGACCTGGTAATCCTCGGCTGGCACGCCGAAGGTCATCCGCAGGAAGTTGTCGACGTAGCCAAGGTTGTTGTCCGGGTAGAGGAACGGCTGGC
>JBBSTR010000127.1:0-6107 GCA_038235705.1 Mycobacteriales bacterium
CGCCGACGTGGCGGTGGACGCCAGCGGGTCGACGCCGCCGGCGATGCTGCTCGCGATGGCCGCGCAGACCTACGGCTTCAGGGTGCCGGTCGGTGGGGCCTCCCGGTTGGCGGAAGCGTTTGTGCAGGCCGCGGTCGAGGCGGGCGTACGCATCCGCACGGGCGAGCGGGTCGCAAAGGTCGTCGTACGACGCGGGCGGGCGGTCGGGGTCGTAACCGCCTCCGGCGAGGGCATCGCCGCCCGCCGGGCAGTCGTCGCCGACGTCGCGCCGGCGGATCTTGCGCGTGACCTGGTCGGGGAGCAGCACCTTCCGGCGGCGTGGCTGGCCGCCTTGCGGCGCCACCGGGGGACCAGCGGCTACTTCCGGCTCGACGTCGACCTCTCCGCGCCGGCGCCCTGGACCGACCCGCGCGCCCGCGACGCGGTCGTCGTGCACGTGTCCGACGACCTCGACGGGGTGGCCCTGTCGCAGGCCCAGGTGCGTCGCGGACTGCTGCCGGACGCGCCGCAGCTGATCCTCGGCCAGCAGGACCGTGCCGACCCGTCCCGGGTGCCGCCGGGCGCCGCCTCGCTGTGGGTCGAGTGCCACTGCCCGGCCCGGCCGGTCGGGGAGACCGAGGGATGGGAGCAGCGGTTCGCCGAGCGGATGCTCGACCGGATCGAGGCGCACGCCCCGGGGCTGCGCTCGCTGGTCGTGGCGACGCGGGTGCAGAGCCCGCTGGACCTCGAGGCGCGCGACGCCAACCTGCATGGCGGGGACGTCGGTGGCGGGTCCGCGTCGCTGGACCAGCTGTTCGTGTTCCGGCCCGTCGCGGGCTGGTCCCCGTACGCGCTGCCCGTCAAGGGTCTCTACATGTGCGGCGCGAGCAGCCATCCTGGCGGAGGCGTTCACGGTCAGCCGGGGCGCAACGCCGCCCGGGTCGTGCTGCGCCGCGAGCGGCTGCACAACCTGACCCGCCGCTGAGGGGGTCGGTCAGCTGGCGATAGCCGCCGGCGTCCGTACGTAGAGGCTCTCGCGCTCGCCCTCGGACAGGCCTCCCCAGATGCCGTACGGCTCGCGGCTCGCCAGGGCGTGCGCGCGGCACAGTGCAATCACGGGGCAGCTGCGGCAGATCGCCTTGGCGGCGGCCTCCCGGTTGGCGCGGCGTGGTCCCCGCTCACCCTCCGGATGGAAGAAGAGCTCGTTGTCCTCGCCGCGGCAGCTGCCTTGCAGCTGCCACTCCCACTGCTCGACGGTTGGCGCCGGAAGTCGGCTGATGTCTGCCATGTCTGGTTCCCACCTGTTCTCGGGTCTTGCCTGAGGCTACAACCGCGCCAGAGGTTGTTCAAGTACCTCGCCTGAAGCGATTCAATCTTTCTTGAGTTGTGGGCTGCGGCGCGGGAGGCGACGCTGGAGGGGTGCAGCGCGGACCTTCCGCCGGCGTACGGGGAGGAGGCCACCGATGACCGGCCCTGCACCGGCTCAGCCGAGCGATCGACCGACCGATCTGCCGGCGGGTCAGGCCCCCGGCCTCCCGGTCGCCACCGTCGCCCGTCGGCTCGGTGTCGCCCCGGCCACGCTGCGCACCTGGGCGCGCCGTTACGGCCTCGGCCCGAGCGGGCACAGCGCGGGGACGCACCGTCGCTACACCGTCGAAGACCTCCAGCGTCTCGAGCACATGCAGACGCTCGTCCAGGAAGGTGTCTCGCCCGCTGACGCGGCGCGACAGGCCGCCGGCGCGCAGCCACGCGACCAGACGAACGACATGTCGCTGACCGGGCGTGGTGGCCCTGGAGGTCGCGTGCTGGCCCTGCCCGGTGCCGACGCGGTCGTGCGTGGGCTGGGTCGGGCGGCGATGGCGCTCGACGCCGAGGACGTCGGCGCCACCATCCGGGCGCTGCTGGCCGAGCGTGGCGTCGTGCCGACGTGGGAGCACGTGCTGCGTCCGGTGCTCGCCGCCAGCGGCAAGCGGTG
The DNA here is from genome assembly GCA_038235705.1 of Mycobacteriales bacterium. Classification (GTDB taxonomy): domain Bacteria; phylum Actinomycetota; class Actinomycetes; order Mycobacteriales; family SCTD01; genus CANKBT01. The sequence continues at coordinate 1,955 of JBBSTR010000127.1, forward strand.
GGAGGCGACCGGTGAGGGCGTGGAGGTCGAGCACCTGCTGTCGGACTGCGTCACCGGAGCTCTGCGCGAGTCCGTCCCGGCGACCGCGACCGCGCCCGCCCGTCCGGTCCTGCTCGCCGGTGCGCCACGCGAGCAGCACGCGCTCCCGCTCCACGTGCTGGCCGCGGCGATGGCCGAGCGCGGGGTGCTCTGCCGCGTCCTCGGGCCGGAGATGCCGGTCGGGGCGCTTGTCGCGAGCGTCCGGCGTACGGGGGCTGCGGCGCTGTTTCTCTGGGCCCAGCTGCCGGGCACCGGTTCGGCGGCCGTGCTCGAAGCCCTGCCGGTGTCCCGCCCACCCACGGTCGTCGTCGCCGGCGGTCCCGGCTGGGACACCGGGGCGCTCCCGGAGGGCGTGCGCCACGTCATGAGCCTCGCCGCCGCGGTCGAGGTGCTGCTGGAGGTGGTACGGCCGGTGCGGGTGGCTGCGCCCGCCCGGCTATCGTCCGGCCCGTGACCGTTCCTACAGACGATCAGGGCGACCCGTTGGCAGCGCTCCTCGGGGCAGGGGAGCATGCCGCCTTCCACGGCAAGCCGACGGCGGCGGTGCCCCCGTTGCGCAGAGCCGTCGGCCTGGCGGGCGAGCAGGGCCGGGTCGCGGAGGAGTGCGCAGCCGGCTGGTTGTTGGGCGTCGCGCTCGGTGCAGGCGGTAGCTGGGGCGAGGCGCTCGACCGGCTGGCGCCGCTCGCCGACCGGGGCGCTGAGCCGGGTGCGCAGGTCGAGGTTGCGCTGTTCGGCTCGCTCGCCGCGTCGACCACCGCGAGCATCCACCGTCAGCTGGGACGGCACGCGCACGCACGTAGCCACGACCAGGCCGCTCTGGAGATCGCCGGCAGCTCCGCCGAGGCGCAGTTCGACGCCGAGCTGGGGCTCGCCAGCGACGCGGTCGGCCTCGACGACGTCGACGAGGCGTCGGCGCGGCTCGAGGCCGCCCGGGCCCTGCTGCCGGAGCGGGACGGCGAGTGGTGGCGTCAGCGGGTCCGCCTCGGCTGGGCGGAGGCCGAGGTGGCGCTGCTGGACGGCGACGCCGAGCGGGCCGTCACGCGGGTGCGGGCCGCGGTCGAGCGGGCCGAGCAGGCTCGCGCCCCCCGGCACGTCGCCAAGGGGCTGCTCATCCAGGGGATCGCCGAGCTGAGCGACGCGGGCCCGGGAGTGGCCGCCGGCTCGCTGCGGCGGGCGGCCACGCTCGCCGAACAGCTCGGGGCCCTTCCGCTGCTCTGGCCGTCGAGGGCGCTGCTCGGCGCCGTCCTGGCCGAGGAGGGCGACGGCACCGAGAGCGAGCGCAGCCTGGTGGTCGCCCGCACCGCGGTGCGCGCGGTCTCCGCGGACCTGCCGGACGACCTGCGAACAGGTTGGCTCGCCCGCCCCGACGTCGCGGCTCTGCTGGGAGGCTGACCGCGAGAAGAGGGTCCCATCTGGCCTAATCTCGCCGTTCGAGTGGAGTTCGTCACCCACCTGGGTGATGATGAGGGATGGTCAATCCTGCCCAACCATCGACCAGACTTCACGGAAGGCTCACGTCCGGGGCGATCACTGCCGATGCTCGCGATGTGAACGTCACGCTCCCGCCCCCGACAGCCGCGCCTGCGCCTGTCCACGCCACCGGTCCGGCCGAGTGCGAGCTGCTCGCCGTCGAGCAGGACCGCACGGCGCTGGCCGACCTGCTGCACGACGGCGCCGTTCAGGCTCTGGTGTCGGCCCGCTGGGCCATCGACAGCGGAGACCTCGGGCTCGCCCGGGAGGCGGTGCAGGCGGCTCTCGTCGAGCTGCGGCACACCGTGTGGCACCTGAGGCCTCGAGGCCCCGACCTGTCCGGTGCCCTGGAGCAGCTGGCCGCGCGACCTGGTCTGGGACGTCCGCTGGTCCTGGCAGTCGACCGGGGCGCCGTCACGACGCCGGCCGCCGCCGCCGCGGCGTACCGGCTGGTCCAGCACCTGGTCACCCCGCCCGGGCCGCCACTGACCGTGACCCTGACCGAACGCCCCGACGGGGTCGTCCTGGACCTGGCCGACACCCCGGTGCCCGCCGAGCCCTGGCCCGCCCGCCTCGCCGCGCTCGGCGGCATCCTCAGCACCTCCGCGTCCGACCTGCGGCTGACCCTGCCGCACGCACCGCTCCCAACGAAGGCAGCCCCGTGACCACAGTCCTGATCTGCGACGACCACCGGATCGTTCGGGAGGGCCTGCGGGAGTTCATCCAGAACGTCCCGGGCGTCGAGAAGGTGGAGACCGCCGCGAGCGGCGAGGAGGTGCTCGCCCGCTACCCGCACGAACGGCCAGACCTCGTGCTCATGGACGTACGCATGCCCGGCCTCGGCGGCCTCGAGACCACCCGTCGGCTCGTCTTCGGCCACCCCGACGCGAAGATCATCATGCTGAGCGCCGCAGACGACCGCGACCAGATCGCCGCCGCCGTCACGCACGGGGCGCGCGGCTACCTGCTCAAGGACATCAGCAACGAGGAGCTGTGCGCCGCCGTCGCCCACGCCCTGTCCGGGTTCGACCTGGTCGAGCCATCGCTGCGGCGTGCGCTGTCCTCCCGTGAGCCGAACGGCCGCTGCGCGACGCCGCCCGCGTCGCTCACCGAGCGCGAGCTGCAGGTGCTCACCGGCATGTCCCAGGGCAAGAGCAACGGTCAGATCGGCCGCGACCTCTACCTGTCCGAGGACACCATCAAGACGCACGCCCGTCGGCTGTTCCGCAAGCTCGGCGTCAACGACCGGGCCCAGGCGGTGGCGCTCGGCTTCCGCAGGGGCCTCGTCACCTGAGCGGCCCGACCTGAGCGTCGCGCTTCCGACGTCACAGGCCGTGCCCGGTGCGGGCGAGGTGCGTACGTCCTAAGGTTGGGTCTTCCTGAGATACCTGCGGAGGCGCCCGGTGCACGAGCTCGAGCCGATGCCCACGGGGCTGACCTACGACGACGTGCTCCTGCTGCCGGGGCTGTCCGACGTCATCCCGAGCGAGGCGGACACCCACGCGCGGCTGACCCGCCGGATCAGCGTCGCCGTGCCGCTCCTGAGCAGCGCGATGGACACGGTCACCGAGGCGCGGATGGCGATCGCGATGGCCCGCCAGGGCGGGGTCGGGGTGCTGCACCGCAACCTGTCGATCGAGGACCAGGCCGGCCAGGTCGACCTGGTGAAACGGTCCGAGGCCGGGATGGTGACCAACCCCGTCACCTGCGCTCCCGAGGACACCCTGGCCGACGTCGACCGGCTTTGCGCCCACTACCGGATCTCGGGTCTGCCCGTTACCGACGCCGACGGTGTGCTCGTCGGCATCGTCACCAACCGCGACACCCGTTTCGAGAACGACCTGACCAAGACGGTCCGGGAGGTCATGACGCCGATGCCGCTGGTGACGGCCCGTGAAGGGGTCTCCGGGCCGGACGCGCTGGCGCTGCTGCAGGCCAACAAGATCGAGAAGCTGCCGCTGGTCGACGGCTCGGGGCGCCTGCGGGGGCTGATCACGGTCAAGGACTACGTCAAGCGTGAGCAGTTCCCGCTGGCGACCAAAGACGCTGACGGGCGGCTGGTCGTCGCCGCGGCGGTCGGGTTCCTCGACGACGCCTGGAAGCGGGCGATGGCCTTGGTCGACGCGGGTGTCGACGTGATCGTGGTCGACATCGCGAACGGCCACAGCCAGGGCGTGCTCGACATGGTGGCCCGCCTCAAGGCCGAGCCGGCCGCCGCCAGGGTGGACGTGGTCGGCGGCAACATCGCGACCCGGTCCGGCGCACAGGCCCTGGTGGACGCCGGAGCAGACGCGGTCAAGGTCGGCGTCGGGCCGGGATCGATCTGCACCACTCGCGTCGTAGCGGGCGTCGGAGTGCCTCAGGTCACCGCCATCATGGAAGCGGTGAAGGCGTGTCGTCCGGCGGGGGTGCCGGTGATCGGCGACGGCGGCCTGCAGTACTCCGGCGACATCGCCAAGGCGATCGTGGCCGGCGCCGACACCGTCATGCTCGGCTCGCTGCTCGCCGGGGTCGACGAGAGCCCGGGGCAGCTGGTCTTCATCAACGGCAAGCAGTACAAGACCTACCGCGGGATGGGCTCGCTCGGCGCGATGCGGGCCCGGGGGACACAGGGGTCGTTCTCCAAGGACCGCTACGCGCAGGC
>JBBSTR010000128.1:0-5970 GCA_038235705.1 Mycobacteriales bacterium
AACGGCGCCATCCTGGGTGGACGGGCCGAGATCACCGGCAACTTCACGCAGAAGTCCGCCGAGGACCTGGCCAGCATCCTGCGGTTCGGCGCGCTGCCCGTCACCTTCGAGCAGGGCGACGTGCAGTCGGTGTCGGCCACCGTGGGCCAGGACCAGCTGTCCAAGGGCCTGCTCGCCGGCATCGTGGGACTCGTGCTCGTAGCCGTCTACAGCCTGCTGTTCTACCGAGCGCTCGGGATCGTCAGCGTCGCGAGCCTGCTGGTCGCCGGGGCGCTGACCTACATGTCCACCGCGCTGCTGGGCAAGTCCATCGGCTTCTCGCTCGTGCTCGCCGGCGTGATCGGCCTGATCGTCTCGATCGGCATCACGGCGGACAGCTTTGTCGTCTTCTTCGAACGGGTCCGTGACGAGGTGCGTGACGGCCGGGCCGCCCACCTGGCGGTGGACCGCGGCTGGAAGCGGGCCCGGCGCACCATCCTGGTCGCCGACGCAGTCACCCTGCTCGCGTCGGTGGTCCTCTACTTCCTGTCGATCGGCAGCGTCGCCAACTTCGCGTTCACCCTCGGTCTCACCACCGTGGTGGACGTGGTCGTCGTCTTCTTCTTCACCAAGCCGCTGGTCACTCTGCTGGTGCGTCGCAGCTTCTTCCGCACCGGCCACAAGCTGTCCGGGCTCAACCCGACGAGCATCGGCGCAGCCCTGCCGCGGCCGCGATCCACCGGCAGACCCGCAGGCCCGACCACCGTCACGACCACCGGAGCGTAGGTATGAGCAAGATCGGCGCCGTGGGGCACAAGCTCTACACGGGCGAGACCTCGATCGACTTCGTGGGCCGCAGGCGGACCTGGTACACGTTCTCGGCGATCATCCTGACCCTGTCGATCGGCGCCTTGATCTTCCGGGGCCTGAACTTCTCGATCGAGTTCGAGGGCGGCGCGACCTTCACCGCCACCGGTGTCTCGTGCAGCGAGGGGCAGGCGCGTGACGCGGTCGCCCCCCTGACGCGGCAGCCGCCGGTGATCCAGCTGCTCGACGGCGGCAGCGGCGTACGGGTGCAGACCGAGATCCTGCAGCCCAACGAGCGTGCGCCGATCCAGACCGCCCTCGGGCAGGCCTGCGGGGTCAAGGCGCAGGACGTGTCGTTCAGCGCCACCAGCGCGACCTGGGGAGGCGAGGTCACCCGGCAGGCTTTCATCGCTCTCGCGGTGTTCCTGGTCCTGGTATCGATCTTCATCCGGATCATGTTCGAGACCAGGATGGCGGTGGCGGCGATGGTCGCGCTGCTGCACGACGTCGTCATCACGGTCGGGCTCTACGCCCTCATCGGGTTCAGTGTCAGCCCGGCGACCGTCATCGGGCTCTTGACCATCCTCGGGTATTCGCTCTACGACACGATCGTCGTCTTCGACACGCTCCGGGACAACGTCAAGACCATGGACAAGCGCCAGGACAAGACGTACGACGAGATCGCGAACCTCTCGGTCAACCAGATCCTGATCCGTTCGATCAACACGTCGGTGATCGCGCTGCTCCCGATCGGGTCGATCCTGTTCGTCGGATCGGTCCTGCTCGGGGCCGGCCCGCTGGAGGACCTCTCGCTCGTGCTGCTCATCGGCATCGCCGTCGGGACCTTCTCCTCGATCTTCATCGCCACGCCTGTCCTGGCCGACCTGAAGTCGCGCGAACCAGCGGTCCAGGCCCGCAACCAGAAGGTGCTGACGGCGCGAGCTCGGGTCGGTGCCGAGCGGACGGCGAGCACGGGCTCTGCGGGCGCCGAGCCGGTCGCTGCCTCCGGCACCACGGCTCTGCTCGATCGACCGGACGGAGCCGCCCAGGCCGAGGGCGCCGACCTGGGTGACGGCATCGACCAGCCGTCGGCTCCCGGTAAGCCGCGGCCGACCGGGCGAGGGACCGGCGGCAGCGCGAGCAAGGCCAAGCCCGGTCGCGGTGGTCGAAACCCGGGTGGCCGACGGCGCTGACCGTCTGACCTGCGCAGAGCCGGGCGGGCCCGTCCGTTGCCGGGCGCTTCTCGCCGCTCCCTCCTAGACTTTTAGAACCGCGCGCAGGCGCGGGCCACGAGGGAGGCGCCTTGGAGCCGCACGTCGCACCCGTAGCCACGTCGACGCCTGAGCGCGTCCCCAGCAGTGGGCAGACCTCGACGGTTGAGGCGCCCCCCGTGCCGCAGCCAGACCCTGACGCGCCGCCTCGTCAGGACGCCCGCCAGGCGACCGCCCCTTCGGCGGTCGCGCTGAGCGCAGAGGGGGTGGCCGGCCGCCCGCCCGAGCCGGTCGCGGACCGTGACGTCGGCACCGGGACGCCCACCGGCCGACGGATGCGGGCCCGGCTCGCTCGCCTGACGGCCACCAAGCCGGGCTCCACCCCGCCTGTGCTCGAGCCGCTGGTCCGCGTCGTCCGTGCCAACCACCCCAAGGCTGACCTGCGACCGATCCTCCGCGCCTACGAGGTGGCCGAGTCGGCCCACGACGGGCAGCGTCGAAAGAGCGGCGACCCCTACATCACGCACCCGCTCGCGGTGACGACGATCCTCGCCGAGCTGGGCATGGACACCACGACGCTGATCGCGGCCCTGCTCCACGACACCGTGGAGGACACCGAGATCACGCTGGCCGTCGTGACCGAGGAGTTCGGCGCGGACGTCGCGCACCTCGTCGACGGGGTGACCAAGCTCGACAAGGTGAAGCTCGGCGACCAGGCTGAGGCCGAGACGATCCGCAAGATGGTCGTGGCGATGGCCCGTGACCCGCGGGTCCTGGTGATCAAGCTGGCGGACCGGCTGCACAACCTGCGCACGTTGCGGTTCCTGCCGATGGACAAGCAGGAGCGCAAGGCGCGCGAGACCCTCGAGATCTACGCCCCGCTCGCCCACCGGCTCGGCATGAACACGATCAAGTGGGAGCTGGAGGACCTTTCGTTCGCCACGCTCTACCCGAAGCGCTACGACGAGATCGTGCGCCTGGTGGCCGAGCGTGCGCCCGGCAGGGACACCCAGCTGGCCGAGGTCAGCGAACGGGTGATGGCCGACCTCAAGGAAGCCAGGATCAGGGCAACCGTCACCGGTCGACCGAAGCACTACTACTCGATCTACCAGAAGATGATCGTCCGCGAGCGCGACTTCTCCGACATCTACGACCTGGTAGGCATCCGGATCCTCGTCGACTCGGTACGCGACTGCTACGCGGTGCTCGGCACGATCCACGCCCTGTGGTCGCCCGTGCCGGGGCGTTTCAAGGACTACATCGCGATGCCGAAGTTCAACATGTACCAGTCGCTGCACACCACGGTGATCGGGCCGCAGGGCAAGGTCGTGGAGCTGCAGATCCGCACCCAGGAGATGAACAACCGCGCTGAGTACGGGATCGCGGCGCACTGGAAGTACAAGGAAGGGGGCGGCCCGCCGGCCAAGGGCGACGAGATGGCCTGGCTGCGGCAGCTGCTCGACTGGCAGCGCGAGGCCGCTGACCCGGGCGAGTTCCTGGAGGCGCTGCGCTTCGACCTCCACAAGAGCGAGGTGTTCGTCTTCACCCCCAAGGGCGACGTCTTCGCGCTGGTCGGTGGGGCGACCGCGGTCGACTTCGCGTACGCCGTGCACACCGAGGTCGGTCACCGCTGCGTCGGGGCGCGGATCAACGGACGGCTGGTGCCGCTGGAGTCGGTGCTCGACAACGGTGACGTGGTCGAGATCTTCACGAGCAAGGCCGAGAACGCCGGCCCGACCCAGGACTGGCTCGGGTTCGTCAAGAGCCCCCGGGCCCGCAACAAGATCCGCGCGTGGTTCGCCAAGGAGCGCCGCGAGGACGCGGTCGACGCGGGCAAGGAGGCGCTGTCCAAGGCGATGCGCAAGCAGGGACTCCCGCTGCAGCGCCTGCTCGGCGGTGACACCCTGCCGAGCCTGGCCCGTGACCTGCACCTGACCGACGTGACGGCGCTCTACGTCGAGATCGGCGAGGGCCGGGTCTCGGCGCAGTCGCTCGTCCAGCGGCTGGTCGCGACCATGGGCGGGGCAGAGGGCGCGGTCGAGGACATCGCCGAGACGGCGCAACCCACCCGGCGCCGACAGGCCCGGAGCAACGACCCCGGCGTGGTCGTCAAGGGTGTCAGCGACGTGTACGTCAAGCTGGCGCGCTGCTGCACCCCGGTGCCCGGCGACGAGATCGTGGGGTTCGTGACCCGGGGGAGCGGGGTCTCGGTCCACCGGGGCGACTGCGGCAACGCCCAGCCGCTGATCCAGACCGGGGAGCGGATGGTCGACGTCGAGTGGGCGCCCACGGCCGCCTCGACCTTCCTGGTCAACATCCAGGTGGAGGCGCTGGACCGTACGCGCCTGCTTTCCGACGTCACCCGGGTGCTGTCGGACGCGCACGTCAGCATCCTGTCGGCGACCGTGACCACCACCCGTGACCGGGTCGCGGTGTCCCGGTTCTCCTTCGAGATGGCCGACCCGAAGCACCTAGGGCACCTGGTCAACCAGGTGAAGTCGGTGCAGGGCGTGTTCGACGCCTACCGCGTGACGAGCTAGGCGGGCGCGGGCCCGACCTGCAACGTGGTGATCTGCACGGCCAGCTTCGGCGGGCCGTCGGTCTTCGCCGCGCCGTCGGGGCCGGGTGCCACGCCGGCGGCAGCGACCTTGTCCAGCACGTCGAGCCCGCCGGTGATGCGCCCGAACGGCGTGTACTGCGGGGGCAGGGGGCTGTCCTCGTACACCAGGAAGAACTGGCTCCCGCTCGTGCCGGGCGCGGTGCCCTTGGCCATCGCGACCGTCCCGCGGGGGTAGGTCGCACCCTGCAGGTTCTCCTCCGCGAACTGGTAGCCGGGACCGCCGGTGCCGGTGCCGGTCGGGTCGCCGCACTGCAGCACGAAGATGCCTGCGGTGGTGAGGCGGTGGCAGGGGGTGTCGTCGTAGAAGCCCTGCGACGCCAGGCTCGCGAGGCTGGCGGAGGCGCACGGCGCGGCGGCGTTCTCCAGGGTGACGGTGAGGGCACCCTGGTCGGTGGTGACGGTGGCGACCTGCGGGTCGGTCGACGGGTCGACCGGGGGCTTGCTCACGGGCCGGCTCGGCGTCTGGCCGGAGTCCAACCAGGTGCACCGGCCGGCGGCCTGGACCTCTTTCGCGCTGTCGTTGCCCCCGAGCACCTGGCTGAGCACGAAGACGGCGACGAAGACCACGACGACGGCGGCGGCAGCCGCCCCGAGGACGGTGCGGCGTCGGCGCGTACGTGCAGCCTCGGCCTCGCGACGGGCGGACTGTCGTTGCTCCCGCATCCGCGCGAGGTCCTTGTCGCGCTGGCTGCTCGACACCGGTGGCACCCGTCCTCTCGCGGCGCGCGTCGGGCGGGCCGGTGCGGGCGAGTCTAGGCAAGACCGTACGGAATTCGCGGTAGCCCCCGCCGGTAGGGTCGGGGGCACTGCTCCTTCCACAGAACAGGACGCCGTCGTGCTCGTCCGCGGGTTCCCCGCCCAGGCTTTTGACACCAACTGTTACGTCGTGGCCCCCGGCCCCGGGGAGCAGTGCGTCGTCGTCGACCCCGGGATCGGGGTCGAGCAGCAGCTGGACGCGCTGCTGCGCGAGCACCGGCTCCAGCCGGTCGCGGTGCTGCTGACGCACGGGCACCTGGACCACACCTTCTCGGTGACTCCGGTCTGCGGTGCGCGCGGGATCGCGGCCTACATCCACCCGGCTGACCGCGACCAGCTCGCCGACCCGGTGAAATATCTGTCCTCGGGCTCCTCGCAGCTGTTCGGCGGCCGGCTCGAGTGGACCGAGCCGGACGACGTCGTCCTGCTGGAGGAGGACGTGCCCCTGGAGCTGGCTGGGCTGCGGATCGACGTCGACCTCGCGCCCGGGCACACCCCCGGGTCGGTCATGTTCCGGATGCCCGGGTCGGCCTCGGGCAGCGAGGCGGTGGCGCCGATGGTGCTCACCGGTGACGTGCTGTTCGCCGGGTCGGTCGG
>JBBSTR010000129.1:0-5912 GCA_038235705.1 Mycobacteriales bacterium
CAGGACCTTGACGTCACCGGACGCCTTCAGCTCGTCGAGGGTCGCGCCGCTGGAAGCCTCGAACTGCTTGCAGGCCGGGCACTGCAGGTCCTCGTACACCGTGACCGTGACCGGGGCAGCCGCCTGGCCGCTGAGGATCGCGCCGTCGACCAGGCCGGACGGGCCCTTCGCGGTGACCGCGGTGCCGGAGGAGCCGCCACGCAAGGCGATGAAGACGAGACCAAGAACCACGACGACGGCCACCACCGCGATGCTGCTGATCATCGTGATCCGGCGCCGCTTGGCCGCGGCCACCTGCTGCTTGTGCAGCTGGGCCGCCTTCTCGCGCGCCTCGCTCCTGCGTGAACTCATGCCGCTCCTCGCGCGCTCCGGGGCCGATCAGCCCCTAGGTGTCCTCGACCAAGGCCTCAGTCTGCTTGATGTCTCCCTGAGAGGGCGTTCGGAAGGCCGGAAAAGTTCCCGGACCGGGGCTTGTGCAGAGCAGCCCCGGTGACGGTTGTCACAGGGGCGTGCCACCATGGTCGCGTACGACCGGCGACCACCCCTCCCGGCCGTGCACCGCTTCGCACCCGGCGACCCCGGGAGCGGCCGACGATTGGAGCGCCGTATGACGCAGACGGTTCCGACCACCTACCCCCCGATCGACCCTGCGCTGCCGCCGGACCCCTCGCTCGTGCAGCTGCTGAGCCACGAGGGCACGCGCCTGCACCACCCCGACTACGAGGCCGACTTCACCCGGGACGAGCTGCGGGCGTTCTACCGCGATCTCGTGCTGGTCCGGCGGATCGACGCCGAGGGCACCGCCCTGCAGCGCCAGGGCGAGCTCGGTCTGTGGGCGCCGCTCCTGGGCCAGGAGGCGGCGCAGGTCGGCGCAGGGCATGCGCTCGCCGCCACGGACATGGTCTTCCCGACCTACCGCGAGCACGGGATCGCCTGGGTCAAGGACGTCGATCCGGTGCTGCTGCTCGGCATGTTCCGCGGGGTCGAGCACGGCGGCTGGGACCCGGCCGACAAGGGCTTCGGGCTCTACGCGATCGTGCTCGGCGCCCAGGTGCTCCACGCGGTCGGCTACGCGATGGGCGTGGTCCGTGACGTGGCGCGCGGCGAGGCCGAGCCGTCCGCCGTGCTGGCCTGTTTCGGCGACGGAGCGACCAGCCAGGGCGACGTCAACGAGGCGTTCGTCTGGGCCGGTGCGCAGCGCAGCCCGGTCGTGTTCTTCTGCCAGAACAACCAGTGGGGGATCTCGACCCCCACCGTGAGCCAGAGCCGCACGCCGCTCTACCACCGCGCGGAGGGCTTCGGGTTCCCGGGCGTGCGGGTCGACGGCAACGACGTGCTCGCCACGTACGCCGTCGTCCGGGACGCGCTCGCCAAGGCCCGTCGGGGCGAGGGACCGACGCTGATCGAGGCCTACACCTACCGGGTCGGCCCGCACACCACTTCCGACGACCCCACGCGCTACCGCGACTCCGGCGAGCTGCAGCACTGGAAGGCCCGCGACCCGATCGCCCGGCTGCGCCTGTTCATGGAGCGCGACGGGCACGCCGACCAGGCGTTCTTCGACGAGGTCGACGCCGAGGCCGACGCGCTCGCTGCCCGGATCAGGGCTGGCTGTCTCGCGCTGCCGGACCCCGACCCGCTGGGGGCCTTCGACGACGTGTTCGTCGAGCAGACCGAGGACCTGCGGCGTCAGCAAGCGGCGTACGCGCTATATCTCGAAGGGTTCGAGGAGGAGCAGGCATGACCGCCACCCTCGACACCCCGACCGAGGTCAAGACCCTCCCGATGGCCAAGGCCCTCAACGAGGGCCTGCGCGCCGCGATGAAGAACGACGACAAGGTCCTGCTGCTCGGTGAGGACATCGGACGGCTCGGTGGCGTCTTCCGGGTGACCGACGGGCTACAGGCCGAGTTCGGGCTCGACCGGGTCGTCGACACCCCGCTGGGTGAGTCCGGCATCGTCGGGACCGCGATCGGGCTGGCGATGCGCGGCTACCGCCCGGTCTGCGAGATCCAGTTCGACGGGTTCGTCTACCCCGCGTTCGACCAGATCGTCAGCCAGCTCGCCAAGCTGCACAACCGGTCGAAGGGTCGCGTGCGCATGCCCGTGGTCATCCGCATCCCTTACGGCGGCGGCATCGGGGCGGTCGAGCACCACTCGGAGTCGCCAGAGTCCTACTTCGTGCACACGGCCGGGCTCAAGGTCGTCTCCTGCGCCAGCGCCGCGGACGCGTACGTGATGATCCAGCAAGCGATCGCGAGCGACGACCCGGTGGTGTTCTTCGAGCCGAAGCGCCGCTACTGGGACAAGGGGCCTCTGACTGACGTTTCGGAGACGCTGTGGCAGGCCCGGGTGGTGAAGCCGGGCACCGACCTGACCCTGCTCGCGTACGGGCCGATGGTCCGCACCTGCGTCGAGGCCGCGGCCGCGAGCGAGCACAGCCTGGAGGTCGTCGACCTTCGCTCGTTGTCCCCGCTCGACATGAGCACGATCTTTGCTTCCGTACGCAAGACCGGTCGTTGCGTCGTCGTCCACGAGGCCGGTGCGACCCTCGGGATGGGCGCCGAGCTGTCTGCGCGCCTCTCGGAGGAGCTGTTCTACGAGATGGAGGCCCCGGTGCTGCGCGTGACCGGCTTCGACATCCCCTATCCGCCGGCGCGGATCGAGGAGCACCACCTGCCCGGGCTCGACCGGGTGCTCGAGGCCGTCGACCGATCGCTCGCCTTCTGATGGGGAACGTCTGATGGCTGTCTTCAAGCTGCCTGACCTGGGTGAAGGCCTGACCGAGGCCGAGGTGCTCCGCTGGCTCGTCGCTCCCGGCGACATCGTGACGCTCAACCAGCCGATCGTCGAGGTCGAGACGGCGAAGGCTGCGGTCGAGGTCCCGTCGCCGTACGCGGGGACGGTCACCACGCTCCACGGTGAGGAGGGCGTGGCCCTCGAGGTCGGCGCACCGCTCATCACCATCGCCGTGGCCGGCGAGGCTGTTCCTGACCAGGCGCCCGCGCCCGACCCGGCCGACGGTGACTCGGGCGACGACGGGTCTGCTGGTGACGCCACGGCGCACGCCGGGGGCGAGGCGGTCGAGCAGCGGCAGTCGGTGCTCGTCGGCTACGGCCCCCGCACCGCGTCGGCGAAGCGCCGCCCCCGTCGCTCGACGCACGCGGCTCCGGCGCGTGCGCGCACGGCGGTGCCCGCCGGCCCTCCCGGGTCGCCCCGCCCCGACGACGACCGCCCCGAGCAGGACCGCCTCGAACCGGACGGGTTGGAGCCCGAGACGCCGGTGCCCGCCGCCGCCCCCGAACCGGCCCCGTTGGCGCGGCACCAGACCGGCGACTCGTCGGGCGGTCACTCGACCGCCTCCGACCGCGCGTCTGCCGGTCACGTCGGGACGGCCCGCGCCAAGCCTCCCGTGCGCAAGCTGGCCCGTGAGCTCGGCGTCGACCTCGCCGCGTTGACCGCCTCCGGCCCGCACGGCACCGTGACCCGTGAGGACGTGCACGCGGCGGCCGAGCAACCAGGCACGCAGGCTCGGTCCGGCTCCCAGGTCAACGGCCACGGGACCGCGCCGCACGCTGCGGCTCGCGACGAGGTCGCCGGAAACGAGGTGACGGGCACCCGCCGCGTCCCGCTGACCGGCATGCAGCGGGCGATGGCGACTGCCATGGTCGAGAGCGCCACGCAGGCGCCGCACGTCACGGTCTTCCTCACCGTCGACGTCACGCGCAGCACCGAGCTGCTGGCCCGTCTGAAGAAGGCCCCGGAGCTCGACGGCGTACGGGTCACCCCGCTCCTGCTCGCCGCCCGCGCCGTGGTGCTGGCCGCCTTGCGCTTCCCGCGGATCAACGCCCGCTGGGACGGTGACGCGGTGCTCGAGAACGATCAGGTCAACCTCGGCATCGCGGCCGCCACCCCTCGTGGCCTGCTGGTCCCCAACATCAAGGACGCCGGAGCGCTGTCCTTGCCCGACCTCGGGCGGGCACTGGGGGCACTGACCGCGACGGCGCGTGAAGGCCGTACGTCTATGACAGATCTGCAACAGGGAACGATAACGCTGAGCAACATCGGGGTGTTCGGTGTTGACACCGGCACGCCGATCCTCAACCCGGGTGAGACGGCCATCCTGGCCCTCGGCACGATCAAGCCGACGCCCTGGGTGGTCGACGGCGGGCTCGCCGTGCGCGACGTCTGTCAGCTGTCGCTGTCCTTCGACCACCGGGTCGCCGACGGCGAGCTCGGCAGCCGGGTGCTCGCTTACGTCGGGCGGGTGCTCACCGACCCTGAGGTTGGGCTGCTCATCTAGGTGTCGCGGTGCTGTGATGAGTCTGTGTGAGCCGTCCGACCAGGCAGGATCACACTCTGTATCGGGCTCGAAACGCGGCCGGTGCTGGTTGTAAAGAGTGTCAGCAACCACCCGCCAGCCGCCTAGGAGCGCCTGATGAGCACCCACCTCAGCAACATGGCCCACAAGATCTCCGACAACCGCCGCCGCGCCCGCGGCCAGCGCGAGCTGTCCCGCGCGATCGCCAACGCGCCGACCCAGGCCAGCCGCGACGAACTGATCAGTCTCGCTTACCGCTGATCCTTCCGTTACGGGGTGAGAGGCCTCACCCCGTAACTGTTGGTAATGACCGGTCGTTCTCGTGTTACATGGTTGACATGTGAAAGACCCGCGGCAGACCCGCCGCGGCACCACCCCTCGCGGGCGACCCCCGCAGCAATCCCCAGAAAGTCGAAGGCCAGCAATGAGCACCCTCCGCCGCACCGCCGATCACCTCGAGAGCTTTGCCCGCACGCGCCGCCAGGAGAGCATGAACCGGGCCGTCGCCCGTGCGCTCCCCGGTCGCCCGGCGGACACCAGGACCTACGACCTGCTGAGCGCCGCACACCGCTAAGCCTCTCGACCCCGCCCCCGTCGCCTCATGGCACGGGGGCATCGTCGTTCCCGGACCGGGGAAGGGACTCGCTGTGACCGTACGCAAGCCTCGGACCGTCTCGTTCGAGTCGTGGGTGGAGCGGCAGGTGCGCGAGGCTCAGGACCGCGGGGCGTTCGAGAACCTCCCCGGCTCCGGAAAGCCGCTACCGCCCGGGGCGTACGAGCAAGGCGCCTGGATCCGCGACAAGGCGCGCCGGGAGAACCTGCCGGTGGCGGCGATGCTCCCGCCGGGGCTGGCGCTGCGTAAGGAAGTCGAGGATCTGCCTGCGCGGCTGGCCCGGGAGCGTTCCGAAGTGCGCGTACGGGCGCTGCTCGCCGATCTCGACCGGCGGATCTTCGCCTGGAACTGCGGCCCGCAGGAGCCGCCGGTGTACGTGAAGCGGCTGGACGTGCAGGCGAGGGTGAACGAGTGGCTCGCTGCCCGCGAGGTCGTTGAGGTGGTCGTGCCGGCGGCCCTACCTGCTGACCGCCGACGATTGTCCTTCCGCAGGCACCGCTGAGCCGTAGGTCCGGCCGCCCATGGCGGGCCCGTGCACCGCGGTGCGGTGCGGTCTACCCGTCGCCGGCGACAAGCTCGCTGTGCGCTTCGACGACCTCGAGCTGGGTCGCCGGCCCTGCCACGTTCGCGACACCGTTGCCGTCGTAGACGGCGCCGCTGCCCTGGACGGTGAACGTGGCGGTGTAGCGCGTGGTCATGACGACGTCGAACCCGCCGGGCTTGCGGTGTGCGTACTCAAGCTTCGGGTTGCCGGGCTTGGCTGCCCCGGTGTGCCCGTCCCCGAAGTCCCACACGTGCGTCGTCGCTTTGAGCGTCACCGTCACGTCGCGACCGAGGACATTTACCGGCGCCAGGACCACGGTCGTCGGTGCGTTGCTCGCGAACCGCGTCGGGACGTTGATCAGCACCCTGCCCGTCGGGGGTTGCGTCGTCATCCCCCACCCCGGAAGCCCGAAGTTCTTCCAGTCGTCGGCGACG
>JBBSTR010000130.1:0-5852 GCA_038235705.1 Mycobacteriales bacterium
GGAGAACGCGATGCGCGGCAGCCAGTGGAGCTAACAGTACTGAGCGAGCAGGTTCGTGACAGTGGTGGTCGGTTCTCAGGTTGATCTGAGAGGGCCTACGGGAGCGTTACCGGCGACCGCGCTGACGGGTGTGAAGCCGGGCTGTCGATCGGCAGCCCGGCGCGGGGTCGCTCGGCCGATCCCGGCGGCCGGCGTGGGGAGAGCCGCGGCCTCGGCGTGCCGGCAGGCCCGAAGCACGTCCTGCGCCGGTACCGGCCGCGAGAGGGCGAACCCCTGGACGGCTGTGCAGCCGGCTGCCTGCAGGGCAGGCAGGATGCTCGTGCTCTCCACGCCTTCGGCCACGACCCGCAGGCGCAGCTCCTGGCCCAGGCGGGCCGCCACCCGGACGACGACGTCGTCGCCGGTGGTCATGAGGTCAGCGACGAACGTCTTGTCGATCTTGATCTCGTCGAGGTCGAGGTCCCGGAGGTGGCTGAGCGAGCTGAACCCGGTCCCGAAGTCGTCCAGGCTGACGGCCACCCCGATCGCCCGGACATCGGCGATGACGGCTGCTGAGCGGGTTGCCTCGCTGAGGACGGCGCTCTCGACGAGCTCGAGGCACAGAGCCGCGCCCGGCAGACCGTGCCGTTGCAGCGTCGCTCGTACGGTCGCAGCGAACCCGTGCTTCAGCAGACAGGTGGGCGACACGTTGACGGCGACCTGCAGGTGCTGACCCGCTGCACGCCAGGCCGCGGCCTGGGAGACGGCCCGGTCGAGCAGCAGAGCCGTCAGCGGGCTGTCCAGGCCGGCGCGCTGCACCAACGGGAGGACCTCCGCCGGCGACACCAGGCCACGGTCTCGGTGCTGCCATCGCAGAAGGGCCTCGACGGTGCGCACCTTCAGGTCGGCCAGGTCCACCTGCGGCTGGTAGTGCAGCTGAAGCTGTCCCTCGGGGTCACCGGCGTCGATGAGCGCCGTGACCTCCTGCAGCAGACCGAGCTCGGCGCTGCTGCGGTGGTCCAGCGCCGCGTCGTACACGGCCACGCCGAGCATCTCGGTCTTCGCGCGGTACATCGCGGCATCGGCCAGCTGCACGATGGTGACCTCTGAGCTGTGCACCGGGGCGATCGCGATCCCGATGCTGCCGCCGATCGTGACGGGATGCCCGCCTGCGATGAACTCCTTGCGCAGCTCCTGGGCGGCGCGCGCGGCCACCGCTCTGGCGGCGTCCTGGTCCGACACCTCGGGCAGGAGCACGGCGAACTCGTCACCGCCGAGCCGCGCGACCGTGTCACCTGCGCGCACGAGGTGCTGCAGCCGGCGGCCGACCTCGATCAGCAGCTCGTCACCGGCTTGATGCCCGAGCCCGTCGTTCACCCGCTTGAAGCCGTCGAGGTCGATCACGAGGACAGCGGTCAGGCCGGTCGCGGCCGCACCCCTCCCGGCCAGAGCACTGGTCAGCCGGGAGGCGAAGCAGGCCCGGTTCGGCAGACCGGTCAGAGCGTCGTGCAGGGCGCGGTGCTCGCTGTCCACCGCGGTGGCCACCAGGGTGCGTTGATAGCCCAGGACCGTCCGGTAGATGATGGTCATCAGGGCCAGGCCGACGGCGAAACCGATCAGTGTGCCGACGAGCGCTGTCGTCTGCAGCCGCACCAGCCGCTCCACCTGGGCCTGGGCCTGCTGGTCGTAGCGGGCGGTGATCTCATCGACCTGTTGCTGCAGCGTGTAGTAGGCGGGCGCGACTGCCTGAGCGTCGACCGTCCTGGAGTCGGCGTCGTTGACGGCGACCGCGGCGATCATCCGGTCGGCGGCCTCGCGGTAGGTCGCCTGCAGCCTGAGCAGCGAGCTCGCGTCCTGCCCGGAGGAGGTGCCCGGCTGGTCGCGGACCTGTTGCAGGACGGCGGTGACGTCGTCGGCCGCGTCGAGGTGCCGCTGGTGGACGGCGAGCGAGGGTTCGAGCTGGTACTGCCGGGCGTACAGCATCTCGACAGCGACGTCGTAGCGCACCGTCTGCAGCAGCCGTGAGACCTGGAGCGCCTGTTGCTGGTTGATCGTGGCCCGCCGGGTCTGCAGGTTGCTCCCGACGACGAAAAGGGTGAGCAGGATGAGCACCGTCGCCAGCGCGGCCGTGCTGTGCGTCCGGGCACGAGTCAGCCGCCGGCCCCGCCAGGGGGGCCGCACGCGCCTGAAGGCGGGCCGTCGCACCATGGCCTGCCCTTCGTGTCCTCGTCGGGATGATCTGTGCCGATGCATCGGGTGTGTCCGGTGACGACTTGACGCCGAGCTGGCTAGTGGCTCGTCCCGAGGCTGGTGACGCCCCCGGCTCCGGAGCGCAGGAGGGTGAACGGCACGTCCACCCTGACCTTGCCTCCGTCGAAGGTGCACGGGCCGGTCAGCAGGTGCAGGCCCCGGGTCGCCGCGATGGCCTGGGTGATGGCCTCGCCGTCCTGGGACGTGGCGCGCGAGATGGCGTCCAGGGCCAAGGTCACGGCGTCGGCGGCCTGCAGGGTGTACGGGATCGCTTCGATTCCGGTCTTCTCGGTGAAACGCTTCGTCCACGCGGCAGCGCCCGGGGTGTGCTCGGCCAACGGCGGGACCGTGGCGTACACGTCCCGTCCGAGGATCCGTGGCGCCTCGGTCAGATAGTCCTTGCCGACCACCCCGTCAGCACCCATGAACAGGCCGCCGTAGCCCGCCCGTTGCAGGTCCCCGGCCAGCTGGACAGCGTCCGGCTCGTACCCGGTGTAGTAGACGAGATCCGTGTCTGCCGCGACGACGGCACGGGCGGTGGTCCCGAAGTCGGCGCCGCCCTGGGCCACCTGCAGGGTGTCTGCGGTCACCATCTGCTCCGATGCTGTGACCGCCTTCTCGCCGGCCTCGGCAAGGTTGAGGGAGTAGCTGGTCCCGTCGTGGACGAACGCGACCCGCTTCGCTCCGAGCGAGGCCATCCACGGCACCGCGGCGAGCGCCTCGCTGTCCACCGTGGCGGTCAGCAGGAACACCCCCGGATGGGGAGGCGTGAGCAGGTCCGACGAGTTGGCAGCCGGGATGACCATGGGTACGCCCGCGTCGTCGAAGACCTTGAGGGTCGGTACCGTCGCGCTGCTGCAGTAGCCGCCCACGGACACGATCGCTCCGGCCGCGACGACCCGGTTGGCCGCCTCCACCGCCGACTGCGGGTCGCACCTGTCGTCCTCGACGAGCAGCTCGACCGGGCGACCCAGCACGCCACCCGCCGCGTTGGCGTCGTCGACCGTCAGCTGAGCGGCGGCCCGCATCGCGAGCCCGCTCGCGGCGCTGCCTCCACTCAGCGGCAGGAGCAGGCCGAGGCGGACGGGCACTTCGGCCGCGACGTCCGCCGCACCACCGCAGCCCGAGGTGACCAGCGCGAGGGAGCACGAGAGGATGAGCGTCAGAGCAGCGCGGCGACGGACAACAGCGGGCTTCGACCGCGGCACTGGGCGATCCATGAGGTTCGTGTCGGTCGGCCGGTCCTTGACCTGAAGCAGGCCGTCGCTGCGCGACACGGTCTCGCCAGCGATCACGATCACGGCACCCGAGAGCTGTCCACCGGCCGCCCGAGGGGTGCCGCTCTGGTGAGTCCCCACCGCGATCGCTGTCTCGCTGGTGCTGCCGCGCCGTTCAAGGCCGGCTCCGGAGCGGTCGAGGTGTGCTCCGAGCCCACGTGCGGGGCCTGACCTGTCGAACGTTTGGAGCGGTAGGTGCGGCCAGTCGGACCCGGCTCAGGCTTCGGCCGCCGCCAACGCCGCATCGCGCAGGGTGCGTACGGCCTTTTCGTGCTGGCTGGCCTGTTGACGGTCGCGTACTGCCGGGTGGACTCCGCCCTGGTCCGATCGGTCTCGTTCCTGCTGGTAGGGAGCCTGTGCCTGACGGCTCAGCTCGCAGGGGCCCTGCTGCACGTCTCCGCCGGGAAGCGTCGCCCCTGGTGGTGGGCCTGCTCAGCAACGGTGCTGTTCCTGGCCGGCGTGCTGGTGCGCGGCGTCACCCCCATGACGGGCTGGGCCTCCTACCCGGCGGACGTGCTGACCCTGGCGGGTTACGCGTCCATGGGAGGCGCCCTGGTCCTCTGGCTGCGCAGTGGAGCAGCCGGTCAGCGGCTCGAGCTGCTGGACGCCGTGCTGGTGGGGCTCGGCGCCTGTCTCATCTCCTGGGTCGTGCAGGTCGTCCCGGCTCTCCAGCACGACGCGCAAGGCCCGCGGCAGGTGCTCAACGCCATCTACCCGGTGATCGACATCGTGCTGCTGACGCTGTGCGTACGGATGGCGTTGACGCGCAACACCCGCTACCCGGCCTTTGGGTTCTTCGTGCTGGCCTCGGCGGCGCTGCTGAGCGGAGACCTCATCTATTCGCTGTCCGCGGCCCTGAACAGCGCTCCGCCGTCGCTGGCCGACGCGCCCTTCCTGCTCGGTTTCGGAGCCTTCGCGGCCGCGGGGCTGCACCCGTCCACCCGGCGACTGGGCACCCCGGCGCCCGCCCCGTCGCAGGAGTGGAGCCGCGGGCGTCTGCTGGCCGTCGGCATCGCGCTGTTCGCCCCGGCGATCCTGGCCGCGGCCGTACCGCCGCAGGGCACGACGGACCGGCTGGTTCGGGTCGTCCTGGTGGCCGGCCTGACCGGCGTCGTGCTGCGCCGCGTCGCGCAGACGATCAACAGCTACGCCGCAGGCGAGGATGCCGCCAGGGAGCTGGCCTACCGCGACCACCTGACCGGCTTGTTCAACCGTGAGGCGCTGCTCGCACGGCTGCGCGACGAGCTGCCGCGTTCGGCCAGCGTCGGCGACCCGGTGAGCGTGCTGTTCTTTGACCTGGACGGCTTCAAGCAGGTCAACGACAGCTACGGCCACGCCGTGGGTGACGAGCTGCTGATGGCTGCAGCCCACCGCATCCGGGGACACATGCGCGAGCGCGACTTCGTGGCCAGGGTCGGGGGAGACGAGTTCGTCGCCGTCGCCCGCCACCCGGAGACCGCCGATGCCCAAGCACTCGCCGTCCGCCTGATCGAGGCCTTCAACGAGCCGTTCGCCTTGTCGGTCGGCGCGATGTTCGCCTCTGCCAGCGTCGGCATCGCCCGCTTCGACCCCGCCGACGCGACCGCCGACGCCGAGTCGCTCATCCGCGAGGCGGACACGGCGATGTATCAAGCAAAGTCCACCGGCCGCAACCGGGCTGTGGTCTTCGACGCCAGCCTGCGGGAGACGGTGCGCACCCGCATCGAGGTCGAGAACGGACTGCGCCGGGCGATCGAGCTGGACGAGTTCGAGCTGCACTACCAGCCCATCGTCGACATGCGTTCCGGCCGGGTGCGCGGCTGCGAGGCACTGCTGCGCTGGCGGCACCCGGAGCAGGGCCTGCTTCCGCCCTCCACCTTCATCCCGATCGCCGAGGACTCCTTCCTGATCGTGGCGATCGGTCGGTGGGTGCTGCAGCAGGCCACCCGCGACCTCGCCCTGTGGCGGGCCGAGGGGCGCACCGACGTCTACGTCTCGGTCAACGTGTCCGCCCGGCAGCTGCAGGACGTCGGGCTGCTGGCTGACGTCGTCCACGCCTTGACCGCGGCCGGCGTCCCCGGGTCAGCACTGGTCATCGAGCTGACCGAGTCGGCCCTGGTGGTGAACCCCGACGACGTACAGGCCACCCTCAGCTCCCTGCGAAGCCTGGGCTGCGGGCTGGCCGTAGACGACTTCGGCACCGGCTACTCAGCACTGTCCTACCTTCGCCGCTTCCCCGTGACGATCGTCAAGATCGACCGCTCTTTCGTCTCGCTGCCCGGCGTGGACACACCTCTCGTCAGCGCGATCCTGGCCATGACGGAGGCCCTGGGTCTGAGCGTCATCGCCGAGGGCGTCGAGACCGGA
>JBBSTR010000131.1:0-5746 GCA_038235705.1 Mycobacteriales bacterium
CGCAGCCGCCGAACCCAGGAAGGCGTACGCCCGCGCGACCGCGTTCAGCACCTCGGCCGGCTGGTCCTGCACCAGGCAGGGCTCGTCGAGCTGGACCCAGCCGGCGCCGGCCTCGGCGAGCCGTGCGAGCAGGTCGGCGTACACCACCAGCAGGTCGTCGAGCCGGTCGAGCGGTGCAAAGCCCTCCGGGGCGCCGGTCTCCGGCTTGGACAGCATCAGGAAGGTGACCGGCCCGACCAGGACCGGTCGGGCCGACAGGCCGCGGCTGCGCGCCTCGGCCAGCTCGCCGAGCGGCTTGGCGGCGTCCGCGGCGAAGGCGGTCGCCGGGCCGATCTCGGGCACCAGGTAGTGGTAGTTGGTGTCGAACCACTTGGTCATCTCAAGCGGTGCGACCCGGTCGTCGCCCCTGGCCATCGCGAAGTAGGTCGCCAGGCCGCCGCCTGCGTCCCGGTGACGGCCGGGGACCGCGCCGACCATGACGGTTGCGTCCAGGACGTGGTCGTACAGCGAGAAGTCGTTGACCGGGATCTCGTCCACCCCGCTGTCGACGAGCCGTTGCCAGGTCTCCCCGCGCAACCGCGAGGCCTCCGCCAGCAGGGCGTCCTCGCTCAGCTCGCCGCGCCAGTGGCTTTCCAGCGCCCGCTTCAGGGCCCGGTCGACGCCGATCCTCGGGAAGCCGAGAACGGTGCTGCGGGGGTGCGTGCTGATGTTCGTGGTGCTCGTCATGGGCTCTCCTCGCAGCTCACCGGGTTCCCTCTTGCGACGACCGTCCTGGCTTGGGCGGCCGCACCAGCTGCGTTCCCACTGTGTCACGTGGGGCTGCCGCGGTTCTCAGACGCTTCTGCCGTCCCAACGGGCTCGCGACAGGTCGACGCGGTCGCCGCGCAGCGGACAGCCCTCCTCCGCGAGGCGTGTCAGCCCCTCGACCGGGGCCGCCGGGTTGGGGTGCCCGGAGGCCAGGATCACCCGCCACCACGGGACCTCTCGGCCCCGCGTGCTGAGCACCTGACCGACCGCACGGTGGCGCCGAGGGGCGCCGACGTACTCGGCGACGTCGCCGTACGTCATGACGCGACCCGGCGGGATCGCATCGACCGCGTCGAGCACCGCGAACGCGAACGCGGTCGGCGGGGCGCCGGTCGGACGCACGGACAGCCCGGCGGAGACCGACGCGCTCACTGCAGCCGGACCCGGCGTGGCGACGTCGACGCGGGCGGTACTGCCTGCCCACCCCGTCGGCGACTCATCTCACCGAGGCTAGTGGGCAGGCGTGGACCGGGCTGGACAGGAGACACTGGCCGGGATGACCACCACTCTGAACGACGAGCTCGTCGTCCTGCTGGACGACACCGGCGCGCCCTGCGGCAGTGCCCGCAAGGCGGACGTGCACCACGCGCGCACGCCGCTGCACCTGGCCTTCTCCTGCTGGCTGTTCGACGAGGCGGGCCGCACGCTGCTCACCCGGCGTGCGCTGACCAAGAAGACCTGGCCGGGCATCTGGACCAACAGCTTCTGCGGGCACCCGGCGCCGGGCGAGCCGATGACCGACGCCGTCCTGCGTCGCGGCCGCCAAGAGCTCGGTGCCGCCGTGGCGCGTCCGGTCGTCGCGCTGCCGGACTTCCGCTACCGCGCGGTGATGGCCGACGGGACCGTGGAGAACGAGGTGTGCCCGGTCTTCACCTCGGCGCTGGTTTCCGAGATGGTGCTCGATCCGGACGAGGTCGACGACACCCGCTGGCTGACCCTGGTCGAGCTGACGGCCCTGATTGAGGCCGACCCGCAGCCGTGGAGCCCGTGGCTGCGTGAGCAGCTGCCGCAGCTGCTCACCGTCGTACGCGTCTGAGGACGGCCAGCAGCAGGAGCAGGATCCGGTCGGCGAGCATCACCGCCACCTACCTGGCCCTGGACGATCCACACCCCGGCGTACGGCACACTGGCTCCGCCGGGAGGGCTCGCCTAGTGGCCGATGGCGGCGGTCTTGAAAACCGCTAGGGGTGCAAGCTCCTCGTGGGTTCGAATCCCACGCCCTCCGCTGGACCGACGCGCTGCAGAACTCTGTTGCGTTGATCTTGCTGCTGGCCCATCACGGAGCCGCGGATAACGCTGGTCCCTCGGCCGCCCGTGGGACGCAGGTCTGGGGTCAGTCGACGGGAGCGGGCCGTGCCGATGGCGCTTCGATGAGGTGGGAGGGCCACCAGAACCGGTCGCCGAGCGCGATGGCCACGGCGGGCACGACGACGGTGCGCACCACCAGCGTGTCGAGCAGCACGCCGACGAAGACGATGATGCCGATCTGGGTGAGCACGATGAGCGGCAGGACGCCGAGCACCGCGAAGACCGAGGCGAGCAGGATGCCCGCGCTCGTGATGACCCCGCCGGTGACGCGGACCGCAGTGATCATGCCTTCGCGGGTGCCCTCGGACTGAGAGACCTCGCGGGCCCGGGTGACCAGGAAGATGCTGTAGTCCACGCCGAGGGCCACCAGGAACAGGAACGACAGCAGCAGCACGAGCGGGTCCAGCGGCGGGAACCCGAGCACGTGGCGAAACAGCAGCCAGCTGGCGCCGAGCGCGGCGCCGTAGGAGGTGACCACGCTGAGCATGAGAACCGCCGGTGCCACCAGGCAGCGCAGGACCGCGACCAGGACCAGGGCGACCAGCACGAGGATCAGCGGGATGAGCAGGCGTGCGTCGCGGGCGGCGGCAGCGTTGGTGTCCAGGGTCTTGGCGACCGACCCGCCGATCACGGCGTCCGACCCGGGGACCTGACGGACGGCCGTCCGGACCGCCCGGACGGCGCGGTCGGAGGCGTCCGTGCCGGGGGCGGCGGTCAGGACGACGTCGACCTGAGCGCTACGACCGGACTCCAGACCGACGCGGGCGGAGGCGACCCCGTCGACCCGGCCGGCCGCGGTGGCGACGGCGCCGGCCACCTGCGGCGTCGTCAGGACCGCCACCGGGTCCGACGTCCCGGCGGGGAACGCGCTCGCCAGCGTCTGCTCGCCGGCGATCGCCTCGGGCTGGGAACGGAACAGCTCGCTCTGTGTCAGACCGGTCTGGATGCCGAGCACCCCGGAGGCGAGAGCCAGCAGCACTGCGGTCGCCGCGACCGCCACGGTGCGCGGTCGCCGGGCAACGGCCTCCCCGAGCCGGCCCCACACCTTTCCCTCGGTCGGGGCGTCGCCGAAGCGGGGGACGAAGGGCCAGAACACGCGTCGTCCGACCAGCACGAGCAGCGCCGGTAGAACGATCAGCGCCGAGGACATCGCGAGAAGCACCCCGACGACGGCGCTGGCGCCCAGTGCTCGGTTGGACGCCGTGTCGCTGAGCAGCAGGGTGCCCACGGCCAGCACCACCGTGCCGCCGCTGGCGAGCACGGCCTGGGCCGTACGGGGCAAGGCATGCCGCATCGCGGCGTAGGCGCTCTCGTACTGGCGCAGCTCCTCGCGGTAGCGGGCGATGAGCAGCAAGGCGTAGTTGGTGGCGGCGCCGAACACCAGGACGCTGGTGATCCCCTGGGCCGACGGGTCCGGGGCGATGTCGAGCAGGGCCAGCGCCTGGTCGGCCAGCTTGAGCGCGGTCTGCTCGGTCGCGCCGACGACGATCAGCGGGAGCAGCCATAGAACCGGGCTGCGGTAGGTGATCAGCAGCAGCAGGGCCACGACCAGTGCGGTCGCCCCGAGCAGCCGCACGTTCGCACCGTCGAACACGGCCGCCAGGTCAGCGGTGATCGCCGGGGCGCCGGTGACCTCGGCCTTCAGCCCCTCCGGCAGGTCGCGCGCGACGGCGGCGCGCAGGTCGCCGACCTCCTTCGCGGTGCGCTTGTTGTCCCCGGAGAGCGCAAGCGGCACGGCGACCAGCGCGACCGTGCCGTCCTTCGACAGCTGCGGCGGCGACACGCCTGCGCCGGGCAGGGCGTACGGCTCGAGGTCCGTGCTCACCTGCGCCAGGGCGGCCCGTTGGGCTGGGTCGAGCGGCTCGCCCCCGGGTCGGCTGAGGACCACGACGGCGGGTGCGACGTCCGAGCGCGGCAGGTCGGCCTGGCGCCGCTCGGCGACGGTCGACTCGTACGAGGCCGAGAGGCCGGTGCTCGACACCGGTTTCGCCGGGGTGGGCGCCGGGAGCAGCAGGACGCCCGTCACGAGCGCCACCGCTGCGAGGAGCGTGAGCGCTGCGCTGCGGCGTCGACGCAGGACGTGGTCGAAGATGGACATGTGACGGCTCCCTGGATTGCCTCGGCGACAGAATATCTCTACCATAGAGACATGCTCGAAGGGCTCGCGCCATGACGACCGACCGGCAGCAGCTGCGCGCAGACGTCGTGGACGCCGTACGCGCGATCGCGCTGGAGAGCGACCGGCTCGGCCAGGCCTTCGCCGTCTCGCACGACCTGCACCCCACCGACTGGACGGCGCTGGTGCACGTGATGCAGGCCGACCGTGACGGTCACCCCCTCACGCCCGGCGCCCTGGCCGGGCTGCTCGGCGTCTCGTCCGGGTCCGCCACCGCCGTCGTCGACCGGCTCGAGGCTCGCGGTCACCTGGCGCGCGAGCGCGACACCGGCGACCGTCGCCGCGTGCACCTGCGCTACGCGGAGACCGCGCGCGCGCTCGCCGGTGACTTCTTCGGGCCGCTCGGGCGGCAGAGCGCTCAGATCATGGACCCGATGGGTGACGACGACCTCGCGATGGTGCTGCGCTTCCTCGACGCCATGACCAGGGCCATGGCCGACGCCCGCCAATCCGCCGGTGCCTGACCTCAGGACGTCAGGACAGCACGTCGTACGCCCCGTCGCGGATCGCCTGCAGCACCCGGAACTTCTGGATCTTGCCGGAGCCGGTGAGCGGAAACTGCTCCGCGACGAACCAGTCGGTCGGGGTCTTGGCCGGGGCCAGGTGCTGCCGGACGTGGGCGCGCAGGAGCTGGGCGGAGAGCGGACCGCCTGACGGCCGCAGACGCAGCACCGCAGCGACGCGTTCCCCCCAGAGCGGGTCGGGGATCCCCACGACGACGGCGTCGGCGACGTCCGGGTGGCCGAGCAGCACCTCCTCGATCTCGACCGGGAAGATGTTCTCGCCTCCTCGGATGACCATGTCCTTGAGCCTGCCGGTCAGGCGCACGTAGCCACGGTCGTCCATGGTGCCGAGGTCCCCGGTGTGCAGCCACCCGTCCTGGTCGACGGTGGCGGCGGTGAGGTCCGGCCGGTCGTAGTAGCCGGCCATGACCTGGTAGCCGCGGGCACAGACCTCACCCTGCTCGCCGGTCGGCACCACGGTGCCGGCCACCGGGTCCAGGACGGCGACGTCGAGACTGTCCAACGGCCGACCGACGGTGCTCAGCCGCTCCGGGTCGGGGTCGGCCGGGTCGGTCTGCGTGATCGTCGGACTCAGCTCGGTCTGGCCGTAGATGGTGCTGATCCGGCAACCGAACGCCTTCTCGACGCGCTGAGCCAGCTCGGCCGGGACGTGCGCTCCTCCGGACAGCACCAGGTCGATGCAACCGACGTCTACGTGCTGCAGGTCGGGATGGTCCAGGACAGCGATCAGCATCGTGGACACCCCCATCAGGCAGTCCGGACGGTGCTCAGCCACGGCCGAGAGCATCAGCTGTCAACGCCGCTTGAAAGTTGACCCCCTGGCGCCGTCCGAAAACTGACCCCCCGGGGTCGGTGTTAGCGGTTGGTGGTGCTGGTGGGTCGGTGTGCTCGGGTGCGGTAGGAGTCGCCGTCGAGGGCGATGACGGTGGCG
>JBBSTR010000132.1:0-5656 GCA_038235705.1 Mycobacteriales bacterium
ATGTTCTGCGGCCACCACGCCTCGGCGTATGAGGACAGCCTCCGTCCGGCTGCCGCCGAGTGGGTGGACGAGACGTCCTCGATCGACTGACCACCTCTTTTCCGTACGACGGCCGCTCGC
The DNA here is from genome assembly GCA_038235705.1 of Mycobacteriales bacterium. GTDB lineage: Bacteria > Actinomycetota > Actinomycetes > Mycobacteriales > SCTD01 > CANKBT01. The sequence continues at coordinate 121 of JBBSTR010000132.1, forward strand.
CCTTCGGGGAGGGCGGTCGTTCGTCTTTCAGGCTCAGGCGGTCGCCGCGTAGCGACCGTCGCGCTCGACGACGGTAAGGGGCAGGCCGTACGCGCGGGACAACGTCCGTCCGGTGAGCACCTCGCGCACCGGCCCGGCCGCCACCACCGACCCCCGCGACAGGATCAGCGCATGGGTCGTCCCGACCGGGACCTCCTCGACGTGATGGGTGACCAGCACGCTGGTCGGCGCCTCGTCGTCGGCGGCGAGCTGGGTCAGCAGGCGCAGCAGGGCCTCTCGCGCACCGAGGTCGAGGCCGGCGGCCGGCTCGTCCAGCAGCAGCAGCTCGGGGTCGGTCATCAGCGCGCGGGCCAGCAGCACGCGCTGTCGCTCGCCGGAGGACAGGGTGCCGAACCTCCGGTCCGCGAACGCCGCCATCCCGACCCGGCCGAGCAGGTCGCGGGCCTGCGCGAGGTCGCCCTCCTCGTAGGCCTCGCGCCAGCGGCCGAGCACGCCGTAGGCCGCGGTGACGACGACGTCCAGCGCCCGCTCGCTGGGCGGCACCCGACCGGCCAAGGCCGCGCTCGCCTCGCCGACCCGGGTGCGCAGCTCGCGCAGGTCCGTACGGCCGAAGACCTCACCGAGCAGCTCGACGGTCCCGCTGCTCGGGAAGATCGTGCCGTTCGCGACCTGGAGCAGGGTGCTCTTTCCCGCACCGTTCGGTCCGAGCACGACCCACCGTTCGCCCTCGGCGACGCCCCAGTCGACGTCATGCAGCAGGACGGCGCCGCCGCGTCGGACGGTGACACCGGTCATCTCCAGGGCAGGCTCGGTCACGGCCGTCAACCTAGTGGCCGCAGGCCCTAGGGTCTGCCCATGGGCTACCAGTGCTTCGACGTCGAGATCACCGACCGGGTCGCGCACGTGCGGCTGAACCGGCCGGACGCGCTCAACACGATGACGCCGGACTTCTGGCGCGAGCTGCCGGAGATCGTCACCGGGATCAGCCGCGACGCCTCGGCCCGGGTCGTCGTGATCAGCTCGACGGGCAAGCACTTCAGCGCCGGCATGGACCTCGCCGTGTTCACCGGAGGGACGCAGGCGACCGACGCCGAGCCAGGCCGCCGGTTCGCCCGCACCCGGAGCCACGCCCAGCTGCTCCAGTGGTCGTTCACGGCGCTGGAGAAGGCGCGTGTGCCGGTGCTCGCCGCGATCCAGGGCGGCGTGATCGGCGGGGCACTCGACCTGGTCACCGCCTGCGACCTGCGCTACGCGACCACCGACGCGTTCTTCTGCGTGCAGGAGATCAACATCGGGATGACTGCCGACGTCGGCACCCTCCAACGGCTCGGGTCCGTCGTGCCCGAGGGCTTTGCGCGCGAGATGGCTTACACCGGGCGCCGGGTCCCGGCCGCGCGCGCTCTCGAGGTGGGCCTGGTGCAGGGGCTGTACGACACCCACGAGTCCCTGCTCGACGGGGTGCTCGCGACCGCCCGCGAGATCGCGGGCAAGTCGCCGCTCGCGGTCTGGGGCACCAAGGTCGCGATGAACTACGCGCGTGACCACTCCGTGGACGACAGCCTCGAGCAGATCGCCACCTGGCAGGCCGGGATGTTCCAGCCCGGCGACATGATGGAGGCCTTCACGGCCCGCGCCGAGAAGCGTGACCCGGTGTTCGACGAACTGCTGGCCGAGCCCGACGCCCTCTGACGCTCCCGCCCGTCAAAAGGGGATCCCCGACGAGTCCGCGGACAGGGGGTCGACCGTGGGCAGTCAAGCGGTGCGAGGGGCATACACCGCGACCTGGATCGACATCGTCACGGTCCGGACGCCGGGCGTGATCGGACGGGTGCTGTGGTGTGCGCTCGGACCCATCTGCACCACCGCAGCCACCTCGTCGGCCGACAGGTCCAGAGGGTGCTCGACCAGCTCCGAGCCGACAGGGGTGAAGTCGCCGAGCTGAGCGGCCAGCCGTTCAGGCTTGCGCGGGTCCACGGTGACCAGGCCCAGCTCGACCACCAGCTCGGCCAGGTGCTTCGGGGTCGGCGTCGCGACGACCAGGACCCCGCCCGGGGCCAGCACCCTGAGCGCCTCCGCGGGCGCGCGGGGCGCGAAGACCGAGAGCACGGTCCCGAACGTAGCGTCCGCGACCGGCCAGCGCTGCCAGGCGTCGGCGACGACCGCCGCGAGCCGCGCGTGCGCCCGGGCCGCCCGTCGGGTGGCGCCCACCGACAGGTCCAGGGTCAGGCCGAACGCACCTGCCGCGCCGCTGTCACGTGCCGTCTCAGCTGTCTCAGCCGGCTCGCCTGACCGCGCCCTGCCGACCCGGCCGAGGTGGTCCAGCACGTGGGCCGCGTGCTCCCCCGTACCCCCGCCGACGTCGAGCAGCGGTCCTTCGCCGGCGGCCCGGGCAAGCGCCTGGCTGAGCGGCCGGTAGTGCCCGGCGGTCAGGAACGCCTGCCGGGCAGCCACCATCTCCGCGGTGTCGGCGGTGCCGGCCCGGGCCCCGCCGGGCAGCAGGTTGAGGTAGCCCTGCCTGGCGACGTCGAAGCTGTGCCCGGCACGGCAGCGCACGGAGCCGTCAACGGGCTCCAGCGGCGCGTGGCAGTGCGGGCAGCGCAGCAGGGGTAACGCAGCTGTGAGCGCCGAGATCACGTGCGCCCCTCAGACCTCGGTGATCTGGGCCGGCGTTTCCGGCCCAAGATCACCAACGCTCGAGGGACGAGCCGTGTTGAGCCACGGGTCTCGAGACCTAGCGAGCCGTGGAGGGTGACGGCGTCACCGAGGACGGGCCGGGAGGGGGCTGGCTCGGCGGCCCGTCGGACGGAGCAGGCTCGGACGGAGCAGGGTCGGACGGAGCAGGGGCAGGGGCAGGGGCAGGGGCAGGGGCAGGGGCAGGGGCAGGGGCAGGGGCAGGGGCAGGGGCAGGGGCTGTCGTCCGCGACGTCGGCACGGGAGCGGGCGACGCCCCCGACGGGGAAGGCTTCGCCGAAGGGGTCGCCGGGGCTGGGGCAGCAGGGGCGGGTCCCGGTTCCGGAGCGGTGAGGCCCGGGTCGTCACCGGTCGGGTTGTCGGTCCCGGCGGCGGAGGAGCCCGCACGGAAGGTGTGCTTCCCGCCGTACAACTGGACGGTCGTCCCGACGTCGATCAGCCGCAGCAGCGTCTTCGCGTCGGCCCGGGTGACCCGGACGCAACCGTGGCTCGCCGGGGTCGCCGGCACGCTGTTGCTGCCGTGGATGGCCCAGCCCTTGTAGAAGTACTGCGGGTCGTACAGGGAGCCGAGGTCGGCCTCGCGGACCCCCACGATCCGTCGCTGGATCGTGAAGCTTCCGGCGGGGGTGAGGGCGGTCGCCGTGCCGCCCTTCTTCTGGGAGTAGCGAGCGCCGTTGCCGGAGCTGACCGGCATGATCCGCGCGATCGCACCGCCCTTGACCACGTAGAGCACCTGCTTGCTCAGGTCGACCTCGACCCGGTCGGCCGGCGAGGTGTTCGCGAGCGTCGGGTCCTTGGGGGCGGCCATGGCCGCGAGCGTCTGCGGCCCGATGCTGCCGTCTACCACGAGACCGTTGACCTTCTGGAAGGCCATCACGGCGCTCCGGGTGCTGGCGCCTGCCTTGCCGTCGGCCGGTCCGACGTAGTACTTCTGCGTCGACAGGGCCTGCTGGGCGCGGACCACCTCAGCGCTGACGTCTGCTCCGACGGGCGGGAGCGGGGCGGTCGGCGACGTGGCGGACTCCGGCGGCTCGCTCGACGTCGTTGCGGGGGGCAGATCAGCGGGTGGGGCAGACGGGTCTGAGGTCGGCACGGGGGTGGTCACGGCCGGGTCGGTCGCGGCGGCGCGGTCCAGGGGGCCACTGCTGCACGCGCCGGCCAGGAGCGAGACAGCGAGCAGGCAGGCGGCGAGCGTTGCACGGGTAGCGGGAGGGCGGGGCACGTCGTTCTCCAGAGTTCTGAGCGGTCGTCACAGGGGAGACGCTGGCACCAGGAAGGACGCACAGGAGACCTGCGAGGTTGCCTGCGCCCGCCGCTTGCGCGTGCACAGGTCGCCGCCGGGTGAGAACATTGTCGTATGCCGCAGCGGGATCGTCCCTCCTCGACCAGGGTCCCACAGGCCGTCACGGTGACCACGGCGAGGCTGAGCCACACCGACGACATCGCCCTGCGCGAGCGCCGCTACGTCCTCACCCAGTCGAGCCGGCTGCTGTGCGTGATCCTCGGGGTCGCGCTGCCGGTGCCGATCTGGGTGAAGCTGGTGCTGTTCGCCGGCGCCGTGGTGCTCCCGTGGCTCGGCGTCGTGGCGGCCAACGCGGGTCCGACCGTGTCGCGGACGAAGAAGACCGCGATCGAAGCCGGGCTGACCGAGACGGTCCACGAGGATCCTGTGCGGCTGGCGATCGAACCGGGCCGGGTCGTCGACGGCTGACCGGCACCCCAGCACCCCCAGTACGACCGTACGACCGTACGGTATGTTGACGGCATGACCGGCGACCAGGAGCGGGGAGCGGCCACCAGGGACGCGATCCTGGTGGGTGCGCGCCGAGCGTTCGCGCGGCACGGCTACGAGGGCGCGACCGTCAAGGTGCTCGAGTCCGAGACCGGCCTCTCGCGAGGCGCGATCTTCCACCACTTCGGGGACAAGCAGGCGCTGTTCCTGGCCCTCGCCGAGGACGACGCCGCGCTCACGGCCGAGGTGGTCGAGCAGGGCGGGCTCGTCCAGGTGATGCGTGAGCTGGCCACCAAGGACGCCGGCTGGCTCGGCGTGGAGCTCGAGGTCCGGCGTCGCCTGCGCACCGACCCGGCCTTCGCCGCGGGCTGGCGCGGGCGGTCCGACCGGGTGGGCGAGGCCACCCGCGACCGGCTCGAGCGCCAACGCGCCGCGGGGGCCGTCCGAGCGGACGTGCCGACCGAGCTGCTCGCGACTTTCCTCCAGCTGGTCCTCGACGGCCTCGTCAGCTCACTCGCCGCCGGCATGCCCACCGACCATCTCGACGGGGTCCTGGACCTCGTCGAGGACGCCGTGCGCGCGCCTGCCCACAGCGCTGTCAGACCCACCACGTAACGTCGCACGCAACGCATCCAGGAGGCAGACATGACCGGCGAGACCGACAGCTTCGGAGCCAGAGGCACCCTCACGGTGGAGGGGGTCGACCACGAGATCCACCGGCTGTCGGCGGTCGAGGGGGTGCAGGACCTCCCTTACGCACTCAAGGTCCTACTGGAAAATCTCCTTCGCACCGAGGACGGCGTCGACATCCGCGCGGAGCACATCCGCGCCGTGGCCGCCTGGGACCCGTCGGCCGAGCCCGACACCGAGATCCAGTTCACCCCCGCCCGCGTGCTGATGCAGGACTTCACCGGGGTGCCCTGCATCGTCGACCTGGCCACGATGCGTGAGGCGATGGCCGACCTCGGCGGCGACCCGAAGAAGATCAACCCGCTCGCCCCGGCCGAGCTGGTGATCGACCACTCCGTCGTCGCGGACTACTACGGGAGCAAGGACGCCTTGAGCCTGAACGGTGCGCTGGAGTACGAGCGCAACCGCGAGCGCTACGAGTTC
>JBBSTR010000133.1:0-5647 GCA_038235705.1 Mycobacteriales bacterium
ACATGGAGCGGCTCGAAGCCCAGGACATCGCCGACGCCATCACCTACGTCGTGACCCGGCCTCGTCGGGTCGCCGTCAACGAGATCCTGATCCGCCCGACCGACCAGGTCATGTAGTCGCAGGCGTTAGCTGCCCGATCAGGACTGCCTGGCCGGGCTCCGGTCGGCCCAGGGGTGAGCCGACTCCAGCTGAGAAGCAAGCCGGACCAGGACGTCCTCGCGCCAGGGTCCGGCGACCAGCTGCATCCCGACCGGTAGGCCGCCGGTCGAGGTGTGCAGCGGCAGCGACACAGCCGGCTGACCCGTGACGTTGAAGAACGCGTTGAGGACGGCCATCGCGAAGACCGTCTGCGAGCTGCCCTTCGGGTGCGCGTGAATCTCGGCCAGCCCACCGACGGGCGGCGGCAGGATCGTCAGTGTCGGGGTGAGCAGCACGTCCAGCTCGGTGCCCCACCGGGCCACCTGCACGCGGCTGAAGCGCTGCAGGTCGTGCACCGCGGTCACGTACGTCAAACTGTCGACGGCCAGCGCCGCCGCCCGGTTGGCCTGCACGTGCGGCTCGGTGCGGTCCCAGTCCACCCCGGGCAGGTCCGCGAGCCCCGCGTTGACGGTGGCCAGGAAAGCGGCCAGGGCTTCGTCGGGGATGTCGAGCCCGGCTGGTCGTACGTCGTGGCCGAGCGCGGCGAGCCGGTCGGCGGTCTGTCGTATGCCTGCCAGGCACTCAGGATCGATCGGCAGCCCGAACGGCGCCTGATCCAGCACGCCGATCCGCAGCCGGCCCGGGTCTACGCCGACCTCGTCGGCGAAGGGCCGCGCGGGCGCGGGCGCGTTCCACCAGCCGAACGGGTCAGGTCCGCTCATGGCGTCCAGGAGCACGGCGGCGTCGGTGACCGTACGGGTGACCGCACCCTCGACCGCGGCTCCCTCCCACTTCGTCGTGCGCACCGGGACCCGGCCTCGGCTCGGCTTGAGCCCGACCAGCCCGCAGCACGAAGCCGGGATGCGGATCGACCCGCCGCCGTCGGTGGCGTGCGCCAGCGGGAACATGCCCGAGGCCACCGCCGCCGCGGCGCCGCCGCTGCTCCCCCCGGGGGTGCGGGAGAGGTCCCAGGGGTTGCGGGTCGCGCCGTAGCGCAGGTTCTCGGTGATCGTGATCGGTCCGAACTCCGGCGTGTTGGTGCGCCCGCACAGCACGAAACCGGCGCGCTGCATCGCCAGCACGGTCAGCTCGCTCTCGGCCGAGAGACCCTCGGGTGCGCCCCGCGAGCCGTAGGTCAGCGGCCAGCCGGCGACGGCGGTGAGATCTTTGACCGGGACCGGGACGCCGTGGAACGGGCCGAGGTCATCTCCTCGTACGACAGCCTCACCGGCCTCTCTCGCCAAGGCCCGCGCCTGCTCGTCGTCGCGCCAGACGATCGCGTTGACCTCGGGGTTGACCTCGTCCACCCGGGCGAGGCAGTGCTCCAGCACCTCGAGCGGGCTGACCTGCCGGCTCCGGATCGCCGCGGCCGTCGACACTGCGCTGGAGAGGTCCATGGCTCTGGAACGTACGCCGAAACTCGGCGTGCGAGAAGGGAGCCAGCGCCGCACGTCACTGCGACTGCCAGCTGGCCGCCAGGAAGCGGCAGATCGCCGGCCACTGGGTGACGACGGTGCTCCAGTCGTGCTCGCCGGGGGTCACGTTCAGCGTGTGTCGCACGCCGTCGGCCGAGAGCGCTGCGGAGAGCGACGCGGCCTGGCCGTCCACCACCGGCTCGTCGTCGTCCGTGCCGACCCCGAGGTAGACCGCGCGGCCTCGAAGCGAGGCCAGGTGTCGGGCCGGCGTGTTGGCACGCTCCAGGGTCGGTCGACCGTCGAAGACCCCGTCAGGATCGTCAAGGTCGCCGTAGCCGGCGACGCTCACCACGCTGCCGAAGAGTTCCGGGTGGCGTACGCCGAGATTGAGCGCCCCGTAGCCGCCCATGCTGAACCCGCCGATCGCCCGCAGCCGGGACGGTCGGAGGTGGAAACCTTCGACGGCGCCGACGACCGTCTGGGTCACGAAGGTCTCGAGCTGGTCGCTGCCGTCGGCCGCATCGGCCCACTCGGTGTCGTCGTGGTTGTCACCGTTGCCGTCGGGGACGGCGACGACGAACGGGGCGCCCCCGCTCGTCAGCCAGGCGTCGAGCGCCGCCCTTACGCCGGTCGACTCGAGCAGTCCCTCCGTCTGGCCGGGCACGCCGTGCAACAGGTACAGGACGGGCAGTGTCGCGACGTCCGGCACGCTCGGCCGGTAAACCTCGACCGCTCGGTCCCCGGAGGTGCCCGGCGCGTGCAGGTGCAAGGTCGTGACCGTCCCCGGGATAGCCGGGGTCGGGACGGCGGGCGGGACGGAAGCGGGCGCCGGCACAGGCCGTGCAGCTCCGACGGCCGGCGTCGCGGCTCTGCCGATCGAGGAGACGGGTCCGCTGCCTCCCAGGACGGCGACCACGGACGCGGCGACGGCGACGACACCCGCTGCCGTGGCCACGACGGCGCGGGGACGCACCCTCACGCGGTGGACGGCGCCAGCGGCGCCGACCGGACGTGGTGCCTCGCTGTGCCCGGTGCCGAAGCTCCTGGCCCGACCGGAGACGGCGCCCCAGAGTGCCGGCCGTGGTGCGGCACGGTCACGACAGAGGGGAGCGGCGGATCGGTCGCTCCGGGGTAGGCGCGCACGAGGTCCGGCGTACGCAGCTGCTGCCACATCCAGGTCAGCGCGACCGGCAGGCTGCTCGCCCACGCGTCGAAGGTGTGCCTGGCACCGGGCTCGGTCACCAGCTGAGCGGACACGCCCGGCCCGAGCGCCGCGAGGAACGACCTCGCCGCCCGCAGGTCGCTCCGGTCTCCCGTCCCCGTCGCCAGGAAGATGGCCGGCAGCGGTGCGGGATCCGGTGCGCGTACGAGAAGGGTCGGGTCGTTGGCCTGCTGCGCCGCCAGGTCACCGTGGAACAGCCGGGCTCCGTAAGGCGCCTGGGTCGGGCTGTAGTAGCCGTCCAAGGCCGCTAGTGCCCGGAATTCCGTGCGGTGACGGAGCCCGAGGTTCATCGCGCAGTAACCGCCCGAGGAGTAGCCGAGCAGGCCCGAGCTACGGGGCCCGGTGTGCAGGCCCAGCGCCGAGCGGACGTCGGCCGGTACGTCCCGCGTGAGGTAGGTGTCGTCCCGTACGCCGCCCGGTGCGTCCGTGCACTCCTCGGTGCCCTTGACACCGCCGTTCGTGTCCGGCACGACCAGCACCATCGGGCCCACCTGGCGTGCCGCCCTGAGCCGGTCCATCGTCTGCTGCAGGTGCAGGCCGTCCGTCCAGTCCGACGGCCTGCCTGGGGTGCCGTGGAACAGCTCGACGACCGGCACGTCGTCCGTACGCAGGCCGGGGTCGCCGAGCTCGGGGGGCACATAGACCAGACCCGACCGGCCGCTGACGCCGCTGACCGGTCCCGGCAGGGCGAGCGTGAGCACCTTCCCGGGCATGCCGGTGAGCTTGTCGACCGCACCTGCCGCGCCGTCGTGCGCCTGCACCCCCGTCAGCTGCGGCGGACCGCTGCCGAACAGCCCGTCGGCGACGTCCGACCAGGTCCGGTAGTAGGCGTACTGCGTGTTCACGGCGGCGATCCCGGCCAGGAACGGCAGCAGCAGCGCGATGAGCGCCGCCGGCACCCGGATGAGACGGCGGGAACGACGGACGGCCAGCCCCAGCAGCCCGCCAGCCACGAGCAGCAGCACGACGACCACCCCGACAGAGCTCGGTCCCAGCACGTGCGCCTCCTCGCCCTTGACCACGTCGACGCGGCCACGTCGGGGCCAACGCTCCAGAGGGCTCGCAGGTGCCAGCGATAGCGCGGTCAGACGCGGCAGACCAGCTCGCCGTGCGGGATGATCAGCCAACCGTCCGGGGCGGCCGCCCACTCCCGCCAGCCGTCGGAGATCTCCTGCAGCTCGGAGCGGTTCGACAGCCCCGAGGTCAGCAGCTGCTCGGTGAGCGTCGAGCCCAGGATGCGGTCGGCCCACATGCCGCCCCACCAGGCGCGATCCTCAGGGGTGGCGTAGGTCCACGTGCTCGACGTCGGCGTCACGTCCGTGAAACCGGCCGCCAGCGCCCAGGACAGCAGTCGTCGTCCAGCATCAGGCTCGGCTCCGTTGGCGCGCGCCGCTGTGCGGTAGAGCACGAGCCACCGGTCCAGCGCGGGCAGCGCCGGCCACCAGGTGAAGGCGTCGTAGTCGGCGTCGCGCACGGCGACCACCCCTTCCGGGCGGCAGACCCGGCGCATCTCCCGGAGCGCCTGGACCGGGTCGGCGACGTGCTGCAGCACCTGGTGGGCGTGCACGACATCGACGCTGTCGTCCCGCAGGTCCAGGTCGTGCACGTCGCCGACCTGGAAGCTCACCGTCCGGGTCCCCCGGCGAGCGACCTCGGCACGCCCGGACGTGAGCGCGTCCTCGGACGTCTCCATCGCGATGACCCGACCCACGTGCGCAGCGAGGTCAGCCGTGATCGTCCCGGGCCCGCAGCCGACGTCGAGCAGCGTCTGGCCGGGGTGCAGGTGCGGCAGCAGGTAGGCCGCTGAGTTCTCCGCCGTACGCCAGCGGTGGGATCTCAGGACCGGTTCGGCGTGACCGTGCGTGTAGGTGCTCATCGTCCGACCGTACGGGACCCGTCCCACGGAACGGGAAAGATATCTCACCCAGTGGGAACGCGCAGCACGTACCCCACACCTCTCAGCGTGTGGATCAGCCGCGGCTCCCCCGCGTCGAGCTTGCGCCGCAGGTAGGACACGTACGACTCGACGACGTTCGCGTCACCGCCGAAGTCGTAGTGCCAGACGTGGTCCAGGATCTGCGCCTTGGACAGCACCCGCCCGGGGTTCTGCAGGAAGTAGCGCAACAGGTTGAACTCGGTCGGTGACAGCGGGACGGGCGCGCCGGCCTTCCACACCTCGTGGCTGTCCTCGTCGAGCTCGAGATCGGCGAAGACCAGCCGCGAACCGACCACCGGCCCAGCGCCCCTGCGCAGAACTGCGCGGATGCGCGCGACCACCTCCTCGAGGCTGAACGGCTTGGTCACGTAGTCGTCCCCGCCGAGCGTGAGCCCGGTGATCTTGTCCTCGGTCGCGTCCTTGGCGGTGAGGAACAGCACCGGGGTGCGGGTGCCCTCGCCGCGGATGCGCCGCAGCACCTCGAAGCCGTCGAGGCCGGGGAGCATCACGTCGAGCACGACGAGGTCGGGCTTCACGGACCGGGCCGCGGTCACGGCGGTCGGCCCGTCCGCGGCGGTCGTCACCTCGAACCCCGCGTAGCGCAGCGCCACCGACAGCAGCTCCAAGATGTTCGGCTCGTCGTCGACGACGAGCAGTCGCGCCTCGGGCGCACCGGTCGACCGGGTCAGCGTCATGAAGCCATCGTGAACCCCCTTGCTGTACGGCGGCTGTGAGGCACCTGCCAGGGAGCGACGCCAACCTGTTGCACAGTCGTCGCACAGGCTCGTCACAGCAACGGCTGTCACTGTTCAGGTCACTGATCCGGTCACAGCGGCGGAAGGAGCCGAGCACCCGTGTACGAGCAGTCTCGGCCCCGACGCGTGATCACCGCGCGGCCCGCGACCGTGCCGGCGCGTCGCATCGCGGCCGGGGCCC
>JBBSTR010000134.1:0-5472 GCA_038235705.1 Mycobacteriales bacterium
CGGTGCGCAGCTCCACCACCTCCGGCTCGTCCCGAGGCCGCCACGCCTCGGCCACCCAAGCCCGCGACCCCGGCTCGATCATCGAAGCCCGGTCAAGCACGTGGCCGCGCTGTCCGCCCCCGGCCTTGAGCAGCCACGGGTTCGGCCTCGTTCGGTCGGGGTTTTCGACCCGACCCAGCGGGCCAGCCGGCGTTCGGGCTGCCAAGCAGGGAACCCCCGGGGGTCTTGACCGCATCCGCCCCCGTCGTGAACCAGCGGAGGTCCGGCGGGATCCGGAAGCGCCATAAAAGGCCGAAGGCCTAGGCGCGGAGGACCTGCCGGACCGCAGCGGCCACGCATCAACGAAAACACGGTCAGCGCCCCGTCATCCCCTTGTACCGCAGCACGAACACTCGCGTGCACGCCGCACACCTCCACTGCGCATGGTCACTGTCAGGATCGTCCCCCCACGGCCGGATTTCTTCCTCCGCGCAGTACGGACAGCACATCGGCGCCGCCCGCTCACCCGCGCTCAAGAGATCAGTGCTTCGTCCGCCCGCCGCGCCCACACCGCGAACCGCTCGCCCGGTTCACGGTGGGCCTGGAAGGACCGGAGCACCCGCTCGATGTAGTCGACCGCCCCGTCTGCAGTGATCTTGAGCCCACGGGTCTTGCGGCCGAAGCCGGCGTCCTCGCCGAGCCGTCCGCCGAGGTGGACCTGGAAGCCCTCCTCGCCGCCGACGACCATGCCCTTGAGGCCGATGTCGGCGGTCTGAAAGCGGGCGCAGGAGTTGGGGCAGCCGTTGATGTTGATCGTGATCTGCTCGTCGAAGTCAGGCATCCGACGCTCGAGCTCGGTGTAGACGTCGACTGCGCGGGCCTTGGTCTCGACGATCGCCAGCTTGCAGAACTCGAGGCCGGTGCAGGTGAGGACGCCACGCCGGAACGCCGACGGGCGTACGCCGAGGCCCTCCGCCTCGAGAAGGTCCAGCAGCTCGGCCGAGCGGGCCGGGTCGAGGTCGAGCATAACGAGCCCCTGCTGGGCGGTGGTGGCGGTGCGACCGGAGCCGTAATCCCTGGCCAGAGCGGAGATGCGCTGCAGCTGGGTTCCGGAGGTGCGCCCGGCCCGCACGGTCATCCCGACGTAGTGGAGGCCGTCGGCCTGCTCGTGCAGCCCGAGGTGGTCGCGGTTCGGTGTGGGCGGCGCGGCGGGTGCGGGCCCGTCCGGGAGAGGGCTGGTGAGGTATTCGGTCTCGAGCACCTGCCGGAACTTCTCAGGCCCCCAGTCGGCGAGCAGGAACTTGAGGCGGGCGTGCGTACGGGACCGCCGATATCCGTAGTCCCGAAACACCGAGCAGACGCCGGCCCAGACCTCCTCGACCCGGTCGGGCTCGACGAACGCTCCGAGCCGCACCCCGAGCCTGGGGTTGGTCGAGAGTCCGCCGCCGACCCAGAGGTCATAGCCGACGCGGCCGTCGGGCAACCGCACGCCGACGAACGCGAGGTCGTTGATCTCGTGGTTGCTGCAGTGCGCCGAGCAGCCCGAGATCGACGTCTTGAACTTGCGCGGAAGGTTCGAGAACGCCGGGTCACCAACGTAACGTTTAGTGACGGCTTCGAGCTGTGGAGTGGCGTCGAGGATCTCGTCGTGATCGACGCCTGCGAGCGGGCAACCGAGCATCCCTCGCGGGGTGTCGCCGCAGGCCATCGTGCTGCCGAGCCCGACCTCATGGAGGCGGGCCCAGATCGTGGGGACGTCCTCGATCCGGATCCAGTGCAGCTGGATGTTCTGGCGGTCGGTGACGTCGGCGACGTCGCGACCGTACGTGGAAGAGATCTCCCCGATGACCTGGAGCTGGTCTGCGGTGAGCTGCAGGCCGTCGAGCCGGATCCGCATCATGAAGAATGGCGCCTCGAGCTCTTCGGGCGACAGCAGCGCCGTCCGGCCGCCGGGGATGCCCTGCGCGCGCTGGGTGTAGAGGCCGTACCAGCGCAGCCGACTGCGAAGGTCGGAACCGTCGATCGAATCGAAGCCCTGGGAGGCGTACGTCGCCAAGACCCGGTCACGCACGGTAAGGGGATTGCTGTCCTTCTTGGCGTGCTCGGCGGCGTTCAGGGGCTCTCGATAGCCGAGCGCCCACTGGCCCTCGCCGCGGGTTCGGGTGGTGCCGGGCATGGGGTTCCTCCGAGGTGCTCGTCCGTTCGGGCGTACGAGAAGCGAAGCACGAACCGCCACCCGGGCTCGGCCTGTGGCAGCATCTGCGACATGCCCCGCACCGTGCTCACCAGGCGACTCCACGTCGACCTGCAGCGCATCGACGGCGGGGTCTGTCCGGTGGGCCGGCTCTTCTAGGAGCCGGTTCCGGGGTCGCAGAGCGACCGCCCTCACCGACTTTCAGGAGCACGACCGTGAGCACCACCGTGACACCGCACGGCACCACGCTGTGGTTCACCGGCCTGCCCAGCGCCGGCAAGACGACGTTGGCGCGTGCTGTCGCAGCCGAGGTCGGCGGTCCCGTCGAGCTGCTGGACGGTGACGAGGTCCGCACGTTCCTCTCGGCCGGCCTGGGGCTGTCCAAGGCCGACCGGGACACGAACGTGCTGCGGATCGGCTGGGTCGCGGCGACGGTGGCGCGTCACGGTGTGCTGGTGCTGGCGAGCGTGATCTCTCCGTACGCCGAGACCCGAGAAGCCGTGCGCGCGCTGCACGCCGACAGGGGAGCGGGCTTCGTGGAGGTGCACGTGGCCGCGCCGGTGGAGGTGTGCGCCGAACGCGACGTGAAGGGTCTGTACGCGAAGCAGCGCAGCGGGGAGATCTCTGGGATGACCGGGGTCGACGCGCCTTACGAGGCGCCGAAAGACCCGGAGCTGCGCGTGCCGACGCACGAGCAGACCCTGGTGCAGTCGGTCGCCCAGGTGCTCAGCGCCCTGTCCGAGCGTGGGATTCGATGAGCAGGGTCAGCGAGCAGGAGACCGCGGACGCGCTGGACGCGCTCGAGGCCGAGAGCATCCACGTCATGCGCGAGGTCGCAGCGGAGTTCGAGCGCCCGGCGCTGCTGTTCTCGGGCGGCAAGGACTCGGTCGTGATGCTGCGGCTGGCGCAGAAGGCGTTCTGGCCGGCCCGGCTGCCGTTCCCGCTGGTGCACGTCGACACCGGTCACAACTTCGCTGAGGTGCTGGAGTTCCGGGACCGTCGGGTCGCCGAGCTGGAGACGCGCCTGGTGGTGGCGAAGGTGCAGGACGACATCGACGCCGGGCGGTCGGTGGAGGTGCCGGGCGGGCTCCGCAACCCGCTGCAGACGGTGACGCTGCTGCGGGCGGTCGAACAGGGCCGGTTCGACGCGGTGTTCGGTGGGGCGCGGCGCGACGAGGAGAAGGCCCGTGCGAAGGAGCGGTTCTTCTCCTTCCGGGACGCCTTCGGTCAGTGGGACCCGAAGAATCAGCGGCCTGAGCTGTGGGACCTCTACAACGGGCGGCACAACCCGGGCGAGCACATCCGGGTGTTCCCGATCAGCAACTGGACCGAGCTCGACGTCTGGCGCTACGTCGCGCGCGAACGCCTGGACCTGCCGTCGCTCTACTTCGCGCACGAGCGCCAGGTGTTCGAGCGGGACGGGATGCTGCTCGGGGTCACCGAGCACTCCCAGCCACGGGCGGGCGAGACCGTCAGCACCCGCACGGTTCGCTACCGCACGGTCGGGGACGCGTCCTGCACCGGCGCGGTCCTGTCCGAGGCGGCCACCGCCGAACAGATCGTCGCAGAGGTGGCGGTGACCCGGCTGACCGAGCGCGGCGCGACCCGCGCGGACGACCGCGCCAGCGAGGCCGCCATGGAAGACCGCAAGAAGGCTGGGTACTTCTGACATGAGTGACCTGAAGAGGATGGGCCCGGCATGACGGGGCTGCTGAGGTTTGCGACCGCCGGGTCGGTCGACGACGGCAAGTCGACGCTGATCGGCCGCCTGCTCTTCGACTCCAAGACGGTGATGGCGGACCAGCTGGACGCGGTCGAGCGGGTCGCGGCCGAGCGCGGCGACGACTGGACCAACCTGGCGCTGCTGACCGACGGCCTGCGGGCCGAGCGCGAGCAAGGCATCACGATCGACGTGGCGTACCGGTATTTCGCGACCCCGGCCAGGTCGTTCATCGTTGCGGACACGCCAGGGCACGTGCAGTACACCCGCAACATGGTCACCGGCGCCTCGACCGCGGACGTCGCCGTGGTGCTGGTCGACGCACGCAAGGGCGTGGTCGAGCAGACCCGGCGGCACGCGGCGCTGTCGGCGCTTCTGCGCGTGCCGCACCTGGTGCTCGCGGTCAACAAGATGGACCTCGTCGGCTGGTCCCAGCAGATCTTTGACGAGATCGTCGTGGACTTCGCCGAGCTGGCCGGGCACCTCGCCGTCAAGGACGTTCATCCGATCCCGGTCGCGGCGCTCCACGGCGACAACATCGTCGACGCCGGGGCGAACATGCCTTGGTACGAGGGACCGACGCTGCTCGGCCACCTCGAACGGGTCGAGGTCGAGCGCGACGACGCCCGGGCCCGTCCGGGACGGTTCCCGGTGCAGTACGTGATCCGGCCGATGAGCGCCGAACGCCCCGACTACCGGGGCTATGCGGGCACCGTCGCGTCCGGTGTGCTTCGGGTCGGCGAGCAGGTCACCGTCCTGCCGGGGGGGCGAAGCACGACGATCGCCGGCCTGGACACCTTCGACGCGCAGGACGGGCTGGACGAGGCGGTCGCCGGCCAGGCCGTCACCGTCCGGCTCGCCGACGAGCTCGACGTCTCCCGGGGCGACCTGATCGTCTCGGCCGGTGACCCTCCGCAGCCGACCTCCAGCTTTGACGCGACGCTCTGCTGGATGGCCGACGCCCCGCTGCGTCCGGGTACGCGGCTGCTGCTCAAGCACACCACGCGGACCGTCCCGGCGATCGTCACGACGCTGCACGACAGCCTGGACGTCACGACGCTCACCCGCCAGCCGGTCACCGAGCTCGGGCTCAACGGGATCGCACACGTCACCGTCCGCACCGCGAGCCCGATCGTGCCGGACGACTACCTGACGGACCGGCGCACCGGCGCGTTCATCCTCATCGACCCGGCGACCGGCGCCACCCTCGCCGCCGGGATGATCGGCAGCCAGATCGGTGTACGGGCGTGAACGACTGGGTCCGCACGCCCTGGGTGGGGTGGTGCGTCGACTCCTGCCGGCCCGGGACGCGATGTCGGACGGTGCACGTCCCGCGTCCCTGACCGCTCCGTCCTGAAGGCTTCTCCGTGCGCCTGCGCTCGCTCCTCCCGCTGCTGGCTGTCGTCCTGACGGCCTGCGGCACCGCATCTGCAGCCCCACCCGGGCCGATGCCGGTGCTGCGCCTCGCCTACTCGCCCAACGTCACGCACGCCGCCGCGCTCTACGGCGTCGCGTCCGGCGAGCTGGCGCGGGCGCTCGGCCCGACCCGGCTCGAGACGTCGGTCTTCACTGCCGGCAC
>JBBSTR010000135.1:0-4973 GCA_038235705.1 Mycobacteriales bacterium
CAAGACCCAGGCCGTGACCTCCAACATGGAGCACGACATGGGCGCCCGCAACGTCCACATCGGCCCGTCGGACTACGTGCAGTGGCTCGACGACCGCAAGTGGGCCTACGTCCGTCTCGAGGGTCGCGCTTTCGGTGACGTGCCGCTCAACCTGGAGTACAAGCTGGAGGTCTGGGACAGCCCCAACTCGGCCGGCGTCATCATCGACGCGCTCCGTTGCGCGAAGATCGCCATGGACCGCGGCGAGGGTGGTCCGGTGCAGGCGGCGTCGACCTACTTCATGAAGAGCCCGCCCGAGCAGGTCCGGGACGACGTCGGCAAGGATGCGCTCGAGGCCTGGATCCACGGCACGAGCATCGAGACCGAGCGCCCCCAGCACTAGCCCGCAGCGCGACGACGGCCCGGCCCCTGGTGGGGTCGGGCCCTCTGCGTTCGCACGCGCGCGCCACGGGTGCGGTCGTAACCTGAGGACGTGCTCGGCAGACGTACGGACCTGGCCCAGGTCCTTGCCGTACGCGACTTCAGGCGGCTGCTCCGGGTCCGCATGTTCGGCCAGGCCGGGGACGGCGTGTTCCAGACGGCGCTGTTCTCGGCGGTGTTCTTCAACCCCCAGAACGCCACGTCGGCGGCTCAGGCGGCGACCGCTTTCGCCGTCGTGCTGCTGCCTTACAGCCTGTTGGGCCCGTTCGCCGGCGTGCTGCTCGACCGGTGGAGCCGGCAGCGCGTGCTGCTGATCGGCAACCTCGCCCGTGCCGTCATGGTGCTCGCGTTCGCCGTGGCGATCAACAGCGTCGCCGCGACCTCGCTGCTCGTCCAGGGGCTCGCTCTGGTCACCATCTCGGTCAGTCGCTTCCTGCTGTCCGGGCTGTCGGCAGCCCAGCCGCACGTGGTCGAGGAGCATCAGCTGGTGGTCGCCAACTCGACCAGCACGACGCTCGGCGGCGGCGCCGCGCTGGTCGGCGGAGCCGTGGCGGTAGGGATCGGCAGCCTCGTGGGGGGTACGGGCTCGGCCCGCATCGCCCTGGTCGGTGCAGTCCTGTACGCGG
Organism: Mycobacteriales bacterium; assembly: GCA_038235705.1. Lineage (GTDB taxonomy): Bacteria > Actinomycetota > Actinomycetes > Mycobacteriales > SCTD01 > CANKBT01. The sequence goes on from JBBSTR010000135.1 coordinate 1,047, forward strand.
TGGCGGGCGCGCTGGCCTCGCTCCTGCCGTACGCCTTGCTCGGACCGGACCACCCGCCGACACACCACCTCCGGCACGCGCTCACCGAGGTGCTGCACGGGGTGCTCGACGGGGCGAGGCACGTGCACCAGCGGGGCGAGGCGTTCCGAGGGCTGTGCGCGATCGGGGCGCACCGGTTCTTCTTCGGGCTGTCGTTCGTCACGACGCTGCTGCTCTACGCACCGGAGGGCGCGGTCGGGCGAGGGGTCAGCGGGCTTGGCGCGATCATTGTCGCGACCGGGCTCGGCGGGCTCGTCGCCGCCGGCCTGACGCCCAGCGTGGTTCGCCGGGTCGGGCCGGCGCCCTGGATCGTCGGCCTGTTCGTCGTCGCGTCAGTCGTGCAGACCGTGCTCGGGCTGACCTTCGCCCACGTGCCGCTCCTCATCGCCGCTTTCGTGCTCGGGATCGCCGCGCAGGGCGCGAAGATCACGGTCGACACCCTGCTCCAGCTGCAGGTCGACGACGATTTCCGCGGCCGGGTCTTCTCCTTCTACGACACTGCGTTCAACGTCAGCTTCGTGACTGCGGGAGCGGCTGCGGCGTTCCTGCTCCCGGACGACGGGCGGTCGGTGCTGGTGGTCGTCGTGATCGGCGGGGGTTACCTGGTCACCGCGGCCGGTTACGCCTTGGCCACGGCGCGGGCGCGTGACCGAGGTCATACTGAGCGTCCTATGATCACCGCATGAGCTTCAGTCTTGCCGGCATCCTGACCCGCTGGGCCGCGGAGACGCCTGACGGCCCCGCTCTCACCCTCGACGACACGACGCTCACGTGGCAGCAGCTGCTCCAGCGCTCGCAGTCGGTAGCCGGGGCCCTTGCGGCCGAGGGGGTCGGGTTCGGCGACCGGGTCGCGTTGCTCGACAAGAACGGCCTGACCTACTTCGAGGTGCTCTTCGGGGCTGCGATGCTCGGGGCGGTCGACGTGGCCGTCAACTGGCGGCTCGCCCCACCGGAGATGGCCTTCATCATCAACGACTCCGGCGCGACCGTCCTGGTGGTGCACAGCGACTTCGCGCCCGTGCTGGCCGCGTTCGCCGGTGACCTGACGACGGTGAAGCGGATCGTGTTCGTGGGGACGCCGGACGGGACGCACCTGCCGTACGAGGGATGGCTCTCCTCCGCCACTCCGGTGACCGAGCCGGTGGCGGTGACCGACTCCGACATCGCCCTGCAGCTCTACACGTCCGGCACCACCGGGCTCCCCAAGGGCGCGATGCTCGACAACGGCAACTTCAGCGGGCTGCTCGACATGGCCGGCCAGCTGGAGATGGGCGCAGACGCGGTCAATCTCGCGGCCATGCCGATGTTCCACATCGGCGGCTCGGGCTGGGCGTTGTTCGGCATGAGCCTCGGCGTCCACACCGTGCTGCTGCGTGAGCTGGTCCCGTCGGCGCTGCTGGCGCTGATCCCCGAGCACCGCATCACGCACGCGTTCCTCGTGCCGGCGGCGCTGCTGTTCCTCACCCTGACGCCGGGGGTCGAGGAGATGGACTTCTCGTCGCTGCAGGCCCTGGCGTACGGCGCCAGCCCGATCTCCGAGGACCTGCTCCAGCGCTGCCAGGACGTGTTCGGCTGCGGTTTCTACCAGGTGTACGGCCTCACCGAGACGACCGGCGCGATCACTCTGCTCACCCCTCTGGACCACGCCGACACCGCGCACCGGGAGCGCCTCCGGTCGGCGGGGCGGCCGATGAACGGCGTGGAGATCCGCTGCGTCGACCTGGTCTCCGGTGACGACGTGCCGGACGGTGAGGTCGGTGAGGTGTGGATCCGCACCCGGCAGAACATGGCCGGCTACTGGGGCCAGCCCGAGGCATCGGCGGCGGTGTTCGAGGGCGACTGGTTCCGCACCGGGGACGCGGGCTACCTCGTCGACGGCTACCTGTTCCTGCACGACCGGGTCAAGGACATGGTCGTGACCGGCGGGGAGAACGTCTACCCCGCCGAGGTCGAGAACGCACTCACCAAGCATCCGGCGGTTGCTGACGCCGCCGTGATCGGTGTCCCGTCGGACAAGTGGGGCGAGGACGTGAAGGCGTTCGTCGTGCCGGCACCGGGCGCCACGGTCGACAGCGAGGAGCTGGTCGCTTTCGTGCGGCAGCACCTGGCCGGGTTCAAGGTGCCGCGCACGGTCGAGGTGATCGACGTCCTTCCGCGCAACCCGTCGGGCAAGGTGCTGAAGAAGGAACTGCGGGCGCCCTACTGGGAGGGCCGCGACCGCGCGATCTAGTCCGGTCCGGGTCCGGGTCCGGGTCCGGGTCCGGGTCGGGGGCTGCTCTGACCGGTCCGGCTGCGGTCGGCGTCAGCCCTGACCGGTCCGGCTGCGGTCGGGGGGCTCCCTGACCGAGGAGACGGGCCGCCGGCGGTCCGCCGGGTCTCGCTGTGGCACCGCGAAGGCCAGCGTTGAGGGCGCTACCCGCTGCAAGATCACCGGAGTCTCTGGCTGTTCACTCCGGGCTCTGCAAGATCACCGGAGCGTCCGACCGTGCCGACCCGCCGAAACTCCCACCTCTGACGGTCAGAGCCTCCGTCGATCTTGCTCAACCGGGGTGTGTGGTGGTGCCGGTGGTGCCTGTGGTGCGGCGGTGCGGTGGTGCGGTGGTGCGGTGGGTCTCACGGGTGCAGCTGCGTCCACCTGATGGTGTGGCAAACCGTGAAACCCATTGTCTTCGGCGCTGCGCCTGACCCCGGCGACGGGCGGACGGCTGAGGCGGACGCAGTGGCACCCGGAGGCGGGGTGGCCCCGAAGCGGGCGGTGATCCCTGGGACGGGGTGGCCCCCAAGCGGGCGGTGATCCCTGGGACGGGGTGGCCCCGGAGCGGGCGGTGATCCCTGGGACGGGGTGGCCCCGAAGCGGGCAGTGGCACCCGGAGCCGGGACGGTGCCCGACGCGGGCGGTGGTCCCCGAAGCGGGCAGTGGCGGCCCACCCGTCCGGACTCCGTTCAGCAGCGTCAGAGGTCTTGCTGAGCCGCCCAGGCGCGCAGCTCGGCCACCGCGCGCCCCTCGCCGAGCGGGCCGTGCTCCATCCGCAGCGCCAGCAGGTGCTTCAAGGCCAGCCCGACGGTGCGGGACGGGCCGATCCCGAGCAGCTCCATGACCTGCTCGCCGGACAGGTCCGGACGGATCCGGTCGAGCTCCTCCCTCTTGCGTAGCTCGGCGATCCGGGTCTCCAGGTCGTCGTAGGCGGCCGCCAGTCCCGCTGCCCGACGCCGGTTCAGGGTGGTGCAGTCCGACCGGACGAGCAGGTGCAGCCGTGAGAGCTGCGCCCCGGCGTCCGTGACATAGCGGCGGACGGCGCTGTCGGTCCAGGCCGACTCCCCAGGCTTGACGGTGCCGACCGGGCGATAACCGTGGAAGCGCAGGTGGAGCTCGGTCAGCAGCGTGACCGCCTCGACGACGTCCTTGCCGTAGGTCAGAGCCTGGAGCCGCTTGCGAGCCATCTTGGCCCCGACCACCTCGTGGTGGTGAAAGCTGACCGCGCCCCCGGCCTCGTGCCGTCTGGTCCGGGGCTTGCCGATGTCGTGCAGCAGCGCGGCCAGGCGCAGCACCAGGTCGGGGCCGTCGGGCTCGAGCGCGATCGCGTTGGCGAGCACCTGCAGCGAGTGCTCGTAGACGTCCTTGTGCTGGTGGTGCTCGTCGATCTCCAGGCGTAGCCGGGGCAGCTCCGGGAGCACGTGCGCGGCGACCCCGGTGTCCACGAGCAGCCGCAGGCCAGCGCGTGGATCGGACCCGAGCAGCAGCTTGGACCGCTCCTCCTTGATCCGTTCACGCGTGATGATCTCCATGCGGTCGGCCATCGTCGTCATCGCCGCCACGACCCCGGGAGCGACCGCGAGCCCGAGCTGCGACACGAACCGGGCAGCGCGAAGCATCCGGAGCGGGTCGTC
>JBBSTR010000136.1:0-4641 GCA_038235705.1 Mycobacteriales bacterium
CCGGACAGTGTGGTCGACGGGCCGCTGCTGCTCGCTGTCCTCGCCACCGTCACGATGACGCTCGGCAACCTCGCTGCGTTCAGCCAGCACGACCCGCGCAGGCTGCTCGGCTGGTCCACCGTCAGTCAGGCCGGCTACCTGCTCATGGCGGTCGCAGCGGCCGGTCGCTCAGAGCTGTCGCTGCCTGCCGTGGGCTTTTACCTTGCGGCGTACGCAGTCACCAACCTCGGCGCGTTCGCGGTCACCGCCGCGTTGCCGCAGCTGAGCACGCTGACGTCCTACCGGGGCCTCGCCTTCCGCTCGCCGCTGTTGGCCGGCGCGCTGCTGCTGACCCTGCTCGGACTCGTCGGCACGCCGCCGACCGCCGTCTTCGTCGGCAAGCTGTCGGTGTTCACGGCCGCCTGGGACGCTGGCTTCGGCTGGCTCGTCGTGGTGGCCGCCGTCAACACCGTTGCCTCGCTCTTCTACTACCTCCGATGGCTCGCGCCGGTGTTCGACCGGCGCGGCGTCGCGGGCACGCCGTCCGTCGTCCCGCGCCCGTACGCACAGGCGGCAGCGTGCGTCGCCGGCCCGGTCTCTCTGCTGCTCGGTCCGGGTGCTGCTGTGTTTTTCGCAGTGGACCTGACGCTTCTGCGATGACGCCGTCACACCCGCCCGGGGACTGCGCAGCACAGAGCCGCGGCGCTTCGCGGGCATCAGCTGTTCAGGCCGACGCCTCGCTGGTAGCGATGCCCTGCTGCCAGCGCTCCTCGATCCTGCCGAACTTCCAGACCGCGAGGGCGACGGCCCAGGAGAGGACGAACAGGGCGACGATGCCGTAGCCGGCGTAGTCCAGCGGGATGCTGGCGATGGCCGCGACGGGTCCGCTCTGCACGGTCAACTGGTCGGCGAGCACGCTGTCGAGCTCGATGGCGCCGATGACCAGGGCGACCAGCACCGAGATCGAGGTGATGGTGATGTTGTAGAACACCTTGCGGACCGGGCGGGCGAAGGCCCAGCCGTACGCGGCGTTCATGAACACCCCGTCGGTGGTGTCCATGAGGCACATACCGGCGGCGAAGAGCACGGGGAGCACGAGGATGGCGTAGAACGGCAGGGTGAAGGCGGCTGCGCCGCCGGCCAGCACGAGCAGCCCGACCTCGGTCGCGGTGTCGAAGCCCAGGCCGAACAGGACCCCGACCGGATAGATGTGCCAGGGCTTGGTCACGCCGCGGGTCAGGCCGGACAGGAAGCGGTTCATGAACCCGCGGTTGTTCAGGTGCTGCTCCAGCTCGGCCTCGTCGAACTCGCCGCGGCGCATCCGACGAAACACCCCCAGGATCTGCAGCAGCACCACGAGGTTGAGCGTGCCGAGGATCAGCAGGAAGACCCCGGACACCGAGGCGCCGATGACCCCGGTGATGTTGTGCAGGGTGGAGCCGTCGTCCTCGAGCTGCCCGGCCAGGGCGCGGATGCCGAACGCCAGCAGGACGGTCAGGCCGAACACGATCGTGGAGTGGCCGAGGGAGAACCAGAACCCGACGGACAGCGGCTTGCGGACGTCCTGCTTGCCGACGTTGTCGCCCAGCAGCTTGCGGGTGGTGTTGTCGACCGCGGCGATGTGATCGGCGTCGAAGGCGTGCCGCAGACCGAAGGTGTAGGCGAGCACCCCCACGCCCAGGCCGTAGACACCCGTCGTTCCCCCGAGGTTGTAGTGCTTCGGCAGCACCAGCAGCACCAGCACGCCGATGCCGAGCACGTGCAGGAAGGCGATGAAGCCGTACATGCCGAAAAGGCTTCGACGGTCCGGGGGCGACATGGCCGCCAGGAACTGCCGTGCGCCCGGGCGTTCGAGGGTGGAGACGGCCATGGGTGCTCCCTGCAAGATAAATGTAGGTGCGAACGTAGCGCAACAACGAGCCTCTTCTTGATGGGAGCCCACGCAGGGCACGGGGCCGGCCGCCGACACCCGCCCGGGCACGACGGCACGACGTGGTTCCGCTTGTACCCCCTGGGGGTACAGTGACGTCGTGGCTGCCGCTCCTTCGTCCGACCCGACACCGGAGACCCCAGCCGTGCCTGGATATGCCGAGACCAAGTCTTTGCACCTGGCCCGGATCCGGCGGGTTGAGGGACAGGTGCGGGGGATCGCGCGGATGGTGGAGCAGGACACCTACTGCATCGACGTCCTCACCCAGGTCGCCGCGGCCACCCGCGCGTTGCAAGCGGTGTCGCTCAAGCTGCTGGACGAGCACCTCGCGCACTGCGTCACCAGGGCCGTCGCCGCCGGCGGCGAAGAAGCCGAGACCAAGCTCGCCGAGGCGAGTGCGGCGATCGCCCGACTCGTACGTTCCTGAACCGCACCTCTAGAAGGAGAAGCGCCATGACCTCGAGCAACACCTACACCGTGAGCGGTATGACCTGCGAGCACTGCGTCGCGTCCGTGACCGAGGAGGTCACCGAGCTGCCCGGCGTCACCGAGGCGACGGTGGACCTGACGGCCGGGACCGTGACGGTTTCCGGGGACGCCACCGAGGACGCGGTGCGCGGGGCTGTCGAGGCCGCGGGCTACCAGCTCGTCTGACGAACGGCTGATCCCGCCCAACCGCACCGCCCCGATCGCAGACCCACCGGAGGACACGTGACCATCACCGACGCACAGCAGCGGACCATCCTGGCGATCTCGGGGATGACCTGCGCGTCGTGCGCGAACCGGATCGAGCGCAAGCTCAACAAGCTCGAGGGCGTCACGGCGACGGTGAACTACGCCACCGAGCAGGCGACTGTGGCGTACGGGGCAGGGGTGACGACGGACACGCTGCTGGAGACGGTGTCGGCGGCGGGCTACACCGGGTCGGTGCCCGAGCGCAGCGGTCCGGACAGGTCGTCGTCCGAGGAGCCGGGGGCCCCGCAGGACCCCACGGCTGGGCTGCGGCAACGGCTGCTGGTCAGTGCCGTGCTGGGTCTGCCCGTGCTGCTGCTGAGCATGATCTCGCCGTTGCAGTTCAACCACTGGCAGTGGCTGGCGCTGGCCTTGGCGAGCCCGGTGCTCGTCTGGGGTGGGCTGCCTTTCCACCGCGCGGCGTGGACCAACGCTCGGCACGGCGCAGCCACGATGGACACCCTGGTCAGTCTCGGCACGATCAGCGCCTACCTCTGGTCGCTGTACGCGTTGTTCCTCGGCGACGCGGGCCGGGAGAACATGACGATGCCGTTCGCGTTCACGATCTCCCGGATGCGGGTGCACGACGAGATCTACCTGGAGGTCGCGGCGGTCGTCACGGTCTTCCTTCTGGCCGGGCGGTATTTCGAGGCGCGGGCCAAGTCTCGGTCCGGCTCGGCGCTCAAGGCGCTGCTGGACCTCGGGGCAAAGGACGTCGCGGTGCTGACCGGCGGCCGGGAGCGGCGGGTGCCGGTGGGTGAGCTGGCCGTGGGGGACACGTTCGTCGTCCGTCCGGGGGAGAAGATCGCGACCGACGGCGAGGTCGTGGACGGGACCAGCGCGGTCGACGCGAGCCTGCTGACCGGCGAGAGCGTGCCGGTGGAGGTCGGGCCGGGTGACGCGGTGACCGGGGCGACGCTCAACGTCGGCGGGCGGCTGAGCGTGCGCGCGACCAAGGTCGGCAACGACACCGCGCTCGCGCAGATCGCCAGGCTGGTGACCGAAGCGCAGAGCGGCAAGGCGCAGGTGCAGCGCCTCGCCGACCGGGTGAGCGGCATCTTCGTGCCGGTCGTGCTGGTCCTCGCGGTGATCACGCTCGCCGCCTGGCTGCTCGCAGGCGGCACCGCGACCGAGGCGTTCACCGCTGCCGTGGCTGTGCTGATCGTGGCCTGCCCGTGCGCGCTCGGGCTCGCTACCCCGACCGCGTTGCTGGTCGGCACCGGCCGGGGCGCGCAGCTCGGGATCCTGCTCAAGGGCCCGGAGGTGCTGGAGCAGACCCGGCGGGTCGACACGGTCGTGCTGGACAAGACCGGGACCGTCACGACCGGGGACATGCGTCTGCTGGAGGTGCTGGGTGACCGTGGCACGCTGGCTCTGGCGCAGGCGGTGGAGTCGGCGTCGGCGCACCCGGTGGCCCGGGCGATCGCCGGCGACGGACCGTGGGAGCCCGTCGACGGCTTCACGAGCCATGACGGGCTCGGGGTCTCCGGGACCGTCGGCGGCCGGACCGTGCAGGTCGGCAGACCGTCGCTGGTCGGTTCCCTCGGTGAGCTGCAGGACGGTTTCGACGCGGCGCAGGGGCGCGGCCTCACCCCGGTCGCAGTGTCGATCGACGGGCACGTCGTGGCGGTGCTCGTGGTCGGCGACCAGGTCAAGCCCACCAGCGCCCAAGCAGTCGCGGACCTGCGGGCGCTCGGGCTGCACCCGGTGCTGCTCACCGGCGACAACGCCGCCGCCGCCCGGGCGGTCGCCGCGCAGGTCGGCATCGACGACGTGCTCGCTGACGTGCTTCCCGCCGACAAGGTGCGCGAGGTCCGGCGGCTGCAGAGCGAGGGGCGGGTCGTCGCGATGGTCGGCGACGGTGTCAACGACGCCGTCGCGCTCGCCCAGGCCGACCTAGGCATCGCCATGGGTACCGGCGCCGACGCGGCGATCCAGTCCAGCGACCTCACGCTCGTACGCGGGGACCTGCGCACCGCCGCCGACGCCGTTCGCCTGTC
>JBBSTR010000137.1:0-4587 GCA_038235705.1 Mycobacteriales bacterium
CAACACTGGACCAACGGCGGCACCAGCGACCTGGACAACCTCGCCCTGCTCTGCCACGCCCACCACCACGACCTGCACGACCGCCAGCAAGACCTCCCCCACCACGACCGCATCCGATGGATCACCCAAACCGGCTGGGCACAGACCAGCTAGACCACCGACCCAGCCCGACCGAGCGCACCCTGATCGACTCACCCTGAGCTCGGCGCACCGATTCACCCTGATCGAACCGGCCAGACCGGTCGTCACGGAACCGGAGCGCTACCGGCGCGAGCGGACCAGGACCGGTCAGGCGCCGTCACCGCGTTGCTGGGAAGACCCTGCGACGGTCCGGTTCCGTTCCAGAACAATGGTGATCTTCAGCGGCGTTTCGCGCCCAAGACCACCAAGGTAGGAGGCTGGGGCCGCCTGCCGGGGTCACGGTCAGCGCAGGACCAGTCGGGCCTGACGGTCCAGCACGGCCTGTTCGTCCGCCGGCACGACCAGACAGCGCACGGGGCCCCCGTTGCCAGCCCCCTCAGGAGGTACGCCGAGGTGGGCGAGCGCCGAACGGATCTCCGCCCGCACCGGCCCTGCGTGCTCGCCGATGCCGCCGGTGAAGACCAGCGTGTCCAGGCCACCGAGCACTGCGGTGCAGGCGGCGATCTCCATGGCCACCGCGCGGACGAACGACCGCAACGCCAGGTCGGCGACGGGGTCGGCGGAACGGCGAGCGAGCAGGTCGCGCACGTCCCCGTCGCCGCCGGCAAGACCAGCGAGACCGGCCCGGGTGTCGAGCATGCCCCGTACGCGATCGACGGACCAGCCGTGCTGCTGCAGCAGGGTCAGCACCACGTGCGGGTCGAGATCGCCGCTGCGGGTGCGCGACATCAGGCCGCCGCTCGGGGTGAACGACATGCTGGTGTGCAACGGCCGTCCGTCGCGCAGGGCGCTGACGCTGCATCCGCTGCCGAGGTGCGCCACGACCAGCCGGCCACCGCCGGACGGACCCCCGCCCGACGAGCCCGCTGCGCCCGCGCCCCAGCCGAGGACGTCGAGCACGTGCTGGACCGACAGGCCGTGGAACCCGTAACGCTGAACGCCGAGGTCGTGCACCTCGGCCGGTACGGGCAGCCGCTGGGCCACGTCCGGCAGCGCGCGCCACAGCGCCGTGTCGAAGCACGCCACGTGGACGGCGTCGGGCAGCCGGGCGAGCGCCTTGCGCAGCACCTGGAGCGTGGGGGGCAGGTGCAGGGGGGCGTACGGGACCAAGGCGTCCAGCTCGGTCAGCAGCGCCTCGTCCACGCGGGTCGGCGCCGCGTGCCGCAGCCCGCCCTGGACGACCCGGTGCGCGACCGCCACCGGGTCACGGCCGAGGTCCCGTACGGCCTGGAGCACCGCGTCGAACGCGCCGACGACGCCCTCGCCGAGACTCGTGGGTGCCGGGCGCCCGTCCAGCTGCAACCGTGCCTCAGGGGTGCCGAGCCGGTCCACCTCCAGGTCGACCCGCGGCCCGTCGCCGAGCAGGGCCGCCTTGATCGAGCTGGACCCGACGTTGAGCGACAGGACCGGGGCGCTGCTCACCCCGCCCACGTCCAGTCCTGGACCTCCGGCATGTCCTCCAGGTGCTCCACGACGTACGCACGGTGACGCGCGAGCATCTGCTCGCAGTGCTCGAGCAGCTGGTCGGCGCCCTCCGGGATCCGGCGTGACCAGCGCAGCGCCTGTGCGGCCAGGTGGTATCGGCTCATCCCGTTGAGCACGACCATGTCGAACGGTGTCGTGGTCGTGCCCTGCTCGTCGAACCCTCGTACGTGGAAACGTCCCGGGTGCGGCCGCCCGTGCAGCAGCTGGTGCACCGCGCGGGGATAGCCGTGGAACGCGAGCACGACGTCGAGGTCGGTCCCGAACAGCTCGGCGAAGCGGCTCTCGGAAAACCCGTGCGGGTGCTCGTCAGGCTGCAGCAGCGCCATCAGGTCGACGATGTTGACGACCCGGACCTTCAGCGACGGCACCCGCTCGCGCAGCAGCTGTGCGGCCGCCAGGGTCTCCAGGGTCGGGACGTCGCCGGCGCACGCGAGCACGACGTCCGGCTCCCCGTCGCTGATGCCGCTGACGTCTGCGGAGGCGGTGCCGGCCCACTCCCAGATGCCCGCACCGGCCGCGCAGTGCTCGCGGGCCTCCTCCAGCGTCAGGTACTGCAGGTGGCTCTGCTTGTCGACCACGATCAGGTTGACGTGGTCGCGGCTGGCGAAGCAGTGCTCGGCGATCGACAGCGTGGTGTTCGCGTCCGGCGGCAGCCAGACCCGCACGACCGACGGTGAGAGCGGGATCATCGTGTCGATCAGGCCGGGCCCCTGGTGGCTGAAGCCGTTGTGGTCGTTGCGCCAGCAGGTGCTGGTCAGCAGGACGTTGAGCGAGGCGACGCTGTGGCGCCACGGCAGGTCTGCGGCGTGCTGCAGCCACTTGACGTGCTGCACCATCATCGACGCGCTGACCATGGCGAACGCCTCGTACGTCGCGAACAGCCCGTGGCGGCCGGACAGCAGGTAACCCTCCAGCCAGCCTTCGCAGAGGTGCTCGGACAGCACCTCCATCACCCGGCCGCCCGGGGAGAGTGCGGTGTCGGTGGGCAGCACCTCGGCGACCAGGCAACGGTCGGTGACCTCGAAGACGGCGCCGAGCCGGTTGCTGCTCGTCTCGTCCGGACAGAAGAGCCGGAAGTCACGGCTCTGTTCCGTGGCCGTGTAGACGTCGCGCAGCAGCTCGCCGAGCGGCCGGGTCGTCTCGTGAAAGGTCTGCCCGGGCTCAGTGATCTCCAGCGCGTACCGCTCCAGCGGAGGCACCGGCAGCGAACGCAGGCGTCGCCCACCGTTGGCGTAGGAGCTCGCGCCCATCCGCAGCTCGCCTTCGGGGGCGAGCGCGGCCAGCTCGGGCACGAGCGCCCCGGCCTGGTCGAAGAGCTCCTCGGGCTCGTAGGAACGCATCCAGGTCTCGAGCATCCGCAGGTGGTCGGGGTTCTCGCGCACCCCGGACAGCGGCACCTGGTGCGACCGGGAGGTGCCCTGGACCTGCACCCCGTCGACGACGTCCGGACCGGTCCACCCCTTGGGCGTACGCAGAACGATCGCCGGCCACAGCGGACGCTCGTCGAGCCGACCGCTCTCCCGGCTGGTCGTCTGGATCTGGCGAATCCGGTCGTGGGCGTCGTTGACCGCCCGGTGCAGGTCGCGGAAGACCTGCGGCGGGTCGTGGCCGGCGACCACGACCGGGTCCCAGCCCTGGCCGCGCAGGTAGTCGCAGACCTGCTCGTCGCTGCTGCGCCCCATCACGGTCGGGCCGGAGATCTTGTAGCCGTTCAGGTGCAGCACGGGCAGCACCGCACCGTCCCGCCGCGGGTCGAGGAACCACGGCAACCGCCAGGAGGCGGCCAGCGGACCGGTCTCGGCCTCGCCGTCACCGATCACGCAGGCGACCAGCAGGTCGGGGTGGTCGAACGCGGCACCCGCCGCGTGCGCCAGGGCATACCCGAGCTCGCCGCCCTCGTGGATGCTGCCGGGCGTCTGCACGCTCACGTGGCTCGGGATGCCGCCCGGGGTCGAGAACTGTCGTACGAGACGCTCGAGCCCGGTCTCGTCCTGCGTCACCGCCGGGTAGATCTCGCTGTAGCTGCCCTCCAGGTAGGTCGCCGCCACCAGAGCAGGCCCGCCGTGACCGGGCCCGGCGACGTACAGGCACGGCGTCCCGGTGCGCCGGATCAGCCGGTTGAGCTGGACGTACAGCGCCGACAGGCCGGGGCTCGTGCCCCAGTGGCCGAGGAGCCGGGGCTTGATGTCGGACACTTCGAGCGGCTCACGCAGCAGGGGGTTGCGCTTCAGGTAGATCTGACCGACGGTCAGCAGGTTCGCCGCGGCCCACCAGCGAAGGTCCAGGTCCAGCTCGTCCTGCGCGTAGGCGTGCGGGCTCGCTGCGAGCCGGGTCACTCCGTGATCGCGTCGGCAGGCATCCGGACGATGACCACCGGGCAGGGGGCGTGGCTGGCGCAGTGCAGCCCGACCGAGCCGAGCAGCATGCGTCCGAGCGCCCCGCGGCCACGCGAGCCCACTACGAGCAGCTCGGCCCCCTCGGCCGCCTTCACCAGTGCGCGGCCCGGATAGCCCTCGGTGACGACCAGCCCGATCGTCACGGAGGCTTCCGGGGCACCGTCCGGCAGCCCCGCCAGGACCTCGTCCACCGTCTTCTGTGCGACTTCCCGGCTGGCGCCGGCCAGGTCGATGTCGATGTAGCCGGCTACGCCGAGGCTCGGCGGCCACTCCCAGCAGGTCACTGCTCGCACCGACACCCCGGTCAGCGCAGCCTGCCGCAGCGCCCAGCGCAGCGCGTCCTTGCTCTGGTCGGAGCCGTCGAGGCCGACGACGACGCCGCCGTGCTCGGCGTGGTCCTGGGCTGCCGGGTCGTGGGCTGCGGGGTCCTGGGCTGCAGGGTCCTGGGCTGGGTCGCTGTGAGTCATCGCTCCAGGCAACGCGGTTCGGGGCAGTGGGGACAGGGGCCTGCGACCCGGGCGCCGGGGACCAAAGGCCTTTCCCGCTGCCCATCGCGCTGTTCCAC
>JBBSTR010000138.1:0-4222 GCA_038235705.1 Mycobacteriales bacterium
AACGCTTCCGCCAACCGGGAGGCCCCACCGACCGGCACCCTGAAGCCGTAGGTCTGCGCGGCCATCGCGAGCAGCATCGCCGGCGGCGTCGACCCGCTGGCGTCCACCGCCACGTCGGCGTGCGTCGCGTTGCTGGCGAACAGCATCCGGGCCGCCTGAGCCTGGAACCGGTGCTGAACCCACGCCTCGACGGGTTCGAGCAGGGTGCGCACGGTCCCGACCGCGTCACGCGGGTGCTCGTGCAGAGCCCACCTGGCCAGAGGTCGCGGATCACCGATCGGCCCGGTCAGACCGCCGAACAGGTGCTGCCCCGCGCGGTCCCACCACCCGACCAGGTCCGTCCAGGCCGGCCCGTCGACGCCGAGCCCGGCCGCGGTGCCCGCCGCGTCCCGGTGCATGGCGACGCCCTCACCGGTCGGGTCCCAGAGCGAGGCGAGGGGGGTGCCCGTGCAGGCCCAGGCGACCCGCCGGTCCAGCTGCAGCTCGGCGTACACCGGGCTGGTCTGCAAGACGCCGTAGAAGGCCGAGCCCCAGTCGTGGACGTAACCCGCGTCGTCGCGTGCACTGCCGATCGCGCCACCGGCCACGTCGCTGGTCTCCAGCACCTCGACCGACCAGCCCGCGCGGGCGAGCATCGTCGCCGCGACCAGCCCGTTGTGCCCCGCTCCGATGATCACCGCGTCGACGCTCACCGTCCTATCCTTGCCCAGATGGAGGTCAGCGACGAGGACGGGCGCCACGGGCCGTCGCTGACGCTCGACGGTGACCCCGTCCGGGAGGACCGCTGACCGTCGCCGAGCTCGTCGCCGCTGCACAGCTCGGAGATCGGGCGCGCAAGATCCGCTACCCGACGACGCTGCGTCGGTTGCAGGTGCTCGGCCGGGCAACGGTCGGCTCCGGGCTGCTCAGGATCAGCCTCGGTGGGCCGCAGCTCGACGGCTTCGTCTCGCACGCGGTCGACGAGCACGTCAAGCTGCTGTTCCCCGACCCGCTGGACGGTGAGCTGAGGCTGCCCGTCCCCCGCGGGGACGACCTGGCCTGGCCCGCGCCGAGGCCGACGTCCCGGGACTACAGCGTTCGGCGGGTGACGGCGGACGCTCTCGAGATCGACGTGGTGGTGCACGAGGGTGGCCTGGCATCAGCCTGGGCGCAGGCGGCTCCGATCGGCAGCGACCAGTGGCTGGTCGGACCGCCCGAGGGGCTGGTCGTCCCAGACGGCTTCGAGGCCTACGTGTTCGTCGCCGACCTCTCTGCGGCCCCGGTCGTCGCCCGGTGGCTCGAGCAGGCGGCCCCGGGCGCGCGGGGGTGGGCGGTGATCGAGGTCGCTGACGCGTCCGAGCAGTTCCCCCTGCAGGGGCCGCCGGGGGTCGAGGTCGTCTGGGTCCACCGTGGCGCGGCCGCACCCGGCACCGTGGAGGTGCTCGCCGACGCCGTCACCCAGCTGGCCGTACCCGCTGGCGCCTTTGTCTGGGTTGCCGGCGAGGCCACGTGCATCCGCCCGCTGCGCCGCTGGGCACGGGACGAGCTGGGCCTGTCCCGGGGTGCGACCTCGATCTCGGGCTACTGGAAGCGCGGGTCGTTCGGCACCCCCACCTGACCCCCGCTGGCTCCGCGTGAGAAGCGGGTTAGCCGCGGGTCAGGACCTCGCCGCCGGTGAGCACGACCCCGTCCGAGCACCGGGACTGCACGGTGCCGCCGGCGAACTGCTCGTTGTAGAGCTGCGCGTAGAGCCCACCGACCGCGAGCAGCTCGCGGTGCGTGCCGCGCTCGACCACCCGCCCGCGCTCGAACACGAAGATCTGGTCGGCCGCGAGCACGGTGGACAGTCGGTGCGCGATGGCGATCGTCGTACGCCCGACCATGACCGTCTCCAGAGCCTCCTGCACCAGCCGCTCGGAAGCCGTGTCCAGGGCTGACGTCGCCTCGTCGAGGATCAGGACCTTCGGGTCGGCGAGAATCACCCGGGCGATGGCGAGCCGCTGCTTCTCCCCACCTGACAGCCGATATCCGCGCTCACCGACCGTGGTGTCGTAGCCCTCGGCGAGCCGCTCGATCCGGTCGTGGATGTTCGCCGCACGGGCGGCCGCCTCCACCTCGGCGTCGGTCGCGTCGGGGCGGGCGTAGCGCAGGTTCTCGCGTACGGAGGAGTGGAACAGGTACGACTCCTGCGTCACCATCCCGACCGCCTGCGCCAGCGTGGACAGCGTCAAGGAGCGGACGTCGTGCCCGTCGAGGCACACGCGACCAGCATCGACGTCGTAGAGCCGCGGCACCAGGTAGGACGCCGTCGTCTTACCGGCCCCGCTCGGGCCGACGAAGGCGACGAGCTGGCCGGCCGGGACCTCCAGCGAGACGTCGAGCAGGGTCCACGGCTGCTCGCCGTCGGCGTCGGCCCGATCCCCGCCGGCGTAGCGGAAGCGGACATCCTGAAAACTGACCCGCCCCGCCACGTCGGCCTTCGGCACAGCCAGAGCGGTCGGCGCATCAGTGATGGCGGGTTCGAGGTCCTCGTACGCGAAAAGCCTCTCGAACAGGGCCAGCGAGGTCTGCACGTCGACGCTGACCCGGAGCAGCTGCACCACCGGGAACAGCAGCCGCGACTGCAGGGTCGTGAAGGCGACGATGGTCCCGGCGGTCAGGGTCGACGCGCCACCTGACAGGAACACGCCCGTGATCGACAGCCCGGCGACCAGGTAGACCAGTGCCGGGGTCAGGCCGAAGAACGCCTGCACCAGCGCGAAGAAGCTCTGGCCGGTCATCGTCTGGTGCACCTGCAGCGCGGCCTGCCGGTGGTTCTCGGCGCGGTAGCGCTCGACCTCGGCGTCCTGACGGTCGAAGACCTTGGCGAGCAGCACCCCGGACACGCTGAGCGTCTCCTGGGTGATCGCGGTCATGTCGGCGAGCGAGCCCTGCGTGCGTCCGGCGATCCTGCGCCTCACCCGTCCGACCCGCACCTGGAGCACCACGAAGATCGGCATCAGCACGAGCGCGATCAGGGTCAGCCGCCAGGACAGCACGAGCATGGCGACGAGCGCGGAGGCGACCGTGACGGCGTTGCCGAGGATCGAGCTGGCCGTGCTCGTGACGACGTTCTGCACCCCGGCGACGTCGTTGCCGAGCCTGCTCTGGATCTCGCCGGTGCGGGTGGAGGTGAAGAAAGCCAGCTCCATCTTCTGCAGATGCCCGAACAGGCTGTCCCGCAGGTCACGCATCACCCGGTTGCCGAGCTCGGTCGTCAGGTAGGTCTGTCCGACGCCGATCAGTGCACTGAGCAGGGTGATCCCGACGCTGATGCCGACCAGCGTGCCCAGCAGCCCGAGCCGCGGCTCGCGGCTCGGCGGGAACAGCGCACGGTCGAAGATGGCCTGGGTGAGGAACGGGACGACCACGCCGAGGGCGGACGCCAGGACGATCGCGCCGGCGATCAGCGCGACCCGTCCGCGGTAGGGACGGAACAGTCCGAGCACGCGCCTGCCGGTCTGGTCCTTGACGGGCTCCGGCCCTGGGACGGGCAGGTCCGCGACAGGGCTGGCGATGCTCATGCGGTCCTCATACCTGCAGTCTGCGGCGTCAGCCCCCTTCGAGCAGGTCCAGCGGTGCGAGCTCGACCGGGACCGGCCAGGGCTGGTGCAGACGGCTCGCCGCCGCTCGCACGCGAACGGCCCGGCTCCCTCCACGGGAACCGGGCCGTCGACGTGCTGGTGCTTACTACCTAGTGCGAGTGCCCGTGGCCACCGGCCGCGGCCGGCTCGGCCGGCTCCGGCTTCTCGGTCACGATGGTCTCGGTGGTGAGCAGCATCGCCGCGATCGAGGCGGCGTTGCGCACGGCGGAGCGGGTGACCTTGACCGGGTCGACGACGCCCTGCTTGACCAGGTCGCCGTACTCGCCGGTGGCCGCGTTCAGCCCCTGGTTGGTGTCCTTGACGCCGAGCTCGCGAGCCCGGTTGACAGCGACCCGACCCTCGAGGCCGGCGTTCTGAGCGATCCAGCGGGCCGGCTCGTCGAGCGCCTTGCGCACGACCCGGACCCCGGTGAGCTCGTCGCCCTCCAGGCCGAGCCCGCCCTCGAGGACAGCAGCGGCGTGGATGAGCGCGGCTCCGCCACCGGGGACGATGCCCTCCTCGACGGCCGCCTTGGTCGCCGAGATGGCGTCCTCGAGGCGGTGCTTGCGCTCCTTGAGCTCGGTCTCGGTGTGGGCGCCGACCTTGATGACGCCGATGCC
>JBBSTR010000139.1:0-3999 GCA_038235705.1 Mycobacteriales bacterium
CGGGTTGATCCACGGCTGGCCGGGGAGGGCCCGCCCCACTACCGTGCGGGAGGTGAGCGACATCGACCACGAGGACCTGCGGCAGCGGGTGCAGAAGAGCCTCGACGCCTTCCTGGCTGCCCGGCGGCCGCAGCTCGACGCCATCAGCCCCGAGCTGGCCCCGCTCGCGGACGCCCTGTCTGCCCTGGTCGCTGGCGGGAAGCGGCTGCGGCCGGCGTTCTGCTTCTGGGGCCACCTGGCGGCCGGCGGGACCGACAGCGACGCGCTCGTCACCGCCGCGACCTCGCTCGAGCTGTTCCAGGCCTGCGCCCTGATCCACGACGACGTCATGGACGGCAGCGACACCCGACGCGGTCAGCCGGCCGTGCACCGGCGCTTCGCCGCCCTGCACCGCAGCGAGGGCTGGCACGGCAACCCGGAGGGCTTCGGCGCCGGGGCCGCGATCCTGCTCGGCGACCTCTGTCTGTCCTGGTCGGACGAGATGCTCTCCACCAGCGGCCTGCCGCGCGAGATGCTCATCCAGGGCACCCCGGTGTACGACGAGATGCGCTCGGAGCTGATGGCCGGTCAATACCTGGACCTGCTCGAGCAGGCCCGGGGCGGCGGCTCGATCGATCGGGCGATGGCGGTGCTGCGCTACAAGAGCGCCAAGTACACGATCGAGAAGCCTTTGCACCTGGGGGCGGCGCTCGCCGGACGCACCGACCTGCTGCCGCAGCTCACAGCGTACGGGCTCCCGCTGGGCGAAGCCTTTCAGCTGCGCGACGACGTGCTGGGCGTGTTCGGCGACCCAGACGTCACCGGCAAGCCGGCCGGGGACGACCTGCGTGAAGGCAAGCGCACCGTGCTCGTCGCCATGGTGCTGGAGCGGGCCGACGCCCGTCAGCAGTCCCTGGTGCGCAGGCACCTCGGAGACCCGCACCTCGGCCCGGACGGCGTCACGGCGCTGCGTGAGGTGATGGTGGAGACCGGTGCCCTGGAGCGGGTCGAGCACCTGGTCGAGCTGCGGACCCACGAGGCGCTGACCGCGCTGGCCGAGGCCCCGTTCGACGCGGCACCCCGCTGCGCGCTGCAGGACCTCGCCGCCGCCGCGACCGCGCGGAGCGTCTGAAAACTCCCTAGGCTTGCCGTCATGACCGTCCCGACCCTGTCCGCGAACGACCCGTGCTGGTGCGGCAGCGGCCGCAAGTACAAGCGGTGCCACCGGCTCGCCGATGTCGACCCGGAACGCGACGCCCGTAAGGCCGAGGTCCTGCGCAAGCAGGCTGCGTGGATCAAGCAGGCGCGGATCGGGCCGCCGCGAGAGGTGCCGCCGGAGATCGTCAAGCCTCGTTACGCGCTCGACCCGGACGGCCAGGACAAGCTGCGCGAGAGCGCCGCCCCCAAGGACGCCGAGACGATCACCAAGATGCGTCGGGCCTGCCGCGCGGCGGCCGAGATCCTGTCGGAGATCGGCGAGGCGGCGAAGGTCGGCGTCACCACCGACGAGCTGGACCGGATCGCCCACGACGGGTGCCTGTCCCGCGGCGGCTACCCGAGCCCGCTCGGTTACGGCGGGCCGGTGATGCCGTTCCCGAAGTCCGTCTGCACCAGCATCAACGAAGTCATCTGCCACGGCATCCCCGATTTGCGGCCCCTCCAGGACGGCGACATCGTCAACGCCGACGTGACGATCTATCTCGACGGCGTCCACGGCGACACCAACGCGACGTTCCTCGTGGGCGACGTCGACGAGGAGTCCCGGCGTCTGGTGGAGGTCACCCGGGAGTGCCTCGAGCGTGGGATCGCCGCGGTCAAGCCGGGCGGGCAGGTCCGTGACATCGGCCGGGCGATCCAGGACCACGCGGAACCGCTCGGCTACGGGGTCGTGCGCGCCTTCGTCGGCCACGGGGTCGGCAAGGCCTTCCACGGCGAGCCCCAGGTGTTCCACTACGACAACCCGCGCGCCACGACCCGCTTCGTGCCCGGGATGACGTTCACCATCGAGCCGATGATCACGATCGGTGACTACGAGCCGGTGATGTGGGACGACGGCTGGACGGCGATCACCCGGGACCGTTCCCGGTCGGCACAGTTCGAGCACACCCTGCTGGTGACCGAGCACGGCGCGGAGATCTTGACCGTCTGCTGATGACCAGGCTCACCCAGGTCTGAGTGTCGGGAAGGAGTGCCTCCACCTACGCTCGACGAGTGAAGACCGTGCCTGGCAAGACTGATCGTGTCGTCATCGTGGGGGCCGGCCTGGCCGGTCTGTCCGCCGCTCTCCGGCTCGCCGGTGCCGGTCGTCAGGTGACAGTCCTCGAGCGCGAAGACGTCCCCGGCGGCCGCAACGGACTCCTCGAGGTCGACTCCCCTGCCGGTGGCACCTACCGGTTCGACACCGGGCCGACCGTGCTGACCATGCCGGACCTGATCGCCGACGCGCTCGACTGCGTGGGTGAGCGGCTCGAGGACTGGCTGGAGCTGACCCCGGTCGACCCGCTCTACCGCGCGTTCTACGCCGACGGCTCTCAGCTGGACATCAAGGCCGACCCGGGCGAGATGCTGGCCGAGGTCGAGCGGGTCTGCGGCCCGGCCGAGGCGGCGGGCTATCAGCGCTACGTGGAGTTCGTCTCGAAGCTCTACCGCTACGAGATGCGCGACTTCATCGACCGCAACATCGACTCCCCCTTGGACCTGGTCACGCCGGACCTCGCCCGCCTCGCCGCGCTCGGCGGCTTTCGCAAGCTGGCGCCCAAGGTCGGGCAGTACCTCAAGGACCCCCGGATGCAGCGGGTGTTCAGCTTCCAGGCGATGTATGCGGGGCTCTCCCCGTACGACGCCCTCGCCATCTACGCCGTCATCGCCTACATGGACTCCGTCGCCGGGGTGTTCTTCCCCAAGGGCGGCATGCACGCGGTGCCGAGGGCACTGGCCGGGGCGGCCGAGAAGCACGGCGTCCAGTTCCGCTACGGCACCGAGGTCTCCCGGGTGCTCGTCGAGCACGGGCGGGCGGTCGGGGTCGAAACGACCGACGGCGAGCGCTACGACGCTGACGTCGTCGTGCTCAACCCAGACCTGCCGGTGGCCTACCGCGAGCTGCTTCCCGGCCGGGCGCCTCGTCGCCTCGACCGGCTCACCTACTCCCCCAGCTGCTTCCTGATGCTGGCCGGCTCGACCCAGGCCTACAGCAAGACCGCTCACCACAACATCCACTTCGGCAAGGAGTGGAAGGGCGTGTTCACCGACCTCATCGACAAGCAGCAGCTGATGGGCGACCCGTCGGTGCTGGTGACCGAGCCGACGTATTCCGACGCGTCGCTGGCTCCGGACGGCAAGCACGTGTACTACGTGCTGTTCCCGACGCCGAACACCACCGCCGACATCGACTGGTCGGTCGTCGGGCCGCGCTACCGCGACGAGTGCGTCGCCCGGCTGGAGACGCTCGGCTACGTCGGCTTCGGGGACGGGATCGAGGTCGAGGCGGTCACGACGCCCGCCGACTGGCAGGCCCGGGGGATGGCCGCCGGGGCCCCGTTCGCCGCCGCGCACAGCTTCTTCCAGACCGGGCCGTTCCGGCCGCGCAACCTCGCCCGCGGGGTCGAGGGCGTGGTCTTTGCCGGCTCGGGCACGCAGCCAGGGGTCGGGGTCCCGATGGTGCTGATCTCCGGGCGGCTCGCCGCCGAGCGAATCCTGGGCAAGGACCGTTCCTACCGGTCGCGCGCACTTCGTTGACCCTTCCGGCCTGACCCCTCCGGGCCCACCCGGCCTGACCCTTCCGGCCTGACCTTCCCGGCCTGAACTTTCTGGGCCCACCCGGTGACGTTCCCTCCCCGTCCCCCCGGCAAGGTCTCCCCCCCGGGCCCCGGCAGGCCACCCTCCCCGCGTCCCTCGCGAGCTCACCCGCCCGCATCACTAGCAAGATCAACGGAGTGGGTGACCGCGCAGCCCGGTGTGTCGACAAGATCAACGGAGCATCTGACCGCTTCCTGAGGGCGCCTGCATGATCAGCGGTGCATA
>JBBSTR010000140.1:0-3846 GCA_038235705.1 Mycobacteriales bacterium
CGCTGCGTAGGTGCGGCCGACCCAGGCGGTGCCGCCGAGCACGCGGATATCCATGTCCGGCACTCCACCGGACGGGCCCGGAGATGTCGAGCGATTCCGCGCACGGCGCAGCCGGACGGAGCCCAGCTTCACCCCTTGGTGATCTTGAGGCCGAAAAGCCGCCCAAGATCACCAAGGGGTGAAGATCAGGTCGAGCGGGCCAGGGCATCACGCACAGCGGTCGCGAACAGCTGCTGCGCCGAGATGCCGGCCGCCTGGGCCATCACGGCCACCACCGACTGCCGGGCGAAGCTGCAGTAGAGCCCGGCCTCGAGGAACCAGGGCTGGCCGTCCGGGTCGATCCGCAGGTCGAACAGGCTGTAGTCCCGGCATCCCCGCGCCTCGTGGCACACCATCGCGAACGCACCGACGCGCTCGGTCAGCGGGTCGGCCGGGTCGACGATCCACGCCTTGACCCCGTCCTTCGCCGTGAGGGCCAAGGCTCCGTCGGCACCGCGCCGGATCTTGTCCTGCTCGGTGCGCACCGGCCGGTCGGGCCCCACGTCGTACTCCTCGAGCGGCAGCACGATCAGCTGCCCTTCTTGGACGAGCACGCCGCACCGCACCTCCCGCCCCAGCTCGACGTAGCGCTCGACCAGGACCCGGTCGGAGTGCGCGAACGCGATCTCGAGCGCCTCCGGGAACTTCTCGGCACGGCGTACGAGGACCACGCCCACCGAGTTGTCCGTGTCCACCGGCTTGACGACCACCGGGGGAGCGAGGGTCGGGTGCTCGCCGCGCTGCAGCACCTCCCCGGACGGCACCGGGATGCCGGCCGCCGCCACCACCGCTCGCGCCCTCGACTTGTCGACACTGAGCGCCATCGCCTCCGGCGGGTTCCCGACGTAGGGGATCCCCAGCACGTCGAACAGCGCCCGGTAGTGCGTCATCCCCGGCGTGCAGAACATCTGGGGCACCATCACGTCGACCCGCTCGGCCAGCACCCGGCTGATCGCCTCGCCGACCGGCACCGCCGGCGCGTCGGACAGTGCCCCGTCGGACAGGTCCGCCGGGAAGCGCCAGCGGCCGTCCGGGGTGACGTAGGCGATCAGCGGCTCGTACAGGTCCGGATCCTCCACGGCGGTCAGGCAGTCCGCGGAGTAGAGCCGCGACAGGTCGCAGAAGAAGTCGCTCGTGGGGGAGCCGGTGAGGTGCAGGACCTTGAGCGGCATCAGTCGCCGCCCGGCTCGACCAGCTTGCCGATGCCAAGGTCGATCCGGAGCCAGCCTTTGCCCTCGTAAAGGTTCTTCAGCAACAGCCACGGCAGGTGCACGTGGTGGACCATGAAGAAGGGCAGCGGGTCGTCCCAGGCGAAGATCGCGTCCCGGCCGGCCAGGACCACCTGCAGCCGCTCACGGAAGCGCGACGGGTCCGAGAGCACGCGCCAGACCTCGTTGTAGAACCAGTACGTTGGCCGGTAGCCGGGCAGCGGCTCGACCAGCGGCGTGCCGTCATCCAGGAACGCCGCGGCCACCCGAGGGTCGCCCGCGAACATCGTCACCGCCGAGTGCGTCCGGGGGTTGCACTCGATCGCATACACGTCGCCAGCAGGCGTCTCGAGGAAGTCGAACGAGGCTTGCCCGGTCAGGCCTGGCATCCCTGCGACGAACCGCTCGACCCAGGTCTTGATCGCCGGCTTGTCGACCTGGGTGTAGTTGAGCTGCACCGCGGAGCTCTCGCAGCAGGCGTACATCGTGAGCCGCCCTCCGCGAACCGTCCCGTGCGTGCAGAACTCACGGCCCTGCACGAACTCCTGCAGGATCCACGGCGTCTCCGGCGTGATCGGTAGGTCGCGGACGAACGCCAGGGTCTCGGCGCGCGTCGGCCGGGGGAGCAGGGTCAGGTCCATCCGGCGCACGGGGTCGTACGGGATGCTCTTGAGCACGTACCGTTCCGCCGGCAGGTCGAGGTCGACCACCTGCTGGGGGTCGGTGATCCGGTAGGAGTCCGGCACCGCGAGCCCCAGCTTCTCGCCGGCCTCGCTGAACGCATGCTTGTCGTCCAGGGTGTGCAGCTGCTCCGGGTCCGCGTGCACGACCTCGCAGCCGGCCGCTTCCAGAGCCGCCTTGGCCTCGGAGTCCCAAAAGCTCGACGCCGGCGCACAGACCGGCACATAGACGTCGACCCCTTCACGACGCACGACGTCCAGCAACGCCTCGGTGTAGCCCGGGCCCGGCGACGGGATCGTGTGGAAAGCGCTGACCGCACGCGAGAAACGGTGGCCGGTCAGGCGGTACTTCGCGGACTCCACGAGCACGACCCGGTGCCCTGCCTGGTGAAAGCTGCGCGCCAGCTGCAACGACTTGGTCATCTTGCCGCCACTGATCAGCACGGTCTTGGGCGTCTGTGCCCGTACCGTCCTCGCCGGGCTCAGCGCGGACCGCGCGAGAGCCGTCGCGGTCAGCAGCAGGTCGACCGGGAGCGGCAGCTGCATCAGCGCGAACGCGCCCAGCGTGCGCGCTGCCTGACGCAGCCGTGCGCCCATCAGCAGACCTGCTGAACGAGAAGCAGACCGTCCCGCAGCGGCAGCAGCACCTGCTCGACCCTGGGGTCTGCGGCGACCGCACGGTTGAACTCCGCCACAGCCCGGCCGTTCGCCGTCGGGGTCCCGGTCCACGGTTCGCCCTGCAGCAAGGTGTTGTCGACGCAGATCAGCCCGTGGGGGGCGACCATCCCGTTCTCCAGCAGTGCGTGGAGGTAGCCCAGGTAGCCCGGCTTGTCAGCATCGATGAACACCAGGTCGAAAACCTCACCGGCCAGCTCGGCCAGCGAGTCGAGCGCCGGCCCGACCTTGACGGCGATCTTGGACCCGTCAGGGGACTCGTCGAAACAAGCCTGCGCGAAGCCGGCGACCTCGGCGTCCAGCTCGAGCGCTACGACGACCCCGTCCTCGGGGAGCGCCTCGGCCATGGCGAGCGCCGAATAGCCGGTGAACATGCCGACCTCGAGCACGTGCCGGGCGCGGGCCAGGCGGACGAGGGTCTTGAGCACCTGACCCTCGACGTGCCCGGAGAGCATCTCCTGCTCCAGGAACACCGAGGTCTCGGGCCGGACGGACCAGTCGTGCCCTGCCGTTCGGCGAGCCAGCTCCGCCAGCGCGGGTGACTCCGGGCTGGTGCAGGCGGTCAGATAGCCGTCAAGCCCGCCGACCAGCGCCGACACGGCCTGCGCGTCCTCGGCCAGCTCGCTGCCGGCGTCGATGAGTCGATCCGCCAGCGACGCGAGCCTGAGGGCGGCGATCCCGACCGGGGTCACCGGCCGTGGCGACGCGTGCCGCGCAGGCGTGACGGTCACGACCGTCAGACCCCCGCCAGGCGTGCCTCGTCCTCGGTCGGCGCGATCCACATGTCGACACCGTCACCCCGGCGCGGCATGTCCTGAGCCAGCTCCTTGTGGACCTTCAGGACCTGGTCCAGCTCGTCGTCCTCGATGTCGTTCATGAAGAAGCAGGTGCCGATCGGGCGGGGCGCCGCTGCTCGCAGCTTGCCGTCACGGGTCTGCGTGATCGACTCGGTGCCCTTACGGATCAGCTCGGGCGTCAGGTACGGCGAGTCGAGCGCCAGACCGATCCGGCTCATCACGCCCAGGATCCGGTCACGGTCGGCGACCGTGATGTAGCCGCGCTGCTCCGCGATCGTCGCGGAGAACGCCATGTCGATGTTGACACCGTGCCCGTGGAACATCGGCACCTCGGGCGCCAGCTCCAGGGTGGGCGACCAGGTGTGGCCGTACGCGATGACCCGGTCGAGCTCCAGCTCGTGCAGGTTCGGCACCTCGAGCTCGAGCATCGTCTTGATCGCGTCGTAG